>DATBBQ010000137.1:0-32244 GCA_036270915.1 Steroidobacteraceae bacterium
CATCTCCTTCGCCGTGTAGCCGAGTTCGATGCCGCGGCGCACGCGATCGAACAGGCACGGCGCGATCGCGGTGTAGCCCTCGGCGGCAAACGAGTCGGTCACCGCGCGGATGTGAGCGTTGACCCCGAAGATCTCCTGCAGGATGACCAGAGCGCCGCGCGGCCGGCCCGTGGGAGCGCTGAGCCACGCCTGAAACTCGTGGCCGTCGCGCGCCATGATCGTGCTGTATGCGCCCATGCCGCGCCTCCATGGCTTCGTTAGGTTGGCCATGGCATTCTAACGCGCGAAACTCAGGAGGAGTCATGCTGGTCGGACCCGCAGTCAGGCGCGTCGCCATAGTAGGTGGTGTGCGCATTCCATTTGCCCGTTCCTACACCGCGTACGCCGGCGCGACCAACCAGGACATGCTCACGGCCGCGCTGCGCGGCGTGGTGGAGCGCTACAAGCTGCAGGGGGAGCGGCTCGGGGACGTGGCGGCGGGTGCGGTCATCAAGCATCCGCGGGACTACAACCTGGTGCGCGAAAGCGTGCTCTCGACCGCGCTCGATCCGCAGACCCCGGGGCTGGACCTGCAGCGCGCCTGCGGCACGAGCCTCGAGGCTGCGATTCTCATGGGCGACAAGATCGCGCTCGGGCAGATCGAGGCCGGCATCGCCGGCGGGGTGGACTCGATCAGCGACGCGCCGATCGTCTATCCGCGCGCCTACCAGCAGCTGCTGCTGCGCAGTTATCGCGGTCGCGGCACGGTGCAGCGCCTCAAGCCGTGGTTTGACCTGCGGCCGAAGTACTTCCGCCCGGTGCTGCCGGCCGTGGTCGAGCCGCGCACGGGGCTGTCGATGGGGCAGAGTACCGAGATCATGGCGAAGCGCTGGCAGATCAGCCGCGCAGACCAGGACCTGCTCGCCTACGACAGTCATCTCAAGGCCGCCGCCGCCTGGCGCGCCGGCTTCTACGATGACCTCGTGGTCGAGTACGGCGGGCTCAAGAGCGACAACAACGTGCGCGCCGACACCACCCTCGACAAGCTCGGCAAGCTCAAGCCGAGCTTCGCGGATGACGGCACCCTGACCGCGGGCAACAGCACCCCGCTCACCGATGGCGCGAGCGCGGTGCTGCTCGCCAATCCCGAGTGGGCGGCAAAGCGCAATCTGCCGGTGCTCGCGTACCTGCGCTACGGCAAGACCTGGGCGGTCGATTTCGCCGGCGGCAAGGAGGGGCTGCTCATGGCGCCCGCATACGCCGTCCCGGCGATGCTGCACGACGCCGGCCTCACTCTCCAGGACTTCGACTACTACGAGATCCACGAGGCGTTCGCCGCGCAGGTGCTGTGCACGCTCAAGGCCTGGGAATCGGCGGACTACTGTCGCCACGTGCTCGGGCTTTCGGGGGCCCTCGGCAGCATCGATCGCAGCAAACTCAACATAAAAGGTGGCAGCGTCGCCCTCGGCCATCCCTTCGCGGCGACCGGCACGCGCATCGTCGCAAGTCTCGCTAAAATCCTGGCAGGTGATGCCAACGCAAAACGTGGACTCATTTCGGTATGCACCGCCGGGGGCATGGGAGTGACCGCGATAGTCGAGCGCTAGATCCGCGCACGCGGACCTTGAGGGGGCGACCGTGAGGAAATATCTGGCGGGTGCCGCGCTGGCGGCGGGCGCGATGCTGTGTGCGCTTGCGCGTGCCGACTTCTCCGCCGCGCTCAAAGACTACAACGACGGTCACTACGAGCAGGCCCGGGCACAGTTCCTGGCGCTCGCCGAGCTCGGGGACTGCTCCTCGCAGTTCAATCTGGGCGCCATGGCGCTGAAGGGGCAAGGGGGTCCGAAGGACCGCGGCAGTGGCGTGGGCTGGCTCGAGGCGGCCGCGAGCAACGGCTGTCAGCAGCTGGTCGGCGGTCGCCTCACGGGGCTGCGCACGGGGCTCAGTGCCGAGGACGCGCGCGCCGCGGCGGCTCTTATGGGACGCTACGGTCACGACGCGCTCGCCGCCCAGGGCGTCGCGAATCCGCGCCTCGACTGTGGCACCCGCTCGGCCCCGAACGTGCTCGTTTCGCCCACCCCGGACTACCCGGCAGAGTTTCGCGGCACGCGCCCCGAAGGCATCGTGATCATGGCGCTCACCGTCGGCACCGACGGTCTCGCGCGCGACCCGGAGATCCTCCTCGCCGTACCCCAGAGCGCGTTCGCGCCTGCAGCCGTCGAGGCATGGCTCAACTCGCGGTTCGCTCCGGCGTCGCAGGCCGGCCGGGCGGTCGAGTCACGCCTGGAGGCGAAGATGCGTTTCGTCGGTCCGAGCGGCAAGCTCGCGGACGCGACGGTCTTCAAGGCCGCGCTGCCGGCCGCGGAGGCAGGCGATGCGACGGCGCAGTACGTAGTGGGCCAGGCGGCGAGCGTCGACTCCTCGCTCGGGATCACCTCCTCACACGCCGCGGATCTTTTGATCAGCGCGGCACGGGCCGGCAACCCCCAGGCTCAATACTGGATCGCCGCGCGGATGCGTGCGGCCACGGCATGTAACCCGGCGGGCGGCAGCACCGTATGGCTGCGCCATGCCGCTCAGGGCGGCAGCGCCTCCGCGCAGGTGCTGCTCGCGGCCGATCTGCTGACCGGCTCGCCGACGCCCGAGCAGGTCAGCGAGGCACGCACGCTGCTCGAGCGTGCATCGGCCGCCGACAGTTACTACGCGCGCAAGCACGCCGGGGCACTGCTCGCCGCCTCCCCGGTCGCGGCCGTGCACGACCCGGCCGTCGCGCTGAGCGCCGCGAACCAGCTGCGCCATGGCGACATCCAGACGGATCCCCAGATGTTCGACGTGCTAGCAGCCGTCTACGCGGTCAACGGAACCTTTGACGGGGCAGTCGAGCAGGAGGAGATCGCCATCCGCAAGGCCACCGCGCTCGGATGGAATACCCGGCTCATGAGGGAGCGGCTCGCGGCCTACCGCGCATCCCATCCCTGGCAGGGTGACCTGTTCGCACCGACTCCTTGAGGTTCACCGGGGCCGGTCCCGGGTCGGCCATCACCTTCTCGCCGCAATCGCTGGCTGTACGCGGCGAGCCGCCTTGCGGAGATCAGCGGCGTCGCACTGAAGTGGGGCCGGGACGTTCCTAGCCGCCCACGACAAACGGACGGCTCGTTCGCCTCGAACCCTAACGCTAAGCGGTTCCCCGAGCGCGGCGTCGGGGGCCGGCGTCCCGGGCTCATTTGCGCGAACGCACCGCGGCGCGGCAAGATGCCCTGAGAGACCGCGCAGTCGGTTTACCGTGTTTGAATTTGAGGCGGCGGCGCGCGCCTGCAGTCGAGGACCTTCATGTCAGCTTCTCCGCACACCCGCCCGGCGGCGCCGCACTTCGCGAGCTTTCGCGATTTCTATCCGCACTACCTCGGGCAGCACGGCAACCGCACCTGCCGCCGCCTGCACGTGGCCGGCACCGCGCTCGCCGTGGTATTAGGCGCCGCGGCGCTCGTGCGAGGGCGCTGGGTCCTGCTGCTCACGGCGCCGCTCTGCGGTTACCTGCCGGCGTGGGCCGGACACTTCTTCTTCGAGCGCAACTCCCCCGCGACCTTCCGTCACCCGCTCTACAGCCTGCGTGCGGACTTCCGCCTGCTCGCCGAGGTGCTCACGGGCCGCGTGCGCTGGTAGAGCGCGCCGCGTGGATCATCCATGAGCAGGCCGGGCATCGACCGCGTCTTCGAACGACGTCTCGCCGCGCTCGTCAACGGCGGCGAGCCGCAGATCCTGCAGGGCGGCCGCAAGGGCGTGGAGAAGGAGTCCCTGCGCGTGCACCCGGACGGCACGCTCGCACACACGCCGCACCCGCCGCTGCTCGGCTCGGCGCTCACCAACGAGCACATCACGACCGACTATTCCGAGGCGCTGATCGAGCTCGTGACCCCCGCGTTCACCCACAGCTGGGAGCTGCTGCAGTACCTGCTCGACCTGCATCAGTTCGTCTACCGCCATCTCGGCGATGAGCTGCTCTGGGCGACCAGCATGCCGTGCAACATCGAGCGCGATGCGGACATCCCGCTCGCGCAGTACGGCAGCTCGCACGTCGGCCGCATGAAGACCATCTACCGCAACGGTCTTGGCCTGCGGTACGGGCGCATGATGCAGGCGATCTCGGGCGTGCATTTCAACTACTCCTTCCCGCTGCCGTTCTGGGAGGCGTACGCGGCCGCCCTCGGCGCGCGTGCGCACGACGCGCAGTTCGTGTCCGCGCGTTACTTCGACCTGCTGCGCAACTACCGCCGCTACGGCTGGCTGGTGCTGTACCTGTTCGGCGTCTCGCCGGTGGTCTGCAAGTCCTTCCTGCGCAACCGCGATCACGGGCTCAGCGACTTCGGCGGCGGCGCCGCGTTTGCCCCCTACGCCACCAGCCTGCGCATGAGCGACGTCGGCTACCGCAACCGCAACCAGGCCGGGCTCACCGTCTCGGTCAACAGCCTGGACGAGTACATACGCGACCTGGCGCGCGCCATCAGCACGCCCAATCCGGCGTACGAGGCGCTCGGCGTGGAGGTGAACGGTGATTGGCGCCAGCTGAACGCCAACATCCTGCAGATCGAGAACGAGTACTACAGCTTCATACGCCCGAAGCGCGTCGCGCGCTCCGGAGAGCGCCCGACCAAGGCGCTGCGCCGGGCGGGCGTCGAGTACGTCGAGGTGCGAGCGCTCGATGTCAGTGCCTTCGACCCGGTGGGCGTCAACCAGAACAAGCTGCGTTTTCTCGAGGCGTTCCTCGCCCTGTGCCTGATGAAGGACAGCCAGCCGATCGCCGACTCCGAGCAGGCGGCTCTCGACCAGAACCACCTCACCGTGGCGCGGCGCGGCCGCGAGCCGGGGCTCATGCTGTGGCGCGAGGGGCGCGATGTTGCGATGCAGGACTGGGCGCGGGAGCTGCTCGACTCCCTCGCCGGCATCTGCGAGATCCTCGACCGCGACGAGCCCAACCGGCCCTATTCGGCGGCACTCGCCACTCAGTCGGCGAAGGTCGAGGACGTTGCCCTCACTCCCTCGGCACGCCTCATGACGGAACTGAACGCAGGGGAGTCGTTTTTTGAACTGGCGCTGCGCATGTCCGCGGCCCACAAGGCCTATTTCCTCGACCTCTACGCCCCCAACGACGAGCGGCTGCGCGAGTTTGCCGAGGAAGCGCAGGAGTCCTGGCGCGCACAGCGGCGGATCGAGGAGAGCGACCGGGGAACGTTTAGGCAGTACCTGGCGCGCTACTTCAGCGATTGACCGATGTCGCGTCGGCGACCGCCTACCAGGGCGTTCAGCGACAGTTAACGTAACATAATCAAAACTTTGCCTTATTCGCTTTTGACCCCCGGACGACATAAACTTTGATCCTCATGTCGCTCCATGGAAGGGCGACTGAGCAACGGAAGAGAAGAACAGCAACTACGGACCGCAGACAACAAGCAGGAGCGCACGGTGATGAAGAGCAAAGGCGCGGAAGGACTTCCCGCTGATCCTCGGGACTCGACAGCTGCGAATGAGGACTTCGTTAGAACCATGGAGGAGCTCGAGCGACTCGCACGCTCGCAGTCCGGTTGGGACCCGTATGATGTCTGGCGTACCCGAGTGAAGAACTCGTCCAGGGTAAGCGACCGGGAGGTCGACCCGCGGCGCTGAGGCGAGCTGGTCCAACATCAGGGGGCGGGGTTGCGTACTTCGGACGCTGACAGTGCGCCCGCCGGCGAACGCAGGGCCGTAAGCCGACTTCGGTTCCTCGATCCGGAGCTCGAACACCAGTTCATCCTCAGCTACCGCACCGCGGCTCGGCTGTGGGTGCGAGTGAGCCTGGTCGTCGCCCTCTCGAGCGTCTGCGGCTTCGCCATCATCGATCACGTGCTGCTCGTCGGGCCGCGATTCGCGACGCCCGACATCTGGCGCTTCGGCCTGCAGCTGCCGCTGGTGGTCATCATGCTGGTGCTCACGACGCCGCGCCTGTACATGCGCTGGTACCAGCCCGCGGTGCAGCTCGCCGCGCCGCTGTTCGGCATCGGCACCGTGCTGATGGCGGTCGAGGCCACCCCGGCGCAGCTGCCGCTGGTCGCGGCACGGCTGCTGCTCGCGGCGTTCTACTTCTATTTCATGCTCGGCATGACCTTCGGCGCCGCGCTGCGCACCAACCTGATCCTGATCGCGGCCTACGCCGGCGCGGCGCTCCTCGGCCTCGTCGCCCCGAAGGTCGCGACTTACTCGCTGTTCGTGCTGTTTTCCGCGAACCTCATCGGCGGCTCGGGCAGCTACACGCTCGAATACGCCAACCGCGTCGCCTTCCTCGAGCGACGGCGCCTCGCGCGGGTGGCGATGCACGACGGACTCACGGGACTGCTGAACCGCGCGGCCCTCGAAGAGCAGGCGCGGAGCCTGTGGCAGCACGCCCAGGTACAGGGCCAGCCGGTCTCGGTGCTGCTGATCGACATCGATCACTTCAAGGCCTACAACGATCGCTACGGACATCAGGCGGGAGACCGCTGCCTGAGGGAGGTGGCGACCGCGATCGGCGCGGCGGCGCGCCGCCGGCCGCTCGACATGATCGCCCGCTACGGCGGCGAAGAGATCATCGCCATACTCGTCGGCGGCGGCCGCACCGAAGCCGCCGGCGCGGCCGCCCGCATCACCAAGGCGGTTACGGACCTCGGCATCGCCCACGGTGCCTCGACCACGCGCCCCTATCTCACCGTGAGTGTCGGCGTGGCCACCGTGCAGCCCGGCGAGGAGTACTCGCACGAGCGCGCCGTGCGCCTCGCGGACCTCGCGCTCTACCGCACCAAGGAACATGGCCGCGACGGCTGGTCGTTCCACGAGGAGTCCGAGTCCGCCGAGTCCGCCGCTATCGCGGAGCTGCTGCGCACCGCGAGCTGAGCGCCGGCGCGCCCCCGAAGCGTCAATACCCCGCCGGAGGCATGTCGGGCCGCCCCCGCGACCCGCGACACTCTCCCCGTCAAGGGCGGCCCGCCCTTGCGCCGCCGTGCGCGAGCCCCGATCCTCAGTGCCATGAACGCCCTCTCGGTCCGCAACCTCACCAAGACCTACCGCAACGGCGTGCAGGCACTGCGCGGCGTTGACCTGGACGTCGAGCAGGGAGACTTCTTTGCCCTGCTCGGCCCTAACGGCGCGGGCAAGACCACGCTCATCGGCATCATCACCTCGCTGGTCAACAAGAGCGCCGGCGAGGCGCGCGTCTTCGGGCACGACATCGACCGCGAGCTCGAGGCGGCCAAGGCCTGCATCGGCGTCGTGCCGCAGGAGGTCAACTTCAACATGTTCGAGACGCCCTTCACGATCGTCGTGAACCAGGCGGGCTTCTACGGCATCCCGCGGCCGGTGGCGCGCGCGCGCGCCGAGAAGTATCTGAAGCAGCTGCAGCTGTGGGACAAGCGCAACGGCATGTCGCGCGGCCTGTCCGGCGGCATGAAGCGCCGCCTGATGATCGCCCGGGCGCTCATGCACGAGCCGCGCCTGCTGATCCTCGACGAGCCGACGGCGGGCGTCGACATCGAAATCCGCCGCTCCATGTGGGACTTCCTGCGCGACATCAACGAGCGCGGCACGACCATCATCCTCACCACCCACTACCTCGAGGAGGCCGAGACGCTCTGCCGCAACATCGCCATCATCAACGGTGGACGCATCATCGAGCGAGACCGCATGAGCAGACTCCTGCGGCGTCTGCACTCGGAGACCTTCGTGTTCAACCTGCGCGACTCGCTCGCCGCCGTGCCGCCGCTCGAAGGCTACGCCACGCGTCTCGTCGACGATCACACGCTCGAGGTCGAGGTCTCCAAGGAGGAGAACCTCAACGACATCTTCGCGCGCCTTTCGGCACTCGGCGTCGAGGTGCTTTCCATGCGCAACAAGGTGAACCGCCTCGAGGAGATCTTCATGCGCCTGGTCGAGGGCGGGCGCACGGCGGACGCGGGTGAGGCGGCGGCAGCGCCTGAGGGCGAGGCCCTGCGCAGCCAGGCCTCGGGACAGCGATGAGCGCGCTCGCCGAGCGCGCCTCCGTGAGCGCACCGACGGTCAACCTGAACGTGGTGCGCTGGGTAGGTTTCAAGACCATCGTCATCCGCGAGTACGGGCGCATCATCCGCATCTGGGCGCAGACGATCGTGCCCTCGGCGGTGACGGCGATCCTGTACTTCGCCATCTTCGGCAGCATATTCGGCCGGCGCGTGGGCTTGCTGGACGGGGTCGACTACCGCCAGTACATCGCCCCGGGCCTGATCATGATGTCGGTCATCACCAACTCCTACGGCAACGTGGTGGCGTCGTTCTTCGGCGCCAAGTTCGGCAAGCACGTCGAGGAGCTGCTGGTCTCACCGCTCCCCAACTGGGTGATCGTCGCCGGCTACGCGACCGGCGGGCTGGTGCGCGGGTTGCTGGTGGGCGCGGCGGTCACGGTGGTCTCGCTGGTGTTCACGCACCTGCAGGTGCATCACCTGCTGATCGTCTTCGCCGCGCTGATCCTGACGTCGCTCACCTTCGCGCTCGGCGGCTTCCTCAACGCGCTCTTCGCCAAGAACTTCGACCAGGTCAACTGGATCCCCTCGTTCGTGCTCACGCCGCTCACCTACTTCGGCGGCGTGTTCTATTCGCTGAGTCTGCTGCCGGACTGGGCGCGCCACGTGTCCTACGTGAACCCGATCCTGTACATGGTGAACGCCTTCCGCTTCGGCTTCCTCGGCATCTCAGACGTGGACGTGCGCGCAGCGTTTGCGCTCATGGGCGCCGCCGCGGCGCTGCTGTTCACGACGGCGGTGGTGCTCATGAACCGCGGCACGGGAATCAGGGAGTGAGGCACGCCGTCGCGCTGGTCACCGCGCGCGCCGCGCGCGGGCTGGATGAGGACATGCCGCCGCTGCTCGCGGCCTTCGCCGCCGCGGGTGCGCACGCCGAGATCGTCGACTGGGACGACGAGACGGTCGACTGGAGCCGCTTCGACGCGGCGCTGCTGCGCTCGGCGTGGGATTACACCGAGCGCCTCGGCGAGTTCCTCGCTTGGGTCGAGCGGGCGGCGGCGCGCACCCGGCTCCTGAACCCGGTGCCGGTGGTGCGCTGGAACTCCGACAAGCACTACCTCGACGCGCTCGCGGACGCCGGGGTGGCGGTGGTCGCGAGCCAGTTCATCGAGCCCGTGGAAGAGGATCCGGCCGCCGTGCTCGCGCGCTTCGTGGCCGCGCACGAGGCGGCCGAGTTCGTCGTGAAGCCCGCCGTGGGCGCGGGCGCGCGCGACACGCGCCGTCACCCGCGCGCGCAGCCCGCCGAGATGCTCGAGCACATGCGCCCGCTGCTGCGCGCGCGGCGCGCCGTGCTCGTGCAGCCCTACCTCGCGAGCGTCGACCGCGACGGGGAGACCGCGCTCGTCTACATCGACCGCGCCTTCAGTCACGCGATCCGCAAGGGCCCCCTGCTGCCGGCGGGGGGGAACGCGATCCAGGCGCTCTTTGCGCCCGAGGAGATTACGCCGCGTTCTCCTGCCCAGGATGAGCTTGGGGTCGCCGCAGCCGCCCTGGAAGCGCTACCCTTTGAACGCTTGCTGTACGCTCGTGTCGACCTGATACGGGACGGAGACGGGACTCCGCGGCTGCTCGAACTTGAGCTCACCGAGCCTTCACTGTACTTCGCCCACGGCCGCGGATCCGCGGCGCGGCTGGTGGCCTCGGTGCTCGGGGAACTCTAGGGCCGGGAGCATGTGCAGATGCACAATTATGTGAGGAACCGCACACAAAAAGGGCCGTAAACCCTTGTTGCAAAAAAACATTCACATTTTTGTCATGGGGTTGACGCCGGCCGAGCCAAGGCTGTACGCGTCACTCATGGGCCGCGCACCGGAGGGCAGAGCCGCATGAAAGCGACGGGATTCAACGCGTGGGTCGCACGCATCGACAGCGCCGAGCACGGGCTTTGCCTGCGGCTGAACCGTGCAGCGCAGCGCCCCGTGCCGCGCCGCATCTTCCAGGTCGCGAGCCGCTTGGGCAATGGCGTCATCTGGTATGCGCTGCTCATCGCGCTGCCGCTGCTTTATGGTCCTACGGCAATCTGGCCGGCGTTCGTCACGGGCCTGATGTCGCTCCCGGGGATCGCGCTGTACTCGTGGCTGAAGCGGGTGTGCGTGCGCGAGCGGCCGTTCATCACCCACTCCGGGATCGACAAGGCCGGGGCGCCGCTGGATCGCTACAGCTTCCCCTCCGGACACACCATCCACGCGGTGTCTTTCGCCTGGCAGGCGAGCGTGCACTGGCCGGAGCTCGCGTGGGTACTGGTGCCGCTCGCGGCGCTCATCGCCTCCTCGCGCGTGGTGCTCGGACTGCACTACCCGACCGACGTGCTCGCCGGCGCCGCCATCGGCGCGGGGCTCGCGGAGCTCGGCCTGTTGATCGCCTAGTGGCCGCCCGACCCCGTCAGCGCGGGCGATCCGCGCGGGCTGAGTGAGGCGTGCGGGTCCTGTTCGTCTCGGACGTCTACTTCCCGCGCGTCAACGGCGTCTCCACTTCGATCCGCACCTTCCGTGAGGACCTGGCCCGCGAGGGCGTCGCCACACTGCTCGTGGCGCCGCAGTATGCGGCCGCGGACGCAGCGGATACGGACGTGGTGCGCATCCCCTCGGCCGGGGTGCCCGGGGATCCGGAGGACCGACGCATGCGCTGGGGGGCTCTCACGCGCTCACTCGATGCGCTGCCCGCCGAGCAGTTCGACCTGGTGCACATCCACACACCGTTCGTAGCCCACTACGCCGGCGTGCGCTTCGCGCGCCGCGCCCGCGTGCCGTGCGTCGCGACCTATCACACCTTCTTCGAGGAGTACCTGCACCACTACCTGCCACTGCTGCCGCACCCGCTCGCACGCTTCGGGGCGCGCGCCTTCACGCGCGCGCAGTGCGCACAGGTCGCGGCCCTCATCGCCCCATCCGAGCCGATGCGCGCCGTCCTCAGCGACTACGGGGTGCGCACCCCGATCCACGTGCTGCCCACGGGGCTGCCCGCGGACCGCTTCCGGAGCGGCGACGGTGCCGCCTTCCGCGCCAGCGCCGGTCTCGCCGCCGACCGGCCGCTGGTCACCTACATCGGCCGCGTCGCCCACGAGAAGAACATCGGCTTCCTGCTCTCGATGTTCACGCGCGTGCTGCGCGTGCTGCCGCAGGCGGTGCTGGTGATCGCCGGCGAGGGACCGGCGCGCGCCGGGCTCGCGCAGCGCGTGCGCGCGCTCGGACTGGAGGCGAGCGTGCACTTCGCCGGCTACCTGCCGCGCGAGCGCGAGCTCCTCGACTGCTACGCCGCCGCCGACGTGTTCGTGTTCGCCTCGCGCACCGAGACCCAGGGGCTGGTCCTGCTCGAGGCCATGGCCCAGGGCGCGCCCGTGGTCTCGACCGCGGAGCTCGGCACCCGCTCGATACTCGTCCCGGGCAGCGGCGCCCTGGTCGTGCCGGAGGAGGAGGAGGCCTTCTCCGCGGCCGTCCTGCGGGTGCTGGGCGACCCGGGGCTGCGCGAGGGGCTCGCCGCCCGCGGTCGCACCTATGCGCGCTCCTGGTCCTCGGCGCACATGGCGCAGCGCCTGGCCGCGCTCTACGCCCAACTGTGCGCTCCGTCACGCGCCGCGCACGTCATCGCCTGAGAGCCAGCCAGGGCCCCGTCTTCGCCCCGCGACACGCTTGGCGGGGCGAGTGTCCGCGCCATACACTTTCGGCGGTTGCGGCGCGCGGGTGTTGGGAGTCAGGGAATGGGCGCAAAGCGGGCGTTGATCGTCGACGACTCGAAGTCCGCACGCCTGTTCCTCGCGCGGGTGCTGGAGAAGTACGAGATCGACGTCGACAGCGCCGAGAGCGCCGAGGCGGCCATCGACTACCTCAGCGAGAACCGCCCGGACGTCATCTTCATGGACCACCTGATGCCGGGCATGGACGGCCTGCAGGCGGTCCAGCACATCAAGAACGATCCGCGCACGGCCACGATCCCCATCATGATGTACACCTCCCAGGAAGGGGAGCTGTACCTCGGTCAGGCGCGCGCGCTCGGCGCGGTCGGCGTGCTGCCCAAGCAGATCCGCCCCGCCGATGTCTCCAAGGTCCTCTACCAGCTGCACCTGGTACCGGACCGGCGCATCCCCGAGCAGGCGAGCTTCACCGCGCTGAACCTCGTCCCGCCCGGCGAGCCGCCCGAGCCGTCCGCACCGGTTTATTCCAAGCCCCTCACCGACAGCGCGCTGCGCGAGCACTTCGCGGAGCTGCGCCGCGCGCTGGTCGCCGGCATCGACACGCAGACCGACCGCATCACCGCCGAGGTGCGCGCGCTGCTGCTCGAGTCGCTCCCCGAGCCCGGCCCGCCCGAGCCGCCGCGCACCGCACCGCCGTGGGCATGGCTGATCGCGAGCGCCGCGCTCGCCATCGCGCTGCTGTCGACCGGGCTGTGGTGGCGCAGCGTGCGCACGCTCGAGTCGCTGACCGCCGAGGTGACGCAGCTGCGCGCGCAGCACCTGGCCTGGCCGACCGCCGCAGGGCCGGCCGGCGCCGAGGTCCCCGCCGCCCAGGCCGGCGCGCAAGGCGCCGGGCCCGGTGAGGCCAAGCCGATCGTGGCGCTCGTTCCCTACGGCAACGAGCCGCTCGGCGGCCCCCGCCTCGAGGTCGTGAGCAGGCTCCTCGGGCACCTCGTGCACGACGGACGCAGCGCCCTGGTCGAGGTGCACACCTTCGGCGGGCGCTTCTGCCTGGTCGGCAGCGCCGCGGAAGGCTACTCGCTCGCCCCCGAGGAGATGCCGTACTCGCGCTGCGACGTGGTCGGTAACCCCTACGACGAGGCGCTCTCGGCCGCGCAGCGCACCCCCCTCGGGCTCGCGAACCTCATCGCCGACGTGCGCAAGCGCACCTCGGACGCGCTCGACGTACAGGTCGCCCAGGGCGATGCCGCGAGCCTCGCCGCGGCCTATCCGGCGCCCTCGGCCGGGCTCACCGCCGGGGAATGGAACCGCGCGGCGATCGCCAACAACCGCATCGAGATCCGCGTGCGTTGAACAACTCAGTCCCGGGCAGCGCGGCGGGTGAGGTCGAGTTCCGGCCGCCTCCCTGGCTACGCAACCACCACCTGCAGTCGATCCTCGCGAGCACCGCCTGGCGGCGCGGCCGCATCCTGCGCGCCGCGGCGCCGCTGCTGAAGGGGCAGACCGAGCTGCTGCTCGACTGCGGCGACGGCGTGCGCCTGCAGTGCTTTCACTCGAGCCCGCCGGCGAGCGGCGGCCGGCCGGTGGTGCTGCTGCACGGCTGGGAGGGGAGCGCGGACTCGCTGTACGTGCTCTCGCTCGCGCAGCGCCTGTACGCCTGCGGCTTCGAGGTGCTGCGCCTGAACCTGCGCGACCACGGCGAGACGCATCACCTGAACCGCGACCTGTTCCACTCCTGCCGCCTGCCGGAGGTGATCGGCGCCGTGCGTGCCCTGCAGCAGCGCTTCGGCGGCGCGGCGCTCGCGCTCGTCGGCTTCTCGCTCGGCGGCAATTTCATGCTGCGGGTCGCCGCGCAGGCAGGCACCGCCTCACTCAACATCGCGCGCGCGATCGCCGTCTCCCCGGTGCTCGAGCCGAGCGACACGCTCGTGGCGCTGCAGAACGGCATCCCCGGCTACGAGCGCTACTTCGTGCGCAAGTGGCTGCGCTCGCTGCGCAAGAAGCAGGCCGCGTGGCCCGACAGCTACGACTTCCGGCAGCTCGCGCGCTCGCGCGATCTCAAGGAGATGACCGCGCAGCTGGTGCGCGAGCACACCGACTTCGGGAGCCTGGACCACTACCTGAGCGGTTACTCGATCACCGGCGCGGGGCTCGCGCAGCTGCAGGTGCCCGCGAGCATCCTCACCGCGCTCGACGATCCGATCATCCCCGCCGCGGGACTCACGCGCCTCGCGCGGCCGCCGTCGCTGTCGATCACGCTCACGCGCTACGGCGGGCATTGCGGATTCTTCGAGGGCCTCTCCGGCTCCCCGTGGGTGGAGCGCTGGGTACTCGCGCAGCTCGGCGCCGACGCCTAGCCGCGCTTCTCCTCGAACTGGAGGATCGGCTGGCCGCTCGTCACGGTGACGGCGCCCTCGATGACGGCGCCCTTCGCGATGGCGATGCTGCGCGCCACGACGTCGGCGCGTATGACCGCGGTCGCCCCAATCTCGAGCTTATCCTCGACAACAAGTCGCCCCGTCACCCGCCCGGCGATGACGGCAGAAGCGGCATGGATCTCACCCTCCCACTGCGCCGAGACGGCCATGCGCAGCGTGCCGCCGACCCGCCCGTCGCCCCGCACGGTACCGCACACGATCAGTGGCCCCGGGGCCTCGAGGTCCCCGGTCAGGCGCGCGCCCTCGGCGAGGAAGGTCGGCGCGTCGGCCGTCTGGTCGATCAGTCGGCGCCTGGGTGAGTCAATCATGCGGTGCTCCCGGTAAGCGGCGGGGTCATAATACGTAACGCTGACGCCCAGGAAGGCCGACCATGATCACAGTCTCTGCAGCCAGGCTGACGCTCCTCGCCCTGCTGGCGACGGCCGCGGCGGGATGCAGCCGGGAGCAGCAGGACTGGCGATCGGCAGAGGCGGCCAACACCAGCGAGGCCTACGAGCGCTTCCTCGATCAGCACGCCGACAGCGAGCTCGCGGCTCAGTCCCGCCTGCGCATCGCGGCGCTCGCCGTGGATCGCGACTGGCAGCACAGCGACGGCGTCGGCACGGTCGACGCGTACCGCAACTTCCTCGCGCAGCACCCGCACGGTAAGTGGTCGGAAGAGGCCCGCATCCGCATCGAGGAGTTCTCGCTCGGATCCGCCCCGCGCACCGGGCGGGCGCAGCCGAAGGTGGCCGCGAGCCGCACCGGGGTGAACGCGCTGCTGCTCGCGACCGGACCGCCGAAGCCCGTCGAGGTACCGGTGGCCGCGGCGGCGGAGGTCGCGCCGGCCGTGGTCGCGGCCATAGATCCGGCGGATCTGGCGCAGCCCGCGCCGTCCGAGGAGACGCACGCCACCCGCGTGCGCAATCCCGCCGGCGGCTATGGTGTGCAGCTGGGTGCCTTCGTGACCGCCGCGAGCGCCGACCGCGAGTGGCAGCGCCTGCAGGTGCGCTTCAGCCAGGAGCTGACCGGCCTGTCTCCGCGCATCGTCGTCGCGAGCTCAGACACCGGACAGCTCTACCGACTGCAGGCCCCCGCCTCGGGCGAGGCGCAGGCGCGCGCCCTGTGCGATTCGCTCCGGCAGCAGTCCCAGGACTGCGTGCCCGTCATCCCGCGCTGAAGCTGCGCGGGTAAGTGTCGTCGCCCGACGACACCCGAGTGCGCGCTGGGCCGAGTTGGCTGCCCGAAGCTCCAAAGTGACAATTCGCGTCACCGGGTTCGAACGGCTCTGTGGATGATAACTCTTTGTTTAATTGGGTATTTATGGTCTGGCACAGGCCTTGCTTTGTAGACACCCAGTTGCGAACAATTTCCCCGTGTTCGCTCCTGCGCGCCGCGATGCGACTTCCCCCGCCTCGCGGCGCTTTTTTTTGGCTGATCGGAGGGGAGGCGGCGGGTACTTCTCGAGGGGGTTTGAAGGGCCTCCGCCTCCCGCTCCGATCAATCCGTGAAGCCGTCTGTCTGTCCGGTAATGCGCGCACCCGTGCGCCGCGTTCATCGCCGCGGCGAGCCCGCGCCGCGCCCGCGTGAAGTGGCAAAGCAAGATCCGTACCCGCAGTTGCGGGCCCCGGCGCGGGTGCGAGCGCACCGCGACGCCTGCCGCGTGCCTTGTCGCGGGGCGATCGCGGCCCCATGCACCGGGGCGGTGCGCGCTGCAGTTAGAATCCGGCCCGCGGGCTGTGCCTGCGGGCTCTAGGGCGAGGCCATGGAATTCCAGGACTACTACAAGATCTTGGGCGTCGAGCGTGCGGCGACCGCGGATCAGGTGAAGACCGCCTACCGGCGTCTCGCGCGCAAGTTCCACCCGGACGTGAGCAAGGAGGCGAACGCCGAGGCGCGGTTCAAGCAAGTGCAGGAGGCCTACGAGGTCCTCAAGGATCCGGAGAAGCGGGCCGCCTACGACCAGCTCGGGAGCGAGTGGAAGTCCGGACAGCAGTTCCGTCCGCCGCCGGACTGGGGCAGCGACTTCGAATTCTCAGGCGGCGGGGCGCGTCCGCGCCGCGGCCGGCGCGCGGCGGCCGGGGACGGCGAGTTCACGGAGGGCGAGTTCTCCGATTTCTTCTCCTCGCTCTTCGGCGGCGCCTCGCCGTTCGCGGGCGGGGGCGCGGGGCCAGCGCGCGCCGGGCGCGACCATCACGCGCGTGTCGACATCGATCTCGGCGAGGCGTTTCGCGGCACGACGCGCACCCTCGAGCTGCGCCGGCCCGAGGTCACGGCCGACGGGCACGTGCAGCTGCACGCGCATACGGTGCGCGTCAACATTCCCGCCGGGGTGACCGAGGGGCAGCTGGTGCGGCTCGCCGGTCAGGGTGATCCGGCGGCGGGCAACCGGCCGGCGGGCGACCTCTATCTGGAAGTGCACATCGTCCCGGACAAGCTCTACCAGCTCGACGGCCGCGACGTCACGCTCACCTTCCCGGTGGCGCCCTGGGAGGCCGCGCTCGGTGCCTCGGTCACCGTCCCGACACTCGGTGGCCCGGTGCAGATGAGCATCCCGGCCGGGTCGCAGAGCGGGCAGAAGCTGCGCCTGCGCGGGCGCGGTCTTCCCGGGCAGCCTCCCGGGGACGAGTATGTGCAGCTGAAAGTGGTGTTGCCGCCGGCCGGCACGCCGGAAGCGCGCGCGCTCTATGAGCAGATGCGCAGCCAGCTGGCGTTTGATCCGCGTGCGGACTTTGCGAGGTGAGGCGATGGCACGGGTGATGCAGCTGCTCGAGGCGCGCGTGGTCGGCGAGGGTGACTGGATCGCCGCGGCTGAGATCTGCCAGATGTGCCGCATCGAGCAGAGCGCGCTGCTGGAGCTGGCGGATCTGGGAGTCGTCGCGGGACGGCACACCTACACGGGCTGGCAGGTGGCCGCGAGCGCCCTGCCGCGCGTGCGTGTCGCCGGCCGCCTGATGCGCGACCTGGGTATCAACGTCAGCGGCGCGGCGCTCGCCCTCGAGCTGCTCGAGGCGCGGCAGGCGCTCGAGAGCCGCATCCGTGACCTCGAGCGCCTCACCGGCGGTCACTGACCGAAGCTCTCGCCTCCCTGCTTCAGCCACTTCTCCTCCTCGGGCGTGCCCGCACGCGAGAGCGCGGCGTTGCGGCCCGGGAAGCGTCCGAACTTCTCGATGATCCCGCGGTGGTTCTCCGCCGAGCGCAGCGCGCTCTCGAAGGTGGCGCGCAGCGGCCGCGGCGCCTCCGCGAGCAGCCGCCGGTAGGCGGCCACCGACTCGTCCTGCACGTCGCGGCTCTCGGCGTGCTGCAGCGGCATGTAGAAGAAGATGCGCTCGACCACGTCGAGCGCCGCATCCGCCGCGGATTGCATGCCCGAGAGGGTGAGCGCGAGCGCCTTGTCGTCGAAGGCGAAGGCGCGCGCCGTGCCGCGGAAGAGGTTGCGCGGAAACTGATCGAGCAGAATGATGAGGCTCAGGCGGCGGCGCGGGCCGTCGGCCCACGCGGTGAGCTCCCCGGCCGCGGCGCGCTCCAGCAGCGGCGCGAAGCGCTCGCGGATGGTGGCGTCGCGCCGCGCGCGCAGCTCGGAAGCGTCCGCGCCGAACCAGAAGCGCAGGCGATGGTTCAGGTTGTCGGCCGTGAGCGGCAGCCGGCCGAACCAGAACTCGCGGATGCTGCGCGCATCGTCCATCGCTTAGTCGGCCTGGGCGCGGTCGGCCTCGAACAGCTTCTCGAGCTGCTCGGCGGCCTCGCGCGTGGTGGCGAGGAACTTGTTCTGGTCGTCCTTCACCAGGTATTGCGCCGCGAGCGTCGCCTCGTCGTGCGCGCGGAAGCGGCGCACCGCATCGCGCGCGGCGCCCGGGGACTCCCCGAGCGCCTCGAGCACCGCGGCCGCCGTCTCCAGGCTCGAGGCGTAGGTCTCGCGGACCACCTGGGTGACGCCCGCATCCATGAGCGCGAACACGTGCTGGCGGCTGCGGGCGCGCGCGAACACCTTCAGCCGCGGGAACTGCTCGCGCACCAGGATCGCGGTGCGCGTCGAGGTCTCCACGTCATCGATCGCGAGCACCAGGAAGCGCGCCTTCGCGGCGCCGGCGGCGCGCAGCAGGTCGAGCCGCGAGGCGTCTCCGTAGTAGACCTGGTTGCCGAAGCGGCGCACGAAGTCGACGTGCGTCTGGCTGCTGTCGAGTGCGGTGAAGGAGATGCCCTTCATGCGCAGGATGCGCGCCACGATCTGCCCGAAGCGGCCGAAGCCGGCGATGATGACGGCGCTGTCCTTCTCCGCGATCTCGTCGAAGGGCTGCGGCGCGGGCGTGAGCCAGCGTGCCGCGAACGCCTCGTAGCCGATGAGCAGCAGCGGCCCGAGCATCATCGACATCGTGACCGCGAGCACCAGGAGGTCCGCCGTCTCGGCCGAGAGCAGGTGCTCGCGCGCGCCCAGGGTGAAGAGCACGAACGCGAACTCCCCGCCCGCGGGCAGGGAGAAGCCGAGCAGCCGTGCCTGCTCGGGGCGCAGCCGGCCGAGGCGGCCGAGCACGCTGATCGCGATCACCTTGACGAGGAGGAAGCCGGCCGTGACCGCCAGCAGCCGCGCGGGATCCGAGCCGAGGAGGCCCACGTTCGCGGCCATCCCCACCGAGATGAAGAAGAGCCCGAGCAGCAGGCCCTTGAAGGGCTCGAGGTCGGCCTCGAGCTCGTGGCGGAACTCGCTGTCGGCGAGCAGCACGCCGGCGAGGAAGGCGCCGAGGGAGGCCGAGAAACCGGCCAGGTTCGCGAGCAGCGTCGTGCCGATCACCGTGAGGAGCGCGGCCGCGGTGAACACCTCGCTCACCTGCACGCGCGCCACCAGGCGCAGCGCCGGGCGCAGCAGCAGGCGACCCCCGCCGATGATGACGACGACGATGAGGACGAACTTCACGAGCGACAGCCACAGCGGGTCGTGCGGACCGGTCCCCTGCGGCGCGAGCAGCGGCAGCAGCGCCAGCACCGGCAGCACCGCGAGATCCTGGAACAGGAGGATGCCGAAGGCCGCGCGGCCGTGCTGGGTCTTCAGCTGCCGCCGCTCGGCGAGCACCTGCAGCACGAGGGGCGTCGAGGAGAGCGAGAGGCCGAGGCCGACGATCGCGGCCGCGAGCGGGGGCTGGCCGAAGACCCAGGCGAGCGCACCCAGGAGCAGCGTGCAGCTCAGGACCTGCGCGGCGCCGAGCCCGAACACCAGGCGCCGCATCACCCACAGCCGCGTCGGCTGCAGCTCGAGCCCGATGATGAAGAGCAGCAGCACCACGCCGAACTGGGCGACCTGACTGATGTGCTCGACGTCGCCGATGAGGTTCAGGCCCCAGGGACCGATCACCAGGCCCGCCGCCACGTAGCCGAGGATCGAGCTCAGGCGCAGGAAGCGGAACACGGTCACCGCGAGCACGGCGGCGGCGATGAGGATCGCGGTCTGGCTGAGGGAAATCATCCGGCGGGATTCTCGCAAATAAGCCCGGGCCGCACCCCTTGAGTTTGCCGCCCGCTAGCCCCATGCCTGCACGAATGCTCGAGGACGACACGCCCGGACCGGACACGCCGGATGCGGATTCCGCGGCGCTCGATGCCTATTCCGCGGCCGTGGTCGGCGCGCTCGAGGTGGTCGCGCCGGCGGTGGTGAGCGTGTACGTCGGCGGCGCGGCAGAGGCCGAGCGCGCGCGCGGCGGGGCGGGCTCGGGGGTCGTCGTGACCCCCGACGGCTACCTGCTCACCAACGAGCACGTCGTGCAGCGCGTGACGAGCGCGCGCGTCAGCTTCGTCGACGGCCGCAGCGTGCCGGCCGTCGTGGCCGGGCGCGACCCGGCCACCGACCTCGCGGTGCTGCGCGCCCAGGCGGGCGCGCTGCCCTACGCGCAGCTCGGCACCCGGGGGCGGCTGCGACCCGGTCAGCTGGTGGTGGCGGTCGGTAATCCGTTCGGCTTCGAGTCCACCGTGTCGGCGGGCGTGGTGAGTGCCCTCGGGCGCTCCCTGCGCAGCCGCCAGGGACGGCTCATCGAGGGCGTCGTGCAGCACAGCGCGGCGCTCAACCCCGGCAACTCCGGGGGGCCGCTGGTGGACGCGCGCGGGCGCGTCGCCGGCATCAACACCGCGATCATTGCCATGGCCCAGGGGATCGGCTTTGCGATTCCGGCCGCCACCGCCCAGTGGGTGCTGACGGAGATCCTGACTCAGGGCCGGGTGCGCCGCGCGTGGCTCGGGGTGGCGGTGCGTGACCGGCCGCTCGACCGCCGCCTCGTGCGCGCGCTCGATCTGGCCGGCTCGCGCGCGGTGGAGATCCTCTCGCGCGAGCCGGGCGGTCCGGCCGCGACCGCCGACCTGCACCCCGGCGATCTCATCGTCGGGGTGAACGGCGAGGCCGTGGACGGCGTCGACGCCCTGCATCGGCTCCTGGGCCGCGCCGCGGCGGGCGGGGAGCTGTCGCTCGATATCCTCAGGCGTACGCAGCGCCTTACGGTGGCGCTCGCGGTGCGCGAGCCGCCCGCCTGAGTGCCTACTCGCAAAGACTCGCGAGGTAGCCCCGGGCGGCCGGCGACAGGCGCTTGCTCGCCAGCGAGCGCGCCTTCGGGGCGTCGACGAAGTACTCGAGGGGTCCGCACAGCAGGAGCTCCCTGATGCGCGGATGGCGCGTGGCGGCGCGCGCCATCTGGTTGAGGACAGTGAAGCCGCGGCGGATGGTGCGCTCGCCGGCGCGGTTGTGCTCGATGACGCGGGCGAGATACTGCCCGAAGCGCGCGTAGAGAAAGTAGTCGTCCTCTCCGGCCTGGAAGCGCACCTCGGCGAAGAACTCCGGGAAGTTGCGCTGCAGGTAGGCGTTGAGCTGCCTGAGGGGCGGCGTGGGGTCGCTGACCTTCGACGCTGTGCGCGGCTTCATCTCGTGCAAGCACCTCGCTCGCCTTCACGGGTAGTGTCGGCGGCGCGCATGTTGGAGCACGGGGGCGCGCGATGCAAGAGAGGGCGCTACAGTGATCTCATGCGCCGGCGTCGATGCGGTAGAGCACGTGCGCGCGCAGCGGGTCAGCGGGGCTCAGTCGCGGATGCTCGAAGTCGTCGGCCGGGTCGTAGCGCATCCCGAGCCGCTCCATCACCGCGCGCGAGCGGCGGTTGGCGCGCGCCGTGAAGGCGACGATCTGCCGCAGCGCGAGCTCGCGGAAGCCGAACTCGAGGCAGGCTCGGGCGGCTTCGCTGGCGTAGCCTTTGCCCCACGCGGCGTGCGAGAGGCGCCAGCCGACTTCCACGCAGGGCGTGAAGTGCGCCGCGAAGCCCGGCACGGAAAGCCCCACGAAGCCGGCAAACAGGCCGGACTCGTGCACCTCGAGGGCCCAGAATCCGAAGCCACGACGCGCGAGCGCATCCTCGGCGCGCCGGGCGAGCGCATCGCTCTCGCCGCGGCTCAGGCAAGGACCGAGAAACTCCATGACCAGCGGGTCGGCGTTCAGGGCCGCAAAGAGCGCGAGGTCTGCCTCGCGCCAGTGCCGCAGCCGCAGCCGTGACGTGCGCAGCTCGCTCATGCGAGCGCGCCGAGGCGCCGCTTTTCGCCTTGCAAGCTCATCATGGGCCGGTATTATCGGACGCATAGTGATGGTGCAAGAGCGCCGCGCGCGGCGGGTCCTGGTCCCGCCCCGCGAGCAGCTGCTCCGTCCGCGGCCCCGCCTTCGGGCAGCGCGGACCTCCTTCCGAACGATTTGCCGGTGTGTCCCGATGCCACGACGCGAGTGCGACCGCGGCGCGCGGACCCGTGCCGGCGCGATCCGAAGGCGATTCCCATGCGGGCGAACGAGCGCGGACTCTTCAAGCACGGCTACGAGCGCGACAGCTGCGGCTTCGGCCTGATCGCGAGCCTCGACGACGTGCCGAGTCACTGGCTGGTGCACACGGCGATGCAGTCGCTCACGCGCCTCACGCACCGCGGCGCCATCGCCGCCGACGGACGTACCGGTGACGGCTGCGGGCTGCTGCTGAAGACCCCGCGCCCCTTCCTGCGGGCCGTGGCCGCCGAGGCCGGCATCGGTCTCGCCGAGGAATTCGCCGCCGGCCTGGTGTTTCTGCCTCCGGAGGCGGCGCGGGCCAAGGCCGCGCGCGCCGAGCTCGCCGCGCAGCTCGCCGGTCAGGGCCTCGAGCTCGCCGGCTGGCGCGTGCCGCCCATGAACCCGGACGCCTGCGGCGAGCAGGCGCGCCGCTCGCTGCCGCGGATCGAGCAGGTGTACGTCAACCGCCACGGCACCGCCGACGCGGCCGCCTTCGACCGCGCACTGTTCATGGCGCGGCGTCTCACCGAGCTGTCCCTCGGGGAGGAGGGCGCGTTCTACGTGCCGAGCCTGTCCTCGCGCACCATCGTCTACAAGGGCATGGTGATGCCGCAGTACCTGGGCGAGTTCTACCCGGACCTCGCGGACGCACGCCTGCAGAGCTCGGTCGCGCTCTTTCACCAGCGCTTCTCCACCAACACGCTGCCGCAGTGGCGCCTCGCGCACCCGTACCGCTATCTCGCGCACAACGGCGAGATCAACACCATCCAGGGCAACCGCAACTGGGCACTCGCCCGCGGGCCGCTGCTCGAGTCAGCGCTGCTGCCGCAGCTCGCGCGCGTGTTGCCGCTCGTGTCCGCGTCCGGCTCGGACTCGCAGAGCCTCGACAACATGCTCGAGGTGCTCATCATGGGCGGCCTCGACCCGCTGCACGCCATGCGCCTGCTGATCCCGCCGGCGTGGCACGGCCTGGACGCGCTCGATCCCGACCTGCGCGCCTTCTACGAGTACTACTCGGTGCACATGGAACCCTGGGACGGACCGGCGGGGGTGGTGCTCACCGACGGCCGCTACGCCCTGTGCACGCTCGATCGCAACGGGCTGCGCCCGGCGCGCTTCTGCCTGACCGCAAACCGCCATCTCACCATCGCCTCCGAGTCGGGCGTCTGGGACTACGCCCCCGGGGACGTGGTGCGCAAGGGCAAGCTCGGTCCCGGGGACATGCTGGCGCTCGACCTGGAGAGCGGCACGCTCCTGTCCTCGGCCGACATCGACCAGAGGCTCAAGACGCGCCATCCCTACAAGGCGTGGCTCAAGCAGGGCGTGCGCTACCTCGAGAGCGACCTGGTGGACCCGCGCCTCGCCGCCGAGCCCATGGACGCGGGCACGCTGGCGCTCTACCAGAAGATGTTCAACGTCAGTCGCGAGGAGCGCGAGGACATCATCCGCGTGCTCGCGCAGGACGAGAACGAGGCCGTCGGCTCGATGGGCGATGACACCCCGATGCCGGTGCTCTCGCAGCAGGTGCGCTCGCTGTACGACTACTTCCGCCAGCAGTTCGCCCAGGTGACCAACCCGCCGATCGATCCGCTGCGCGAGGCGATCGTCATGTCGCTGCAGACCCAGATCGGCCCCGAGTGCAACATCTTCAAGCCCTCGCCCGGGCACGCGCGCCAGGTGGTGCTCGGCTCGCCCATCCTCTCGCAGAGGAAGCTGCGGCAGATCCTCGCGATCGAGGAGGTCACGCACGAGTTCCTCGACCTGCAGTACGAGCCGGCCGAGGGCCTGAGGGCCGCGATCCGCCGCTTGTGCGCGCAGGCCGAGGACGCGGTGCGCGAGGGCAAACTGGTGCTGCTGCTCTCGGACCGCTACCTGGTGCGCAACCGCGTGCCGGCGCATGCCCTGCTGGTGACGGGCGCCGTGCACCAGCAGCTGGTGCGCGCGGGGCTGCGCTGCAAGTGCAACCTCCTGGTCGAGACCGGCACCGCGCGCGAGCCGCACCACTTCGCCTGCCTCATCGGCTACGGCGCGACCGCCGTGTATCCCTACATGGCCTACCAGCTGCTCTTCGACATGATGCGCAAGGGGCGCGGCAAGCTCGACTTCGCCGCGCGCCTGGAGCTCGGGCGCAGCTACCGCGCGGGTCTGCGCAAGGGGCTGTTCAAGATCATGTCGAAGATGGGTATCTCGACCATCGCCAGCTACCGCAGCTCGCAGCTGTTCGAGATCGTGGGGCTCGCGGACGAAGTCGTGGACGGCTGCTTCACCGGCACGGAGAGCCGGATCGGGGGCGCGGACTTCGGGGACCTGGAGGCGGACGCGCTCGCGCTCGCCGCGCGCGCCTGGAACGCGCGCGAGCCGATCGCACAGGGGGGACTGCTCAAGTACGTGCACGGCGGGGAGTACCACATGTACAACCCGGACGTGATCGCCGCGCTGCAGGCGGCGGTGGTCTCCGGGGATGCCGCTCATTACCGCGAGTTCGCGCGGCTCGTGAACGAGCGCCCGGCGGCGACGCTGCGCGACCTGCTGGCGCTGAAGCCCGCGGGGCCTGCGCTGCCGCTCGCGCAGGTGGAGCCCGCCGAGGCGGTGCTCGCGCGCTTCGACAGCGCCGGCATGTCCCTCGGCGCGCTCTCGCCCGAGGCACACGAGGCGCTCGCGATCGCCATGAACCGCCTCGGGGCGCGCTCCAACTCCGGCGAGGGCGGCGAGGACCCCGCCCGGTACCGCACGGAGAAGAACTCGAAGATCAAGCAGGTCGCCTCGGGGCGCTTCGGCGTGACACCCGAGTACCTGATCAACGCCGAGGTGCTGCAGATCAAGATCGCCCAGGGTGCCAAGCCCGGCGAGGGCGGACAGCTGCCGGGGCACAAGGTGAACGAGATGATCGCGCAGCTGCGCTTCGCGCGCCCCGGCGTCGGCCTGATCTCACCTCCGCCGCACCACGACATCTACTCCATCGAGGACCTGGCACAGCTCATCTTCGACCTCAAGCAGGTGAACCCCGCGGCGCTCGTGTCCGTGAAGCTGGTGGCCGAGCCCGGCGTCGGCACGGTCGCCGCCGGCGTCGCCAAGGCCTACGCCGACCTGATCACCATCTCCGGCTACGACGGCGGCACCGGCGCAAGCCCGCTGTCCTCCATCAAGTACGCGGGCACCCCCTGGGAGCTCGGGCTCGCGGAGACGCACCAGACCCTGCGCGCGAACGAGCTGCGCCACCGGGTGCGCCTGCAGACCGACGGGGGACTGAAGACCGGCCTCGACGTCGTGAAGGCGGCGATCCTCGGCGCGGAGAGCTTCGGCTTCGGCACCGCGCCGATGGTGGCGCTCGGGTGCAAGTACCTGCGCATCTGTCACCTCAACAACTGCGCCACCGGCATCGCCACGCAGCACAACGTGCTGCGCTCGAAGTACTTCACCGGGCTGCCGCAGATGGTGATGAATTACTTCCGCTTCGTCGCCGAGGAAGTGCGCGAGCTCCTCGCCGCGCTTGGCGTGCGGCGCCTGGAGGAGATCATCGGCCGCACCGAGTTCCTCGAGGTGCTGCCCGGGGCGACGCCGAGGCAGCGCAAGCTCGACCTGTCGGCGCTCCTGTCCACGGCGGGCCTGCGGAGCGAGACGGCGCAGTTCTGCGCCGTCGCGGTGAATGCCCCCTTCGACAAGGGCGAGCTCGCCGAGCGCATGGTGCGCGACGCACTGCCGGCCATCGACGCGAAGTCCGGCGGCACCTGGAGTTACGAGGTCGCGAACTACAACCGCTCGATCGGCGCGCGCCTCTCGGGCGAGATCGCGCGCCGCTGGGGCAACTACGGGATGGCCGACGCGCCGATCACGGTGCGCTGCCACGGCACGGCGGGACAGAGCTTCGGGGTCTGGAACGCCGCGGGTCTCAATCTCTACCTCGAGGGCGACGCCAACGACTACGTCGGCAAGGGCATGGCGGGCGGGCGCCTGGTGCTCTGTCCCCCGCGCGCGGCGCGCTATGCGGCACGCGACACCGTGATCATGGGGAACACCTGCCTCTACGGGGCGACCGGCGGGGAGCTGTACGCGGCCGGCGTCGCCGGCGAGCGCTTCGCGGTGCGCAACTCCGGCGCCGTCGCCGTACTCGAGGGGGCGGGGGACCACTGCTGCGAGTACATGACCGGCGGCGTCGTGTGCATCCTGGGGCGCACCGGCGTCAATTTCGGCGCCGGCTTCACCGGCGGCTTCGCCTACGTGCTCGACCTCGAGCGCAACTTCGTCGACCGCTACAACCACGAGCTCATCGACATCAGTCGCATTCATCCGGAGGCCATGCAGTCACACGTGCAGCATCTGGAGGGGCTGCTCGAGCGGCAGGCCGCGGAGACCGGCAGCCTCTGGGCCGGGCAGATCCTGGAGGACCTGCGCACCTTCCTGCCGAAGTTCTGGGTCGTGAAGCCCAAGGCGGCCTCGATCGACTCCCTCATCGACAGCCTGCGCCGGGCGGCGTAGCGGCATGGCGGACAAGTACCTGCAGTTCCTCGACATTGCGCGCCAGGACCCGGCGAAGGCCCCGGTCGCGGCGCGCGTGCAGAGCTTCCGCGAGATCTACGCCCCCTACGATGCGACCACGGCCGCGCAGCAGGCCGGCCGCTGCCTCGCGTGCGGCAACCCGTTCTGCGAGTGGAAGTGCCCGGTGCACAACTACATCCCCAACTGGCTGAAGCTCATCGAGGAGGGGAACCTGTTCGAGGCCGCGGAGCTCTCGCACAAGACCAACTCGCTCCCGGAGGTGTGCGGGCGCATCTGCCCGCAGGATCGCCTGTGCGAGGGCGCCTGCACGCTCAACGACGGTCTGGGCGCCGTCTCGATCGGTGCGATCGAGAAATACATCACCGACGAGGCGTTGCGCCTCGGGTGGAAGCCGGACATGACGCACGTCAGCGCCACCGGCAAACGCGTGGCGGTGATCGGCGCGGGGCCCGCCGGTCTTGCGTGCGCGGACATCCTGGTGCGCAACGGCGTGCTCCCGGTGGTGTTCGAGCGGCACGAGCGCATCGGCGGACTGCTCACCTTCGGCATCCCGCCGTTCAAGCTGGAAAAGGAGGTGGTGGAGCGCCGCCGCGGGCTCATGCAGGAGATGGGCGTGCACTTCCGGCTCGGGGTCGAGGTCGGACGCGACGTGTCGTTCGCGAAGGTACTCGAGGAGCACGACGCCGCCTTCCTCGGCATGGGGACCTACTGCGCCGTGCGCGGCGGGTTTGCGGGCGAGGAGCTGCCGGGCGTGCACGAAGCGCTGCCCTATCTCGCCGCCAACATCCGTCACGAGCTCGCGCTGCCGGACTCAGCCGCCGGACTCATCAGCATGCGCGGCAAGCGCGTGCTGGTGCTCGGAGGCGGGGATACGGCGATGGACTGCAACCGCACCGCGGTGCGCCAGGGGGCGCTCTCGGTGACCTGCACCTACCGGCGCGACGAGGGCAACATGCCCGGCTCGCGGCGCGACTACCGCAACAGCCGCGAGGAGGGCGTCGAGTTCCTGTTCAACCGACAGCCGGTCGAGATCGTGGGTGCGGAAGTCGTCGAGGGCGTGAAGCTCGTCAGCACGCGACTGGGCACGGCCGATGCGCGCGGCCGGCGCGTGCCCGAGCCGGTCCCGGGATCCGAAGAGATCGTGCCCGCGGACGCGGTGATCATCGCCTTCGGGTTCGTGCCGAGTCCACCCGCGTGGCTCGAGCGTCACCAGATCCGCGTGCACGAGAGCGGCCGCGTGCGCGTGTCCTCGGCTGCCGCGCGCCCCTATCAGACGACCAACCCGAGGGTGTTCGCGGGCGGGGACATGGTGCGCGGCTCGGACCTGGTCGTGACCGCGGTGTTCGAGGGGCGGGAGGCCGCGCGCGGGATCCTCGACTTTCTCGGCGTCAGTTAGGACGAAAAAAAGCCCCGCAAAACTGCGGGGCTTGATCATCGTCGCTCCTGTGACTCGGTGGGTCCTGTCAGCTCCTTCCGAGCGGCGCTGCGGACATCGTGTCCACGCCGCCATCGGCACGTCGCGTCATCACGAGCATCTAAACTTTCCGGCTGAAACGCTTGGAGCAACCACTCCGGCCTCTATCGCGAGGCCCGCGTGTTCATCCACGCGCTGTGTCGTTCCTGACAACCACAAAAAGTTCGCAGCTGTCTACCCGTGCCCGCGTCGATCCCCGAGTTTTCTGCTTCTTAAATCCTCTCAAGTAGCTATTGGCGTATGCGCATCAACATCGCAACAGTGTCATCAGTCTGCAAAATAAATTCTTTTATTAACGGTGCCTTGGGACACAATTGTACTCGCTCCGGCAGGAAAAGCGATGTCGTAATTAAAAGACAATGGCGAAGGATCCGCTCCCGAAAAACGTCTCTACGATGCGACATAAGCGGGCCTATCCGTCGGACTGTCCCCGCGCGGGCGGCGGTTCCACGCGCGTCGCGGAGGCCGTTCGCCCCGTCTTCCGCATTAAGAGAGTCCCTGTGCCGTCTTACGGGCACCCGTTCGCAGCAGATGCGAGCGGAATCGCCTCCGGAAACCAGGCGACGACCATGGAACACGTCGTGGATCAGCGGATGACTTCCGGGTGGCCGCCGCGGGCGCGGACGGAGCGCTCGCCGCCCCTGGGGACGCCAGCGTGCCGCTCGCGGTTTTTCGCTTCCTGAGCTACCAGATCGGCCGTTGCGGCCCTCCTCATGGGCTCTGCGGTGATGGGCGTGCCGCCCGGAGGATTCGAACGGCCCGGCGCTTCGTCGTGCTCTTGCTGATCGTCGCGATGACGAACGCGCGGGTGCTCCTGGTCGAAATCGTGCGCTGACGCGGCACTGCCGCGCTGCCGCTACACTCTCGTTCCCGGGTCACAGGAGCTCGTCATGCTGGTCGTCACCACCGAAAACGTATCCGGGCACCGGGTGCGCGAGGTCAAGGGGCAGGTCTTCGGCGTCGTGGTGCGCAGCCGCGGCCTCGCCGGCAATATCATGGCGGGACTGCGCTCGCTGGTCGGGGGCGAGATCACCGAATACACCCAGCTCCTCGAGGAAGCCCGGCGGCACGCGGTCGACCGGATGGTGCGCAACGCGACCCTGATGCAGGCGAACGCGGTGGTCATGATGCGCTTCGACTCGTCCGAGATCGGCCAGACGATGAGTGAGATCGTCGCCTACGGCACGGCGGTGATCCTCGACCCGGTCACCTGAAGATGCTGCGGGCCGCGCTGCTCGTCATCGCCGTCGCCCTCATCGCCGCGGGGCTCCTGGTCTTCGCTCTCGGCGGCGGAACGCACGGCTTCGGCGCACTGATCCTCGGGCTCGTGCTGCTGGTCGGCATCCTGTTCGAGCGCTGGCGCTATCGCACGGTGCCACCGCCGGACGTGCGCTGGCAGAGCACCGGCGAGCGCTTCACCGATCCGCAGAGCGGCCGCGTCGTGGAGGTCCTGTACGACCCGAAAAGCGGCGAGCGCCACTACGTCGAGGCCGACGGCAGGCCCTATCCGCCCGATCCCTAGCACCCCCGACGCCGGACGCGGGTTTCAGCGCGCGAGGCGCACGGAAAAGCGCACACCGCCCCCCGGGAGATTCCCGGCCCGCGCCTCCCCGCCGTGGAACTCGGCGATCAGGCGCACGATGTACAGCCCGAGTCCGAAGTGCGGCCGCCCGTCCGAGCCGCCGCGGGACTGCCACAGCGACTCGAACAGCCGCCCCTCGACGTGCGGCGGCAGCGGCGGCCCGGGATTGTCGACCTCGATCAGTGCCGCGTCCGAGTGTGCCTGCAGGTGCACCGTGATCTCGTCCCCGGCGGCGCTGAAGTCGACGGCGTTGTCGATGAGCTTGTCCAGCATCTGCACGATGAGCTCGGGTGCGCCCGTCAGCGGCACCTGCGCGGCCGTGTTCTCCAGACGGAAGCGGCGCTCGGAAAAGGCGACACGGTAGCCGGCGAGCGCGGAGGCGAGCACCGGCACGAGGTCGAAGCGCACGCGCTCGGCGCTGCCGATCGCCTCCTCGACGCGGCTCGCGGCGCCCATGGCGATGAGGATCGAGTTGAGCCGCTCGCTGCCCTCGCGCGCGCGCTGCAGGTAAGCGCGCGCTCCCGGGCGCACCTCCTCGGACTCCAGGTTGTCGAGCGAGGAGCGCACGATGGTGAGCGGCGTGCGGATCTCGTGCGCGAGCTTGCCGGCGAGCGTGCGCAGGTAGCTCGTGTACTCGTTCACACGCGCGAGCAGCGTCGCGAAGCTGCGCGCGACGTCGCCGAGCTCATCGCGCGTCTCGGTTTCCGGGAAGCTGGTGATGAGCTCGCTGCGCGTGAGCGCCGACTCGCTCGCGCGGCGCAGGCGCGCCAGGCGCAGCGCGAGCCACGCGGCGAAGGCGAGGATCAGCGAGACGACCAGCAGGCTCGTGAGCAGCGTGAAGTTCAGGAGTCGCGTGAGCGCGCGATCGCGCAGCCTGATCCAGCGGTCCGCGGTCTGCGCCACCTCCAGCTCGCCGATCATCACCGCGTGGTCGCGATCGTAGATCGGACTCGCGGTCTCGAGCGGCGCGCGCTCCTGAGGCCGGTCGAGGAAGCGGCGGTAGAGCCGCGCGAGCAGCGGCGTCCCGCTGCCGAGCCCCGTCGGCTTGGCGAGCGCGTCGGCGCGCGCGAGCAGCCGTCCGGAGGGCGTCACGACCGACAGCTTCAGCCCCGGCTGCACGAACTGCGCGAGGTAGGCGTTCAGCTCCGGCGCGGCGAGGATCAGGCGGCCCATGGTATGCAGGTCATCGCTGCGCAGCGTGCCGTAGCTCACGGGCGCCGCGCCGCGCGCGTCACGGTCGTCCACGAGCACGCCGAAGGCCCTGCCGACCATCGACAGCGGCACGCGTGCCTCGAGGCGGTAGCCGTCCGCCGTCGGCAGCCAGAAGCCGCGGATGCGCGGCTCGATGCGCGCGTTCTGCTGCCCGTACTCCCCGCCGACGATGCGCCGGGCGCTCACCGGTCCCGGGGCGGAGGCGGCGAAGAACACCTGCTGCTGCTCGTCCTGGGGGTCCTCGAAGCCGAGCCAGATGCGGTCGCCGAAGGTGGCCGGGTCGAGCACGTTGTTGCCCGGAGCGTCGAACAGCGGATGCTCGTCGTGTACCTCGAGGAGCACGTACAGCATGCGCTCGTGCACGCCGGTGATGACCGTGAAGCGGTGCTGCTCGTCCTTGACGAAGGGCGTGCGCACGGCATCGCGCGGCCAGTCGGCCGCGTAGCCGTCGAGGAGCGGCGCGGCCGTGAGCGCGAGGGGCTCGAGGTCGTAGGGCGTCGCCCTGTAGAAGTCCGGATCCGCGGGCAGCGCGGCAGGGGGCACGCCCGAGCCGCCCTCCGGCGCAGCGGCGGGCGGGGCCTCGCGGTAGAGCAGGTCCGTGCGTCCCTGGAGCGACGTGGCGATCGTCTGCGCGAGCGACTGCAGCGACTGCGCCTCGCCCTCGCGCAGGGCCGACTCCATCTCGCGCGCGTAGCGGCAGCCCGCCCAGGGCAGCACCAGGGTCGCCAGTCCGAGCAGCAGCAGCTTGAGGCGCAGCGACATGGGTGGACTATTCCACCCAGCGGTAACCCATGCCGTAGACCGTCTGCACGGCATCGAAGCCCGGATCGACGGCCTGGAACTTGCGGCGGATGCGCTTCACGTGCGAGGTGATGGTGTTGTCGTCGAGCACCACGTTGGCCGCGTCCATCAGCTGCTGGCGGTTGCGCACGTGCCCGGGGTGGCGCGCGAGCGCGTGCACGATCCAGAACTCGGTGAGCGACAGCAGCACCACCTTGCCGTCCCACTGCGCGCTCATGCGCTCGCTGTCGAGGGTGAGCGCGCCGCGCCGGATGAGCTCGGAATCGGCATCCGGCCTGCGCAGCGCCGCGACCCGGCGGAACAGCGCGTTCACCCGCGCGATCAGGTGCGGCAGGCTCAGGTCCTTGGTGAGGAAGTCATCCGCGCCGAGGCGCAGCCCGGAGACCGCGTCGAGCTCGCTGTCGCGCGCGGTGAGGAAGATGATCGGCAGCTCAGCCGAGCGCGCGCGCAGCTCGCGGCACAACTCGAAGCCCCCCTCCGGCTCGTCCTCGAGGGAGATGTCGATGACCGCCAGGTCCGGCAGCCGCGCGGCGAAGGCGGCGAGCGCCTGCGCGCGGTTACCGTAGGTGCGCACCGCGTAACCCTCGCGCGTGAAGGCCGCCGCGTAGTTGTCGCGGATGGCCGGTTCGTCCTCGACGATGGCGATGAGGCGCTTCATGACGCCTCCAAGGCTAACGCCTGCGCCGGCCCGCTGAAAAGCGACTGCCACAAAGCGCCACAATTTTTCGGCGCCGGGTCACTTTTCCGCCGCGGCCGTCGCGCGCGCCGGCGCTGCAATGTCCCCGACGACCAACACATGGAGGACGGGACATGCGCGGCGAC
>DATBBQ010000138.1:0-3726 GCA_036270915.1 Steroidobacteraceae bacterium
ACTACAACGCCCGGCGCAAGGTCTATCGCGCCGCCAAGCAGGCGGTCATCAAGGCCGGCCAGTACGCATACCGCGACCGGCGGCAGAACAAGCGCGAGTTCCGCGCGCTGTGGATCGCGCGCATCAACGCCGCGGCGCGCATCTACGGGCTGTCCTACAGCCGCATGATCGACGGGCTGAACAAGGCCGGGGTCGAGATCGACCGCAAGGTGCTCGCCGACATCGCGGTGCACGACACCGACGCCTTCGGCGCGCTCGCGCAGCAGGCGAAGACCGCCCTCGGCATCACCTGACGAAAGCGGGACGGGTCTTGGCCGACCTGACTGCGCTCGTGGCTGCAGCGCTCGCCGAGGTCGCCGCGAGTGAAAGCCTCGCGGCGCTCGATGACGTGCGCGTGCGCTGGCTCGGAAAGAAGGGCCAGTTCACCGAGCAGCTGAAGGGGCTCGGGGCGCTGGCCGCCGCGCAGCGCCCGGCCGCCGGCGCGCGCATCAACGAGGCGAAGGAGCAGTTCCAGGCGGCGCTCGAGCGGCGCCGGGACGCGCTCGCGCGCGAGTCCATCGATCGCGCGCTCGCGGCCGGCCGGATCGACGTGACGCTGCCGGGGCGGGGGGAGGAGCCGGGCGGGCTGCATCCCATCACGCTCGCGCGTCTTCGGATCGAGACGCTCTTCCGTCGTGCGGGCTTCGAGGTCGCCTCGGGGCCCGAAATCGAGGACGACTTCCACAACTTCGGGGCGCTCAACATTCCGGAGAGCCATCCGGCGCGCGCCGCGCACGACACCTTCTACTTCGAGGACGGCCGGCTACTGCGCACGCATACCTCGCCCGTGCAGATCCGAGCGCTGCTCGCGCACGGCGCGCCGCTCGCCATCATCGCCCCGGGCCGGGTATACCGCAGCGATGCGGTGGACATGACGCACTCGCCGATGTTCCACCAGCTCGAGGGGCTCGTGGTTGGCGAGCGCGTGAGTTTCGCCAACATGAAGGCGGTACTGCACGGCTTCCTTCAGGGGTTCTTCGAACGTCCCGTGGGCATGCGCCTTCGGCCCTCGTACTTTCCTTTCACCGAGCCCTCGGCGGAAGTCGACATGTCGTGCGTCTTCTGCGAGGGACGCGGCTGCCGCACCTGCAAGCACAGCGGCTGGCTCGAGATATCGGGATGCGGCATGGTGCACCCGAACGTGCTCGCCGCGAGCGGCGTCGACCCGGAGCGCTTCACGGGCTACGCGTTCGGCGCGGGTATCGATCGGCTCGCGATGCTGCGCTACGGCCTGAACGACCTGCGGCTCTTCTTCGAGAACGACGTGCGCTTCCTGCGCCAGTTCCGGACGCTCTCGGCATGAAGGTCCCGTACTCCTGGCTCGCGGACTGGGTGGCGCTTCCCTGGGCGGCACCCGAGCTCGGCTCGCGCCTCACCATGGCCGGATTTGAGCTCGAGGGCATGGCGCAGGCCGCGCCGCCGTTTACCGGGGTCGTGGTCGCGGAGATTCTCAGCTGCGAGCCGCATCCGCAGGCGGACAAGCTGCGTGTCTGCCGCGTGACGACGGGAGGCGGGGAAGCGCTCACCGTCGTCTGCGGCGCCCCCAACGCGCGAGCGGGCCTGAAGAGCGCGCTCGCGCAAGTGGGCGCGTCGCTCCCGGGCGACGTCGCGATCCGCGCGGCGAAGATCCGCGGCGTCGAGTCGCACGGCATGCTCGCGTCGGCGAAGGAGCTCGGGCTGGCCGAGGCGTCCGGCGGGATCCTCGAGCTCCCGGCGGATGCTCCGCTCGGTCGCCCCCTGCGCGAGTACCTGGACCTGGACGACCCCGTGCTCGACCTCGGCGTGAGCGCGAACCGCGGCGATGCGCTGTCCATCCTCGGCATCGCGCGCGAGGTCGCGGCGATCTCCGACGCCCGCGTGGGCGGGCCTGCGATCTCACCGCCCACGGCGGCGCACCGCGAGCGCCTCGCGGTCGAGCTGGCGGCGCCCGCGGCCTGCCCGCGCTTCGCCGGCTGCATCGTGCGCGCCGTCGACAACCGGGCCGCGACGCCGGTGTGGCTGCGCGAGCGGCTGCGTCGTGCGGGCGTGCGCTCTATCAGCCCCGTGGTGGACGTGACCAACTATGTGATGCTCGAGCTCGGCCAGCCGATGCACGCGTACGATCTGGCGAAGCTGCGCGGATCAATTCGCGTGCGTCTCGCGCGCGCCGGGGAGGTGCTGACGCTTCTTGACGGCAGGCAGGTGCCGGCCGAGCCGGACATGCTGGTCATCGCGGATGCGGAGTCTGCGGTGGGGCTCGCCGGGGTCATGGGCGGTGCGCGCACCGCGGTCGATGCCGACACCCGCGACGTGTTCTTCGAGTCCGCGTTCTTCGCCCCGCAGGCCGTGCAGGGGCGCGCCCGGCGCGTCGGGCTCGTCACCGATGCGAGCCAGCGCTTCGAGCGCGGTGTGGATCCGACGGGTCAGGCGCGCGCCATCGAGCGCGCCATCGCGTTACTGGCCGCGATCGGCGGCGGGGAGGCGGGCGCGATCGAGGTCACGGACTCCCCGGCGCACCTTCCCGTGCGTGCGCCGGTGGCCTTGCGCGCCGCACAGCTGCGCCGGCTCCTGGGCAGCGAGCCGACCGCCGCCCAGGTATCGGGTGCCCTCGAGCGGCTGGGGTTCAAGGTCAGGCAGCAAGCGCAAGGGTGGGAGGCCACTCCGCCGGCTTATCGCTTCGACATCGCCATCGAGGCGGATCTCATCGAGGAGGTCGCGCGGATCGTAGGCTTCGCGACGATTCCCGAAACGGACGCGCTCGTGCCGCAGCGCTTCAGGCCACTGCCGGCGGCGCGGCCTTCGGAAAGCGCGCTGCTCGAGGCGCTCGCCGGGCGCGGTTACCAGGAGGCGGTCACGCTCGCCTTCGTCGATCCGGTCCTGCAGGCACGACTGTTCCCGAAGCGCGAGGCGCTCGCGCTGACGAACCCGATCGCGAGCGATCTGTCGGTGATGCGGGTGTCGCTGTGGCCGGGGCTGCTGGGCGCGGCACTCGAGAATCAGCGCCGCCAGCAGCAGCGCGTGCGGCTCTTCGAGCATGCCGTACGTTTTGCCGTCGAAGGCGGTGTCACGCGCGAGATCGACTCCATCGCCGGTGTTGTCTGCGGGCCGCGACTGCCGGAGCAGTGGGGAATTCCCAAGGAACTGAACGGGACCGCGGACTTCTATGACGTGAAGGCGGACGTCGCGGCGCTCCTGACTGCGACGGGCGAGGGCGCTGCCTTCACGTTCGAGGCCGGTGAGCTCAACGCGCTGCATCCGGGGCGCTCGGCGCGCCTGCTGCGACGCGGTGAAACGGTCGGCTGGTTGGGGGAACTGCACCCGCAGCTCGTGGAGGCGCTGGACTTTACATATGCGCCGGTGCTCTTCGAGCTCGACGTGGCGGCGCTTCAGGTCTCTGTGCCGCGCTACCAGGAGATCTCACGCTTCCCACAGGTGCGGCGGGATCTCGCCGTAGTGCTCGATGAGTCCGTGACTTTAAGTACCCTGGCGGAGCGTGTAACCTTGGTGACATCAAGCCTCCTGCGTGATCTCCGTGTTTTCGACGTCTACCGGGGCCCGGGCCTCGAAGAAGGTCGAAAAAGCGTCGCTTTAGGCTTGATTTTTCAGGACATTTCTCGCACTCTTACGGATCAAGATGTGGACGGCCTGATGGCCGCCGTGGTCGCGGATTTACGCGAGAGCTTGAACGCAAAGATTCGAGAATAAAGA
>DATBBQ010000139.1:0-2466 GCA_036270915.1 Steroidobacteraceae bacterium
TCGAGGGCGAGCCCGGGGATGTGCGACGCATCAGCTATCGCGAGCTGCACGCCGAGGTCTGCCGCTTTGCGAACGCACTGAAGGCGCAGGGCATCGTGCGCGGCGACCGCGTCGTCATCTACATGCCGCTGGTGCCCGAGATCCTCATCGCCATGCACGCCTGCAACCGCATCGGCGCGATCCACTCGGTCGTGTTCGGCGGCTTCTCCGCACCGGCCCTGCGCGATCGCATCGAGGACACCGAGGCGCGCCTGGTCATCACCGCCGACGGCGGCTGGCGCGGCGGCAGCGCGATCGAGCTCAAGGCCGCTGCCGACAAGGCCCTGAGCGAGGGCTGCCCGAGCGTGCAGGGCGTCATCGTGCTCAAGCGCACCGGTAAGCCGGTGCACATGCATGCCAAACGCGATCTGTGGTGGCACAAGGTGATCGAGAAACAACCCGCCGTGTGCGAGCCCGAATGGGTCGACGCCGAGCACCCGCTGTTCCTCCTATACACCTCCGGCTCGACCGGTAAGCCCAAGGGCATCCAGCACTCCACCGCCGGTTACCTGCTCGGGGCAAAGCTTACGACGCAGTGGGTGTTCGATCTGCGCGACGAGGACGTGTTCTGGTGCACGGCGGACGTCGGCTGGGTGACCGGACACAGCTACGTCTGCTACGGGCCGCTCGCGCTCGGCGCGACGGTCGTGCTCTACGAAGGCTCGCCGATGGTGCCCGACGGCGGACGCTTCTGGAAGAACTGCCAGACGCACGGCGTCACGGTGTTCTACACCGCGCCGACCGCGATCCGCGCGCTCATGAAGCTCGGCGACGAGCTGCCGCGTAAGTACGATCTGTCGCGGCTGCGCCTGCTCGGCAGCGTCGGCGAGCCGATCAATCCCGAGGCCTGGATCTGGTATCAGCGCGTGATCGGCGCGGGTCGCTGCCCGGTCGTCGACACCTGGTGGCAGACCGAGACCGGCGCGATCCTGATCTCCCCGCTTCCGGGCGTCACCGTCACCAAGCCCGGCTCCTGCACGCTCCCGCTCCCGGGCATCGACGCCGATATCGTCGACGAGCAAGGCGCGAGCGTCACGAACCCCGACGCCGGCGGCTACCTCGTGATCCGCAAGCCCTGGCCGTCGATGCTGCGCACCATCTGGCGCAACAACGAGCGCTACATCCACGGCTACTGGGAGAAATTCCAGAACCGCTACTACGTCGCCGGCGACAGTGCCCACCGCGACAAGGACGGGTATTTCTGGATCATGGGCCGCATCGACGACGTGCTGAACGTCGCCGGGCACCGCCTCGGCACGATGGAGATCGAGTCGGCCCTGGTCGCGCACCCGCGGGTGGCCGAGGCGGCCGTTGTCGGCAAGCCGCACGAAATCAAGGGGGAGTCGGTGTTCGCCTTCGTGGTCACGCGCGGCGCGCGCCCGGCCGGGGACACCCGCGCGCTCGTCAAGGAGCTGCGTGACTGGGTGGGTGAGCAGCTCGGCCACATCGCCAAGCCCGACGACGTACGCTTCGCCGACAATCTCCCCAAGACACGCTCGGGCAAGATCATGCGTCGGTTACTTAAGGCCATCGCGCGCGACGAGGAGATCACCCAGGACGTGTCCACGCTCGAGAATCCGGCGATCCTCGATCAGCTGCGCGGGGTCAACGCCGGGGCGGCAATCGCGTTGACCGCCGTAGCGCTCAAGAAGGCCGCGCCCGCCCGGCGCAAGCGCGCCGCGCGCTTGAAGAAGAGTCCGAACGCGCGCCGCGCGCGTTCGCAGGCGAAGAAGACCGCGCGGCGCCGCGTGCAGCGCGCCGCCGCCGGGGGCAAGCTGCGCTCGCGGGTGGCGAAGAAGACCCGCCGCAGCGCGCCGCGCAAGGTGGCCGCCAAGCGTGGCGGCGGCGGACGCCGCCGCCGCTAAGGTTTTTCGGCCGCGGTCTCATCCAGCGCCCACGCGAGCAGACGCTGCTCGAGGTACTCGCGCACACCTCGCGGGTGCTCGAGCCCCATGCGCCTCAGGCTCGCCTCGTGGCGCGCGCTGCGGGCGCCGGCGGCGAGTGCCGCGGCCAGGCTGCGCAGGCGCGCGGCGCCACCCGCGCTGTGCGCCTCGAGGTATCTGAGCGCGCGCGCCAGCGCGATCTCCTCCGCCGTGAGATCGGTGCCGAACGGATACTCGCTGAAGAAGCCCGCGCCGCGCGCGCCTCCCAGGCCGCGCTCGAGGCGTTGCGGCAGGTTGTCGCGGTAGCGGTCCGGGACGCGATAGTCGCCGCGGATCTTGCCGGCCGCCCGGGCGCGGGCGAGCAGCTCGTCCTGGAAGCGCGAGTCGGCGACGTCCAGCAGCGCCGCGATCACTTCCTCGTCGGTGCGACCGCGCAGGTCGGCGATTCCGTACTCGGTGACGACGATGTCACGCAGATGACGCGGGATCGTCTCGTGACCGTAGGACCACAGAATGTTGGACGTCGTGCGGCCGGAGCGGGTGC
>DATBBQ010000140.1:0-10012 GCA_036270915.1 Steroidobacteraceae bacterium
CTCGCCGCCACCAGCGGCGACACGGCTATGCGAAGAGAATGACGCCGCGACCCGCCCCGCCCTGGGCGAGATCGGCGAGCGCCTGCGGGGCCTCCTCGATCGGGTAGCGGCGCGTGATGAGCTCGTCGAGCTTCAGGCGGCCGGCCCGGTACAGCCCGAGCAGCCGCGGCACGTCCTCTTGCGGGCGCGCGGAGCCAAAGTAGCTGCCGGTGAGAGTCTTCTCCCCGAGCGCGAGGCGCTGCGCGTTCAGTACCACGGTGTCGTTCGCCGCCGCGATGCCGACGGCCACCGCGGTGCCGCCGCGACGCAGGACGTTCCAGGCAGCCTCCGTGACCTTGCCGAGCCCCACGCAGTCGAAGGCGTAGTCGGCCCCGCCCTCGGTGAGCTTGTAGAGCGTCCGGGGCAGCTGCTCCTCGGTGCGTGCATTCACGGTGTGCGTCGCGCCGAACGCGCGCGCGAGCTCGAGCTGCGGGACCTCACGGTCCACGGCGACGATCATGCGGGCGCCGGCGAGCGCGCAGCCCTGGATGGCGTTCAGTCCCACCCCGCCACAGCCGAACACCACGGCCACCGAGCCGGCCGTCAGCCGCGCGGTATTGGTGACCGCGCCGACCCCGGTGAGCACGCCGCAGGCGATGAGCGCGGCGCGATCCAGCGGCACGTCCGCGGGGACCTTTATCAGGCTGTCGGCGTGCAGCGTCGCGTGCTGCGCCATCACACCGCAGCCGCAGAAGACGTTGAGCGCGCCGCCATGCGCGTCGCGCGTGCGCACCGTCCCGTCGGGCAGCGTGTACAGGGCCTGCAGCGAGCGCACGCACAGTTGCGGGCGCCCGCTGTGGCAGTAGCTGCAGTGCCCGCACATGTTGACGAACGAGGTGATGACGTGATCACCCGCAGCGAAGTCACGCACCCCGTCGCCGACCGCCGTGACGATTCCCGCACCCTCGTGCCCGAGTACGAGCGGCAGCGGGTAGGCGATCGTGCCGTTGAGCGCCGAGAGGTCGCTGTGGCACACGCCGCAGGCCGCCATGCGGATGCTCACCTCCCCGTAACGGGGTGGCTCGATCCGGATCTCCTCGACGCTCGCCGCACCGAGCGCGCGCACCACGACCGCCTTCGCACTCTGGGTCATCGGGTCTCCTGCCGGGCGCGAAGCGCTGCGCCGCGCGCGAGGCGCGGCGACGCCCTAGGCACGCCCCGGCGCTCGCTTCATGGAGTCGGAGAAGCGGCCGAGATGATAGTCGGCGTCTCCGAAGGTGAGGTCCAGTACCGTCAGTCGCTTGAAGTAGTGGCTGACGATCAGCTCATCCACCACTCCCATCGCGCCGTGCAGCTGCACCGCCTGCTGGCCGACAAAACGTGCCGCCTCCCCGACGTAGGCCTTGGCCGCGCACACCGCCCGGGAGCGCTTCGCGGCATCCTCCAGGTCCGCGTTCACGGCCGCCATGATGGTCATGGAGCGGATCTGCTCCTCGGCGATGTACATCTCCGCCATGCGGTGCTGCAGCGCCTGGAAATTGCCGATCGCGACCCCGAACTGCCTGCGGCTCTTGAGGTACTCGAGCGTCGCCTTGTTGAGCGCGCTCACGATGCCGAGCGCCTCGGCACACAGCGCCGCCAGCGCGCGGTCCACGGCGCGCTCGATGGCCGGCAGCGCCTGGTCGACGACCCCGAGCAGCGCCTCGTCCCCGAGTGTCACGTCGGCGAGGCGCAGGTCCGCGGCTCGGCTGCCCGACTGGGTGGCGTAGCCTTCCACGGCGAGGCCCACGGCCTCGCGCGGCACGAGGAACAGCGAGATCCCGGCACGGTCGGTGTCCTGCCCTCCGGTGCGCGCGACGACCAGGAAGGCGTCCGCAGAGGGCGCATCGAGCACCACCGTCTTTGTCCCGGAGAGCCGCCAGCCGTTCCCGGCCCGCACGGCGCGGCAGGCGACGTGAGTGAGGTCGTAGCGACCCGCCGCCTCGTAACCGGCAAAGGCGAGGCGCAACCGCCCGTCGATGAGGCGCGGGAAGAGCGCCGCCCGGGTGGCCTCGGGAGCGAGATCCTGGAGCAGGCGGCCGCCGAGCACGACGGTGCTCAGGAACGGCTCGAGCAGCAGCCCCCGCCCGATCTGCTCCATGACCAGCATGACGTCAACGCCCGTGCCGCCGAGCCCGCCGAGCTCCTCCGGGAATGGCAGGGCCAGCACGCCGAGCTCGGCGAAGCGCGCCCAGGCCTGCGCCGAATAACCGAGCTCCGAGTGCGTGAGCGCCCGACGGCGCTCGAAGTCGTAGTCGCGGGAGATGAAGCGCTGCAGGGTGTCCTGCAGGGCGAGTTGCTCTTCGGTGTACCGGAAGTCCACGGCGCCCCTTCCTGCTACAGGCCCAGCACCATCTTGGCGATGATGTTCTTCTGGATTTCGGTGGAACCGGCGTAGATCGTGGTCTTGCGCTGGTTGAAATAGCGTCCCGTGACCGGCGGGGCGTAGGGGGCGTAGTGCTCCGCGAGCACGCCCGCGGGGGCCCAGCCGGGCTCGAGCGCCTCGCGCAGATACGGCAGCGCGTCGTGCCCCAGGGCGTGCATCTGCAGCTCCGCGATGCGCTGGATGATCTCCGAGCCCTTGATCTTCAGCACCGAGGACTCCGCACCGGGGGCGCGGGCGGCGTTCGCCGCCGCCGAGAGGGCGCGCAGGTTGGTGATCTCGAGCGCCATCAGCTCGAGTTCCACCTCGGCGATGCGGTCGCGGAAGCGCGGCTCCTCGATGAGGGCGCGGCCATCGACCGTCTGGATCGCAGCCACCGCCTTGAGGCTGTTCAGCGCGCGCTTGCAGTGGCCCAGACCCGCGTTGCTGGTGCGCTCGTGGCCCAGCAGGAACTTGGCGTAGGTCCAGCCCTTGTTCTCCTCACCCACGAGATTCTCGAGCGGCACCTTGACGTTCTCGAAGAAGATGTCGTTGATCTCGTGCTCCCCGTCGAGCATGACGATCGGGCGCACGGTGATCCCGGGACTCTTCATGTCGATGAGCAGGAAGGAGATGCCGGCCTGCTGGCGCGAGTCGTGCGCCGTGCGCACCAGGCAGAAGACCCAGTCGGCGAACTGCCCGAGAGTGTTCCAGGTCTTCTGGCCGTTGACGCGGTAGTGATCGCCCTCGCGCACGGCGCTCATCTGCAGCGAGGCGAGATCGGAGCCCGAGCCGGGCTCGGAGTAACCCTGGCACCACCAGTGCTCCCCCGAGAGAATGCGCGGCAGGAAGTACTCCTGCTGCCGCGCATTGCCGAAAGTCATGAGGACCGGCGCCACCATGCGCAGCGAAAAGGGCAGCTGCGCCGGCGCGCCCGCGGCGGCGCCCTCCTCGTCGAAGATGTGCTGCTGCACGACGCTCCAGCCGGCCCCGCCGAAGCGCTTGGGCCAAAGCCCCGCGCCCCAGCCGCGCACGTAGAGGATCTTCTGCCAGCGCACCATGTCGTCCTTGCGCAGCCGGCGGCCGTTCAGGACGTTGCCGGCGATATCGGCGGGCAATTCCGCGGCGAGGAAGCCGCGCACTTCCGTCCGGAAGGCCTCGTCTTCCTGGGTGAAGCTCAGGTCCATGCCATCCCCCTCATCATTCGATCAATACGACGATCTTGCCCCGCGCCGTGCGCGCGGCGAGGCGCGCGATGGCCGTGGCGCCCTGCTCGAGTGGCAACCGCTCGGTGATCACCGGGCGCACGCGTCCCTCGGCGTAGAGCGCCATGAGCGCGGCGACGTTTGCCGCGTGCTTCTCGGGGAAGCGCCGCGCAAACTCGCCCCAGAATACCCCGACGATATCGCAGCTCTTGAGGAGCGCCAGGTTGAGCGGCACTCGCGCGATCCCCGCCGGAAAGCCCACGACGAGGTGACGGCCCTCCCAGGCGAGCGCGCGCAGCGCGGCCTCCGTGTAGTCACCCCCGACCGCGTCGAAGACCACGTGGGCGCCCGAGCCGCCGCAGGCCACCTTGAAGCGCTCGGTGAGCTCGCGCGCGGCGGCCTTCTCGAGCGGAGCGGTGCCGTACTCGACCCCCTCATCCGCGCCGTGCTCGCGGGCGAAGGCCACCTTCTCGGCGCTCGAGGCGGCGGCGACGACGCGCGCCCCGTATGCCTTGCCGAGCTCGACGGCCGCGAGCCCGACGCCCCCGGCGGCACCCAGAACGAGCAGCGTCTCGGCAGCGCGCAGGCGCGCCCGATCCTTGAGCGCGTGCTGCGCGGTGCCGTAGGTCATGAGCAGCGCCGCCGCCTCGTCAAAGGGCATGGCCTCGGGAATCTTCCAGCAGTTGGCGGCGGGGCCGACGACCTTCTGGGCCATGCCGCCCGGCGCGGGACTCATGAGCACACGCTCCCCCGGGCGTACCTTCACGACCCCCTCGCCCACCGCATCGACGATGCCGGCGACCTCCGAGCCGGGCGCGAACGGCCGGGGCGGCTTCACCTGGTAGAGGTCCTGGATGATCAGCAGGTCGGGGAAGTTGACCGCGCAGGCCCGCACCCTGATGCGCACCTGCTGCGCGCCGAGCACGGGATCGGGCACCTCCTCGAGCGTGAGCGTTTCCGGCCCCCCCGGTGTGCGGCTCAGTAGCGCCTTCATGTCTTGTCTCCCCTCGCCCGCTTCGCGCTCTCGCGCTCCTGCAGCTCCCGCCACTGGATCTTGCCGCTGCCGGACTTCGGCAGCGCGTCGACGAAATCGACGCAGCGCGGCACTTTGTAGGCGGCCATCTTCTCGCGGCACCAGGCGATGAGGCCGGCCTCGTCGACGCGCTCGCGCCACTCCGGTCGCGGCACGACGAGCGCCTTCACCGTCTCGCCGCGGTGTGCATCGCTGACCCCGATGACGCACGCCTCGAGCACCGCCGGGTGCTGGTACATGAGTGTCTCGACCTCGCTCGGCCAGACCTTGAAGCCGGCGGCGTTGATCATGCGCTTGAGGCGATCGACCATGAAGAAATAGCCGTCCTCGTCGACGTAGCCCAGGTCCCCGGTGCGCAGGAAGGCCTTGCCGTCGATCTCGAGGAAGGCACGCGCGCTCGCCTCCGCCTTGTTCCAGTAGCCGCGAAAAACCTGCGGCCCGTGGGTCACGATCTCGCCGACCTCGCCCGCGGGCAGCTCCTTGAGTGAGCCCGGATCGATGACGCGCGAGTCGACGCCGTAGATCGGAATGCCGAGACACTGCTGCTTCGCGTGCCCGGGCGGGTTGATGTGGGTCGCCGCCATGGTCTCGCTCAGACCGTAGCCCTCGTAGTAGGTCACGCCGCGATCCTTGAGGCGCTGCGCCACCGCCGCGGGCATCGCCGCCCCGCCGCCGCTCAAGTGGCGGATGGAGGACAGGTCATAGCGCTCGATGTCGGGATTGGCGAAGAAGTCCTGGACGATGGTCGGCACGGCCGTCCAGCCGGCGATGCGGTAGCGCTGCACGCACTCGGCGGCGACCACCCGATCCCAGCGCGGCAGCAGGACGACGGTGTTTCCGTTGAAGAGCGGCCCGTTCATGCTGCCCTGCATGCCGGTGACGTGAAAGAACGGCGCGAGGGCGAGCAGCGTCCACTCCGCCTGCGTCGAGAACCAGCGCATCGAGCCCACCGCGGTGTGCATGACGCTGCGGTGGGTATGCATACAGCCCTTGGGCTCGCCGGTGGTGCCGGAGGTGTAGGGCATCACGGCGAGATCGTCGGGGCCGCTGCCGAGCGGGCCCGGACGCAGGGCCGCCGCGAGTGCGTCCCCCCAGAGCGTGAGACGCTCGAGCCTTGGCTCCGCGCGCGGGGTGCGGACGAAGTCCGGGACGGTGAGCGTAGTCGGCGCGCGCAGATAGTCGCAGTAGGCGGCGAGCAGCACGTGCCGCAGCTCCCCGCTCGCGCGCAACGGCTCGATGCGCGGATACAGCTCCTGTGAGGCGATCGCGACGCCTGCGCCGCAGTCCTGGGCTAAGCGCCGGAATTCCTCCGTCAGGTACATCGGGTTCACCGGCACCACCACCGCGTTGGCGCGCAGGATCGCGTAGTAGGCGATCACGAACTGCGGGCTGTTCTGCATGTAGAGCAGCACGCGATCACCGCGCACGACGCCGCAGCGCTGCTCGAGGAAGCCGGCGAGGCGCTCGGCGGCATCGGCGAGCTCCGCGAAGGTGATCGCGGTGTCGTAGTAGACGAGCGCCGGCTTGTTGGGGTAGCGGCGCGCCGAAACCTCGGCGTTGTAGAACAGACTGGTCGCCGGCAGATCGAGGTGATGCGCGGCGTGCTCCGGCCAGAACTTGAAGTGCTGCTCGCCCATGGCGCCCGCGGGTCTAGCCGGGCGCCGCGGCGGCGCCGCGCGCGCGTTCACTGTGCGAGAAGTCCACGCCCCTTCGGCTCCGGGTCAGACGACTTCGAACAGACCCGCCGCGCCCTGGCCGCCGCCGACGCACATGGTCACGACCACGAGCCGCGCGCCGCGGCGCTTGCCCTCGATGAGCGCGTGGCCCGTGAGGCGCGCGCCGCTCACCCCGTAGGGATGGCCGACGGCGATCGCCCCGCCGTTCACGTTCAGCAGCTCGTCCGGGATCTTCAGCTGGTCGCGGCAGTAGAGCACCTGGCAGGCGAACGCCTCGTTGAGCTCCCAGAGGCCGATGTCGCTCACCTTGTAGCCGGTGCGCTCGAGCAGTCGAGGTACGGCGAAGACCGGACCGATGCCCATGACGTCCGGCTCGCAGCCGGCGACCGCGAAGCCGCGGAAGATGCCCAGCGGCGTCAGTCCCCGCCGCTCGGCAAGCCGGGCGTCCATGACGACGCAGGCGCTGCTGCCGTCGGAGAACTGGCTGGCATTGCCGGCGGTGATCACGCCCCCGGGGAGCGCGGGGCGGATCTTGGCCACGGCCTCGAGGGTCGTGTCGGCGCGGATGCCCTCGTCGCGGTCGATCGTGACCTCGCGCATGCCGATGGCACGCGTCACGGGGTCCGCGACGCCCATGGTGGTGGTCATGGGCACGATCTCGTCCTTGAACTTGCCCGCGGCCTGGGCGGCCGCGGCGCGCAGCTGGCTGCGCACGCCGTACTCGTCCTGCGCCTCTTTGGGAATGTGGTAGCGCCTGGCGACCTCCTCGGCGGTCTGCAGCATGCTCCAGTAGAGGGTCGGCTTGTGCTCGACGATCCAGGGGTCGGCGAGCATGACGCGGTTCATGTTGTTCTGCACGCAGGAGATGCTCTCGAGGCCGCCGGCGACCAGGATCTGCGCGCCCTCGGTCATGACGCGCTGCGCGGCGAGCGCGATCGACTGCAGGCCCGAGCTGCAGAAGCGGTTGACCGACAACCCGGCGGTGCTCGGCGGCATGCCCGCGCGCAGCGCGATGGCGCGCGCGATGTTGCCGCCGGTCGTCCCCTCCCCGAACGTGGAGCCCATGATCACGTCCTCGACCTCGGCGGGCTCGAGCCGGGCGCGCTCGACCGCGTGGCGCACCGCGTGGGCGCCGAGGGTGGCGCCGTAGGTCATGTTGAGGGCGCCGCGCCAGCTCTTGGCGAGCCCCGTGCGCGCCGTGGAGACGATGACCGCTTCTGTCACGCTCGCCCCCTGTGCTCGCTGAAGGTCCGGCCCTCGTCCGCGAGGCGCGCGAGCAGCGGCGCCGGCGCGAAGGCGGACGCCGCCGCGCCGCCCGCGGCGGCTATGGCGCGCAGCGCGTGCGCCACCTCGGTAAGCCCGACCTGGTCGGCGTAGAACATCGGGCCGCCGCGGTAGGCGGGAAAGCCGTAGCCGTTGAGATACACGAGGTCGATGTCGGAGCTGCGCTGCGCGATGCCGTCTTCCAGGATGCGGGCTCCCTCGTTGACGAGGGCGTAGATGCAGCGCTCGACGATCTCCCGCTCGCTGACGGCGCGGGCGCTGTGTCCGTGCCCGGCGCGGAAGCGCTCCACCATCGCGGTCACCTCGGGGTCCGGGATCGCGTTGCGGGCGCCGGCCTCGTACCGGTACCAGCCGGCGCCGGTCTTCTGGCCGAAGCGCCCGGCCTCGCACAAAAGGTCCGCGACGTTGGCGAAGTCGCGCCCGGCAGACTCGGCGGCGCGCCGCTTGCGCAGCGCCCAGCCGATGTCGAGGCCGGCCAGGTCGGCCATGCGAAACGGCCCCATGGCCATGCCGAACTTCTCCAGCGCCGTGTCGACCTGCTGCGGCAGCGCGCCCGCCATCAGCAGCTCGTGCGCCGCCTCGCCGTAGCGGGCGATCATGCGGTTGCCGATGAAGCCGTCACAGACCCCGGCGACCACGGCCACCTTGCCGATCTTCTTGGCGACGGCGAGCGCGGTGGCGAGCACGTCGTCCGCGGTCTTCGCGCCACGCACCACCTCCAGGAGGCGCATCACATTGGCGGGGCTGAAGAAGTGCAGGCCGATCACGTCCTGCGGACGGCGCGTGAAGGCGGCGATCGCGTTCAGGTCGAGCGCCGAGGTGTTGGAGGCGAGGATCGCCCCGGGACGCACCACGGCGTCGAGCTTCTCGAAGACCTGCTTCTTCACCGGCAGCTCCTCGAACACCGCCTCGATGACGAGGTCGACGTCCCGCAGCGCCTCGTAGCCGAGCGTCGGCGTGATGCGCGCGAGGCGCTCCTCGAGGCCGCTCTCGGTGAGCTTGCCCTTCTTCAGCTGTCCCTGGTAGTTCTTGCGCACGGTGGCGAGGCCGCGATCGAGCGCCTCGCGCGTGCTCTCGAGCAGCACGACCGGGATGCCGGCGTTGATGAACGCCATGGTGATGCCCCCGCCCATGGTGCCCGCGCCCACCACCCCCACCCGGGCGATCGGGCGCGTCGACGTGGCTTCGGGCATGCCCTCGACGTGACCCGCGGCGCGCTCGGCCTGGAAGATGTGGCGCAGGGCGGCCGATTCCGGCGAGGACATGAGCGACACGAACAGCTCGCGCTCGCGCTTCATGCCCGCCTCGAAGGGCTCGCGCGTCGCGGCGGACACGGCCTCGACGCAGGCGAGCGGCGCCGGATACGGGCCGGCCGCGGCCTGGACCGTGGTGCGCGCGAACTGCAGGAAGGCCTCCGCGTTCGGCATCGTGATCTTCAGGTCGCGCACGCGCTTGGGACCGCGTCCCTGAGCGATGAGTTCGTGCGCGAAGGCGAGCGCGGCGTCGAGCACGTCGCCCTCGGTGAGGCGGTCGAGGAGCGGGGAGCCGCGGAACCGCTCCGCCTTCACCGGCTCGCCGGAGACGATCATGTTGAGCGCCGCCTCCACCCCGATGAGGCGCGGCAGGCGCTGCGTGCCGCCCGCCCCCGGCAGCAGCCCGAGCTTCACCTCCGGCAGCGCAAGACTCGCGCGCACCGCCGCGACGCGGTAATGACAGGCGAGCGCAAGCTCCAGGCCGCCGCCCATGCACACGCCGTCGAGGGCGGCGATCACCGGCTTGCTGAGGTCCTCGGCGGCCCGCAGCACGGTGAGCAGGTTCGGCTGCGCATAGGACTTGGGGGTGCCGAACTCGCGGATGTCGGCGCCGCCCGAGAAGCCCTTGCCGGAGCCGGTCACGATCACCGCGCGCACCGTGGCGTCGCCCTCGGCGCGCGCGAGCGAGGCCACGATCGCGGTGCGCATCTCCAGCCCGAGGCTGTTGACCGGCGGGTTGTCCAGGCGCAGGAGTGCGACCCCTTCCCTGATCTCGTACTGCAGCTTACTCATACGCCGACACGCATCCCTGGCGATCCCGCCGCCCGCTTGCTGGCACCCGCAGCCCTCGCGCGCTAGAACCTCACGCGCAGGGTGGCCCCGTAGGTGCGCGGATCGCCCACGAACGAGTCGATCTGGTTCAGCCCCGGCATGCCGAGGCCCTGGAACGGCGCGTCGAAGGCGACCTGGAAGTAGCCCTTGTTGGTGAGGTTCGCGCCCCAGATCTCGAACACCCACTTGTTGTCCGCCGAGCCGATGCCGATGCGCGCGTTGAGGATTCCATAAGACCCCTGGAGCTTCAGCGGATCCAGATCCGAACCGGTGTTGTAGGAGGAGGTGTACTTCTCGTCGGCGCTCAGGCGCAGCGCCAGGCTCTGCGAGAGCGTCACGTCATAGGAGAG
>DATBBQ010000141.1:0-11501 GCA_036270915.1 Steroidobacteraceae bacterium
GCCGAAGCAGATCCGCGCCGAAGGTACGGACGCCGAGTTCCCGGAGGTCGCGAAGAAGAGCGAGACGAAGTCCGAGCGGAGCACCTGACCTGTTTGAAGGGCGGTTCTTTGAGGTCCTGATCATCCTCGTCCTGGCACTGATCGTGCTGGGACCGGAGAAGCTGCCGCGCGTCGTCGCCGAGGTCGGCCGCTGGGTGGGACGCGCCCGGGCGATGGCCCGCCAGTTCCGCGAGCAGCTCGAGGAGGAGGTGCAGCTCGAGGAGGCGCGCAAGGCGCGCGCGGCGGCGCCTCCCCCTCCACCCCCCCCGCCCCCGCCGCCGGAGCCAGCGCCCGAGCCGCCGCCGCGCGAGACCTTCTCCCATGCCCACCCGACGGACGAGACCGGCGCCGACCCGACCGCCCGAGCAGGCGAGGCGAGCGTGACGGCCGATGAACGGCGAACCTGAGAAGCTGGCCGAAGGCACGCTGATCTCGCACCTGCTCGAGCTGCGCGACCGGCTGCTGCGCGCGCTGATCGCGATCGGCATCGCCTTCCTGCCGTGCGTCATGTACGCGAACGACATCTTCAGCTTCATCGCGCAACCACTGCTCGCCAAGCTCCCCGAGGGCGGCAGCCTCATCGCCACCGGCGTCATGTCCCCGTTCACGACGCCGTTCAAGCTGTCATTCTTCATCGCAGTGTTCATCGCGATGCCGGTCGTGATCTACCAGCTGTGGGCGTTCGTCGCCCCGGGCCTGTACCGCAACGAGCGGCGCTTCGCGGTGCCGCTGCTGCTGTCGGCGATCGTGCTCTTCTACACCGGCATCGTGTTCGCCTACTACTTCGTGTTCCCGGTGATGTTCAAGTTCTTCGCCGGCACCGCTCCCAAGGGCGTCGCGATGATGACCGACATCAACAACTACCTGGACTTCGTACTGACCATGTTCTTCTGCTTCGGGCTCGCCTTCGAGGTGCCGGTCGCCGTGGTGCTCCTGGTGCTCATGGGCCTGGTGCGCGTCGAGAAGCTCAAACAGAGTCGCGGCTACGTGCTCATCGGCATCTTCATACTCGCCGCGCTCCTCACCCCGCCCGACGTCATCTCGCAGTGCTCGCTCGCCATCCCGATGTACCTCCTCTACGAGGGCGGCATCCTCATGGCGCGCGTCCTCGTACGGCGCAAGGCCGCCGCCGAGACCGAGGCCAACGCCCCTCACGGCTGACGGGCATACCCACCGGTCGCGGACTTAATTCGCCCTGTCGGGACACTCGTTGCGCCGGCACGGCCTTCCGGGTCAGACTGCCGCGATTTTTGTGCCGGGACCGCCGCCACCTTCATGAACGAGGCCGCCGCCGACCTGACTGCCGCCCCCATGAGCGCGACGCTGCTCGGTCAGCCGCGGGGCCTGTGGACGCTGTTCCTCACCGAGATGTGGGAGCGCTTCACGTTCTACGGGATGCGCGCGGTGCTCATCCTGTTTCTGGTCGCCGCGGTCGCTAAGGGCGGCCTTGGGCTCGATGACAAGACGGCGAACTCGATCTACGGGCTCTACCTCGGAGGCACCTATCTGCTCGGGCTCCCGGGCGGCTGGGTCGCCGATCGCCTCCTCGGCGGGCAGCGGGCGGTGTTCGCAGGCGCGGTGCTGATCGCCGCGGGCAACCTCGTGCTCGCCTTCGCGAGCCTCGCGCACGTGCCGCCGCTCTTCTTCATCGGACTCGTCGTCATCGTGCTCGGCGTCGGGCTCCTCAAGCCCAACGTGAGCGCCATGGTGGCGGCGCTGTATCCGGAAGGCGGCGCGCGGCGCGACGCGGGCTTCTCCTTCTTCTACATGGGCATCAACTCGGGCGCCTTCCTGGGCTCGCTCCTCGTGCCGCTGCTCGCCGCGTGGCTCGGCTGGCACTGGGGCTTCGGCATCCCGGCCCTCGGCATGGCGATCGGTCTCATCCAGCTGCGCCGCACGCGCCGCTACCTCGGCGACGCCGGACACCCGCCCGCCGAGCGCGCCTCGTGGTGGCCGGTGATCTTATTCGTCGGCGCCATCGCCCTCGTCGCGCTCCTGGCCATGAGCGGCGCGCTGCACCTGAACGCGGTGACGCTCGGGGCCTCGGCCTCCTGGGTGATGCTGGCGCTCGGCGTCGGCTACTTCACGTACCTGCTGTTCTTCGCCGGCCTGACCCGCACCGAGCGCAACCGCGCCCTCGTCATGGTGGCCCTGTTCGCAGGCTCGGTGATGTTCTGGGCGGGCTACGAGCAGCAGGGCGCCTCCTTCAACCTGTTCGCCGAGCGCTACACCGACCGCCACATCCTCGGCTGGAACATGCCCGCGGGCATCCTGCAGGCGGTGAATCCGCTCTTCGTCATCACGCTCTCGCCGGTGTTCGCGTTCCTGTGGCTCGCGCTCGGGCGGCGCGGACTGGATTTCACCGCGACCGTGAAGTTCGGCGCCGGCCTCATCTTCCTCGGCCTGGGCTTCCTCGTGATGCTGTTCGCCGCCAACCACGTGCTCGCCGGCGAGCGCGTGCTGCCCACCTGGCTCATCTGCACCTACTTCCTGCACACCCTGGGCGAGCTCAGTCTCTCCCCGGTCGGACTCTCCTACATGAGCAAGCTCACCCCGCCGCGCTTCGTCGGCCAGGTGATGGGCATGTGGTTCCTGTCGCTCGCGCTCGGCGCGAACCTCGCCGGGCAGCTGTCCGGGACGATCGACACCAGCCACATGGAGTCGCTCCCCGGCCTGTACTCGCAGATCTTCTGGTCCTGTGTGGTCGCGGGCGCCGTGATGCTCGTCCTGACTCCCCTCGTGAAGCGCCTGATGGCCGGCGTGAAATAGGAACCGACCCATGCTGAAACTGCTCTCGCGCACCGCGGGCGTCCTCGCCCTGCTCCTCATCAGCGCCTGTGCGCCGCAGGGTGCGGCGCCTGCCCCCGGAACGAACGCCGCGGCGCAGCCAGAGAACGCCGACCAGTTCGTCGCGCGGGTCAACAAGGAGCTCGAGGCGCTCGCACTCGAGCAGGAGGCCGCCGGCTGGACGCAGCAGACCTACATCACCAAGGACACCGAGCTTCTGAGCTCGCGCGCCCAGGACCGCTACCTCGCCTACCTCACCGGCGCGCTGAAGGAAGCCAAGCGCTTCGATGGCCAGCAGCTGTCGCCTGCCAGCGCGCGCGCGCTCATGAAGCTGCGCCTGAACGCCGCGGCGCCCGCCCCCGACGATCCGGCCAAGCGCGCGCGCCTCACCGCCCTCGGCGCGGAGCTCGACGCCAAGTACGGCGAGGGCAAGTACTGCCCCAAGGGTCCGCAGTTCTGCAAGAACCTCGACCAGCTCTCCGACATCCTCGCGAAGAGCCGCAACTACGCCGAGCTCACCGACGCCTGGAAGGGCTGGCACGACGTCGGCGCCGGCATGCGCAAGGACTACGTCGAGTTCGTCGCGCTCGCCAACGAGGGCGCGCGCGAGCTGGGCTTCAAGGACCTGGGGGTCATGTGGCGCGCCGGCTACGACATGCCGCCGGAAGCGTTCGACGCGGAGTCAGAGCGACTTTGGCAGCAGGTGAAGCCGCTGTACGACGGCCTGCACTGCTACGCGCGCGGCCGGCTCGAGAAGCGCTACGGGGCCGACAAGGTGCCCCCGGGCAAGCCGATCCCGGCGCAGCTGCTCGGCAACATGTGGGCGCAGACCTGGGGCAACGTCTACGGCGACATCCTCAGGCCCTACCCGAACGCGAGCATCGAGACCGCGGATGCGCAGCTGCGGGCGCAGAAGTGGGACGCGCAGCGCATGACGCGCTCGGCGGAGAGCTTCTACACCTCGCTCGGCTTCCCGCCGCTGCCGAAGACCTTCTGGGAGCGCTCGATGTTCGTGCGTCCCCGCGACCGCGAGGTAATCTGCCACGCGAACGCCTGGGACATGGCCCCGGGCGGGGACGTGCGCGTCAAGGTGTGCCTCGAGCCGACCGGGGAGGATCTCTACACGATCTACCACGAGCTCGGCCACGACTACTATTTCCTCTCCTATGCACAGCAGCCGTACCTGTTCCGCGACGGCGCCAACGACGGCTTCCACGAGGCGATCGGCGACACCGTGAACCTGTCGGTGACGCCGGCGTATCTGGCGAAGATCGGCCTCATCCGCCAGGTGAAGCCGAGCCACGAGGCGCTCATCAACCAGCAGATGAAGATGGCGCTCGACAAGATCGCCTTCCTGCCCTTCGGTCGCCTCATCGACCAGTGGCGCTGGAAGGTGTTCTCGGGCGAGATCCCGCCCGAGCACTACAACGCGAGCTGGTGGGAGCTGCGGCGCAAGTACCAGGGCGTCGCCCCGCCGGTGCCGCGCAGCGAGGCCGACTTCGACCCGGGCGCGAAGTACCACATCCCGGACAACACGCCCTACACGCGATACTTCCTGTCGTTCATCCTGCAGTTCCAGTTCCACAAGGCGCTGTGCGAGGCCGCGGGCAACAAGGGACCGCTGTACGAGTGCTCGAACTTCGAGAGCCAGGCGGCGGGCGAGAAGTTCCGGGCGATGCTGGCGCAGGGGGCCTCGGAGCCCTGGCAGGACACGCTCGAGAAGCTCACCGGCTCGCGTCAGATGGACGCGGCGGCGATCACCGAGTACTTCCAGCCTCTCATGGCGTGGCTCGCGCAGGAGAACAAGGGACAGCAGTGCGGCTGGTGAGCCCGCTCGCCTGCGAAGAGCTGCGTTAGGGGTTGCTGCCCGGCGTGCCCGACGCGTCGGTGATGCGCGCCTCGGTGACGAAGTACTCGGTCTCCCCGAAGCAGGAGTTCGGGATCCACTTGTGCTGCTCGTAGTGCAGCGCCATGCGCTTGCCGGTGCTCATCTCGTCGGTGATCTTCTTGGCGAGCGCGTCGTCGTGCACGGTGAACTGGAACTTATCCGCCACCGTGCCCGGCAGCGTGACGAGCGCCATCTCGCCCTCCCAGGTCTTGCACACCCAGCCGCGCTTGGAGAATTTCTGCACGAAGCCCGTGCGCTCGCCCGAGGAGTACACGAAGTTGAGGCTGAAGAAGGCGAAGCCGACGAAGACGACGACGACGATCAGCACGATGATTCCGACGACCTTGAGCATGACGACCCTTTCCGGAGGCGGCGCGCCTCCCGTACGCGGCCCTGTTGTCGGGCCTTGCGCTGCCAGCACAGCATACCGCGCGGCGCGCCCTGCGGCCGTGCCGCGCTGCGACGCAGTGCGTCAGCGGTGGGCGTACTTCTCGAAGCCGCGCTTGCCGATGAACCAGGAGGCGATCCAGCCGACGATCCAGACGATGATCGCCGTGAGCAGCGCCCCGCGGAAGCCGCCGACGTGAAATCCCGGCACGAGCCAGGCGACCAGCCCCACCATCGCCGCGTTCAGCACGAACAGAAAGAGGCCGAGGGTGAGGATCGTGACCGGCAGTGTCAGGATGAAGGCGATCGGGCGCACGATCGCGTTCACCACGCCGAGCAGGAGTCCGGCGATGAGGAGGGTCGCGGTCGAATCCACGTGCACGCCGGCTACCCACTGGGTGGCGACCCACAGGCCCGCCGCCGCGATCACCGCGCGCAGGATAAAGCCCATCATGCCGGTGCTCCTGGTTTGAGTTGTTTTTCCACGAAGACCTTCAGACGCGTCATGGCCTGCTGCCAGCTGGTGCGCAGCCGCCAGTACTGAGTATCCCACTCCGGGCTCGCCGGCACACCCGAGCCGAGCAGGCGCACGATGGTGCCCCCGGGCACGGGGTCGAGGATGAAGTCATCGATGATCACCGAGTTGCCGGGCGGCAGGACCGGCGAGGGCAGGTAGATCAGGCGCAGCCGCCGTCCCGGCTCAAACACGTCGATGTGCGCCTCGAACTCGGTGACCCGGTCGACGCTCGCGCGAAAGCTCCCGCCCGCCCGCGCGCGGATGTCGGCGCCCGGGGAGCACCACAGGGAAAGACAGCGCGCATCGGTCAGCGCCCGCCACACCTGGTGGGCGTCGGCGAGGATGTCGATGCGGTGGGCGTAGCCACGCTCCCTGTCGCTCATGGTGGCATTGTGCCATTCTCGAAGGACGGGGGAGGATCCATGGCCTTAGTGCACCTGGTGATCGGGCTCGCGCTGGCGCAATTCTTCTACTTCCTGAACGCCGTCGGACGCGCGCGCGGCCTGTACAAGGTGCCCGCGCCCGCCACGTCCGGGCACGAGATCTTCGAGCGCTACTTCCGCGTGCAGATGAACACCCTCGAGCAGCTGGTCATCTTCGTGCCCGCGACGCTGCTGTTCGCCCGTTACGTCAACGGCTACGTCGCCGCGGCGCTCGGGGTGCTGTTCATCGCCGGCCGCGCGCTTTACTTCTACGGCTACGTCCGCGCGCCCGAGAGGCGCGAGCTCGGCTTCCTGCTCTCGGTGATTCCGAACGTGGCGCTGCTCGCCGGCGGGCTCATCGGCGCGCTGATCGCGCTCCTGCGCCACGGCTAAGTCAGGGCGAGGACGCCGCGCGGCGCCGCCAGAAGGTGAGGGCCAGCGGCACGAGCGAGGCGGCGACGATGATGAGCGTCACCACGCCGAAGTTATTGCGGACGAGCGGGATGTTGCCGAAGAAGTAGCCGCCCCAGACGAAGGCCAGCACCCACAGCACCCCGCCGAAGAAGTTGTAGATCAGGAAGCGCGGGTAGGGCATGCGGCCGACGCCGGCGACGAAGGGCGCGCAGGTGCGGATGATCGGCAGGAAGCGCGAGACGAGGATCGCCATCCCGCCGTAGCGGCGGAAGAACTCCTCGGTGCGCCTGAGGTACTCGACCCGCAGCAGGCGGTAGCGGCCGGAGAACGCCGGCGGGCCGATGGCGCGCCCGATGCTGTAGTTCGCGACGTTGCCGAGCACGGCGGCGGCGGCGAGCACGAGCGAGAGCAGCGGCGCGGAGAGCGTGCCGCTCGTGTCCACGGCGGCGAGCGCGCCGATGGCGAAGAGCAGGGAATCCCCGGGCAGGAACGGGGTCACCACCAGGCCCGTCTCGCAGAAGATGACCAGGAAGAGAATCGGGTAGATCCAGAAATCCACCCGCGTCAGCAGGTCGACCAGGTGGCGGTCGAGGTGCAGGACCAGATCCCAGGCGAAGGCGAGCATGCCGGGGGCAGGATAGCGGAAAGCCGCCGCCGCCCGGCGGCGGCGGGCGAACGGTGCTCAAGCTAGGGGACGAACGCGCGGGCGACGAGGGGGTGAGGCGCTGAGGGCGCCCCGCGGCCCTTGAGCGTCTCGAGCCCGAGCCGCACGTCCGGATCGCGCTCGGCGAGCGGCCGCGCGTCCGCGGCGAGGAGGTCGGCGGGGGGAGAGCCCGGGCCCTCCTGCGGTACGTCGGGCAGCAGTCCCCGGCCGTGAATCGAGGCCCCGGACGGGGTGAAGTAGCGCGAGGTCGTGAGCTTCACCGCCCCGCCGCGCGTGAGCGGCATGACGGTCTGCACCGACCCCTTGCCGTAGGTGCGCCGCCCCACGAGGAGCGCGCGCGCATGGTCCTTCAGCGCCCCCGCGACGATCTCGGAAGCGGACGCCGAGCCCGCATTCACGAGCACCACGAGAGGCGCCCCGTCGATCAGGTCCCCCGGGGTCGCGTCCATCTCGAAACGCGCCTCCGGGGTCCGGCCGTCGGCCGTGACGATGACCCCCGAGTCCAGGAAGTCATCGGCCACCGCCACGCCCGCCTCGAGCACGCCGCCCGGATTGTTACGCAGGTCGAGCACGAGACCGCGGATTCCGGTCTGATTGTCGCGTTTGAGGCGCAATATCGCGCGCTTCACGTCCCCCGGGGTGGTCTCGCTGAACGTCGAGATCCGCAGGTAGGCGAAGCCGGGCTCGAGCGTCGTCGCGGACACGCTGTGCACCTCGACCTGCGCGCGGCGCATCGCGTACTCGAGGAGCGAGGGCACCCCCTCGCGACGCACCGTGAGGCGCACGAGGCTCCCGGACGAGCCGCGCATGTGGGCGATGGCGCCCGCCAGGTCCGCGCCGATCTCCTGCCCGTCGATGCGCACGATCTGGTCTCCCTTCAGAAGTCCCGCCTGCGCGGCCGGCGACCCCTCGATGGCCTTCTGGATGCGCACCATCCCGTCGGTGGCGACCACCTCGATGCCGACGCCGGGGTAGGACCCCATGGTGGAGACGCGGATCTCGTCGAACTCCTCGCTGTCGAGGTAGGCCGAGTGCGGGTCGAGCGCGGCGACCATGCCGCGCACCGCCTTCTCCATGAGCGCGTGGTCGTCGACCTCGTCGACGTACTCGCGCTTGATGCGCTCGTACACGTCGGCGAACAGGCTCGCCTCCTGCCAGGGGAGCGAGGCGGCCGGCGCGGGACGCGGCGCGTCCGCGGGGCGGTCGGCGAGCACCCCGCCGGCGAGCGCGCCGCAGAAGCCGAGGATGACGCCGGCGCAGAGCGCGAGCGCGGTGCGCGAACGGGGGGTGAAGCTCACGTCGGTTCCCTGCAGGAGAGGTGAGGAGTTGAACGGGCGCACGGCAGACCCGTGGACCGGGGCGCCTGCGGCGGCGCTCCCCGCGCGGTCATCCCGTCAGCGGCTCGCATACCAGGCCATGTCATCGGCCACCCCGGGGCGCTCGTCGGTCGCGTCGGGGTCGGCCTTGACCGGGTCGGAGGGCAGCGGCAGCTCGGTGAGCAGGTCCTCGAGCGGGATCGGCCTGCCGATCGCGAATCCCTGGCCGTAGTCGACGCCGAGCTCGGCGATGCGGTTGCTGATCGCCTCGGTCTCGATGTACTCGGCGACGGTCACGATCGACATGCTGCGCGCGAGCTGCGCGATGGCGCGCACCATCGACTCCGCGCGCGCGTCCTTGAGCACGTCGCGCACGAAGCTGCCGTCGATCTTGAGCATGGTGACCGGCAGCTGCCGCAGGCACGAGAGCGAGGAGAGCCCGGTGCCGAAGTCATCGAGCGCCACGCCGCACCCCAGGTGCCGCAGGCGCCGCATGAGCGACTCGGCGCGCGTGAGGTTGGCGACGGTGGCGTTCTCGGTGAGCTCGAAGCACAGGAGCTCCGGGTCCAGGCCGCTGCCGGCGACGCGCTCGATCAGCAGGTCGCCGAAGCTGTCGTCATTCAGTGACTGGCCGGAGAAGTTGATCGCGAACCCGAGCGCCTTGCCCTCGAGCACGGCGGCGCGCGGCTTCAACGCGTCGATCACGTGGTTCACGACCCAGCGGTCGATGTGCGGCATCAGCTGGTAGCGCGTCGCCGCCGAGAGGAAGGTGTCGGGCCCCACGGTGCGCCCCGCGTCGTCCGTCATGCGCAGGAGCAGCTCGTAGTGCGGGCGGGCGCTCTCGGCGGAGGCGAAGGGCAGGATCAGCTGCGCATCCAGGCGCAGCCGCCCCCGGTCGATCGCCTCGCGCAGCTTCTCGGCGATGCCGATGTCGGCGAAGCGGCGCACGATGCTGACGTCGGCCGCCTGGTAGACCTCGACGCGGTTGCGGCCGCGGTCCTTGGCCGCCTTGCAGGCGGTCTCGGCGGTCGCGAGCACGTGCGCGAGCTCCTCGGCGCCGGGGTCGAGCAGCGCGACGCCGATGCTGATCGAGACGGGCAGGCGCGCCTCGGCGTGCAGCAGCGCGAGCAGCTCGGCGCCCTCGCGCAGCGACTCGGCGAAGCGCTCGGCGTCGTGCACCTGCGCCGGCAGCAGCACCACGAAGCGGTCCCCGGAGATGCGCGCGCCGAAGCCCCCGGGCGGCAATCGCTGGCGGATGAGCTCCCCGAGCTGGCCCAGGACCGCGTCGCCGACGTGCATGCCGGACTTCTCGTTGATGGCGTGCAGCTGGTCGACGTCGATGTAGAGCGCGCTCCAGCCCAGGGCGGGCTTGCGCTCGGCGAGCACGGCGCGCACGCGCCGCTCGAAGGCCGCGCGGGTGTAGAGCCCGGAGAGGGCGTCGTAGCTGGACTCGATGACGCCGATCGCCTTGCGGGCGAGGATGCCCGCGATGTGCGCGTCGCGCTCGCTGAAGGGGTCGGCGATCGCCTCGCGCAGCAGCGCGAGCACGCCGATCGGCCGCCCGGTGCGCGAGCGCAGCCCGCAGCACAGGACGCGGTAAGGCAGGCCCTCGGGATTTCCGGCCGACTGGGTCTCGTTCTGCAGCACCGGCTCGCGCTGCGACTGCGCGAGCGTCAGCAGCCGCCGGTGCGCGCGCATCAGGAACTGGGTGTCGGGGGCGTTGCCGCCGGCCGAGCGCACCAGGGTCACGTTCTTCTCCGGCACCAGCAGCGCGCCGGTCGAGGCGTGCAGGTGCTCGATGGTCTGCTGCAGGAGCTGCTGCAGCTCGCTCGCCCCGTCGGCGCTCGCGGCCTCGGCCCCCGACCCCTGGGTCAGGAGCAGGTCCAGGTCCTTGTCGAGCGAGCCGACCGTTCGGTTGAGGTCCTCGATCGCCGCCTGCCCCACCAGGTCGCGCCGCAGGCACTCGAGCGCCGGGGCGATCAGCGAGTAGGCGAACGAGAAGTCCGGCAGCCGGCGCTCCTTCTCGTCGGCCGGGCGGCACAGGACCGCGACGATGGCGAGCAGCTGCTTCTCGTCATCGCGCAGCGGGCACAGGTACACCGGCAGGTTCCCGGCGATGAGGCGCAGCTGCCCCGTCGCGTCCGGGTTGGCGCCCGCGGACAGGAGCGCGTCGTCGACCACGTTCATGAGGTCCGGGCCGGTCATGGGGTCGGTCGACCAGGCGAGCTCGCCGGCCGGTCCGAACATGGAGATCGAGGTCGTGCGCGGCAGGAGCGAGCGCACCAGGCGCACGTACGGGTCGAAGCGCGTGCCCGGCTGTCCCGGGACGAAGTCGCTGGAGGGAGACTGGTTCATGGGCCCGTACGCGCTTTCCATCGCTGGGTATGGCGACTACCACCATTGCGCTTTGGGGCATTCGCTTCCATGCGCGAGTTGGCGAAATCCCGCATCCTTCGGCCCCCGGGGGCTCAAAAGCAGACCCTGCTCACAGGGAACCCCGGCTCAGGGCCAGGCGGGGGGCCTAGGGGTCGGCGCTGCGGAACCAGGGGCGCGGATCGACGGGCCTGCCCGCCTTGCGGATCTCGAAATACAGCTCCGGCCGGCTGCTGCCGCCGGAGTCCCCGGCCGCGGCGATGGTGTCCCCGGCGGCCACCTGCTCACCCACGGCCTTCAGCAGCCGCTCGTTGTGGCCGTAGAGGGAGAGGTAGCCGTCCCCGTGGTCGACGATGGTGAGGAGCCCCAGGCCCGGGAGCCAGTCGGCGTAGATGACCCGTCCCTGGCAGACCGCCTTCACGGGGCTGCCGCGCTCGGTCGCGACCAGCACGCCGTCCCAGCGCACCCCGCCCGCACGCGTCTCCCCGTAGCGGGCGATGAGGCGCCCCGAGACCGGCCAGCTGAGCTTGCCGCGCAGGCGCGTGAACGCGTCGTTGCCCTCCACCGGGTAGCGCTCGAGCGCCGTGCGCAGCTCCCGCAGGAGCTTCTCCAGTCCCGCCTGCTGGCCCTTGAGGCGCTCGAGGTTCTGGGCGCGCGTGTCCGACTGCACCTCGAGGGACGCGAGCACGTGCGA
>DATBBQ010000142.1:0-1598 GCA_036270915.1 Steroidobacteraceae bacterium
GTAGGTCGCGCGCGAAGTGCTCCACAACGCGCGCCAGCTTGGAGAGCCCGATGATCCGCTCCGCCGGCAGGTAGGCGACGTGCGCCACGCCGTGAAACGGGAGCAGATGATGCATGCACAGCGATTGGAAAGGGATATCACGCACCACGACAAGCTCGTCGTAGCCCTCGTCGTTGGGGAAGGTGGTCATCGCGAATGGCTCGGGAGTGAGCAGCTCGGCGTAGGCCGAAGCCACGCGCCGGGGCGTCTCTCGCAGGCCCGCGGCCTCCAGGTCGGCGCCGAGCGCGACCAGCAGCTCCCGGGCGGCGCGCTCGGCCGCGGCGAGGTCGACCCGGCGGGGCTCGCCCGCCACCACTTGAAGGGCTCGCGCGCTCACGGAAGCGTGATCAGCAGTTGCTTGAGGCTCTCGTGCTCCTCGGCGCACGCCGGGCAGCCGGTGAGGTGCTCGTGCATACCGGGGATCCGCGCGTCCGCGTTGTCCCCGGACAGCTCGCTGTCGACGTAGACGTCGAGGAGGTCGAAGCACTCCTCGCAGGTCAGCTCCGGTCCCGCGGGACCCAGCAGTCCGGCCGTCAGGCCCTCGTGCCTGTGGGTCGGCTCGGTCATGAATCGGCTCCAGTGACGGCGCGCAGCTTGCGCCGCGCGTCATGCAGGGTCTTGTACAGGGCGCCGCGAGTCGTGCCCAGACGCTCAGCGAGCACGTCGATCGGGACCTCGGCGAGCACGAGCGCGCCCAGGACCTCGCGCTGGTGGGGCGAGAGCTCGGTGCGGACCGCCTCGATGATGGCCTGGAGGCGTTCGCGGTGCTCCACGGCCTCGGCCGGATCCAGCGTCCGCGCAGGCAGCCTGGTCCAGGCGTCGGGATCGATGGGGAGCTCGCGCTCCTGCCAGGCGCGCCTGCGCGTGCGCACCGCCGCCTCGAGGATGGCGAACTTGTACGCCCACGTGGTGAAGCGGCTCTCGAAACGGTAGTCGTCGAGCTTAGTCAAGATCGCGCTCAGCGCATCGTCGGCGCTCTGCATGGCGAGGTCCTCGATCGTCTCGCGCGCGCTGCCGGCCAGCATGGCCCGGCGGCGCGACAACTCAAACCGGGCCGCCCGCAGCAGCAGCGCATGCAGCCGGCGAGCGGCTTCCTCCCGCTCGGGTCCGGGAGCACGGAGCGCTCCGAGCCACGCCCGCGCCTCGGCCTCGCGATCGGGCGGTGCCAGTGCGGTGGCGCGCGACACGACGGGCACGCTACCAGCCACGGTGCTCACCCCTCCCCGGCTGCGCCGACCGCGCAACCCCGCGGCGCGTCCAGCGGCGCCAGGATGCGCGCGGCCAGATGCGGCGGGCAGCCGCGGTCCACGAGCTTGAGCAACTCGTGGAGGTCGATCCGCTCCTGATGGGCGAGGTCCTCGGCCAGATCCGCCCCGAAGCCGGCGCTCAGCAGCCGGCCCTCGCGCCACTGGACCCACCGCTCCCGGTCGCCCGCGGGTTCGCCTGCGGAGTCGCCGGGAGAGTTGGAGGGTCTGGTGTTTCGAGAGCGCATCACAAGCATTAGCTGCGGTGCGCGCCCGGTTCTTACGCGCCGGTTGACCGGTCAGCGCCCGTTGCGG
>DATBBQ010000143.1:0-6301 GCA_036270915.1 Steroidobacteraceae bacterium
CGAACGGGGTGCGCTTGCCGATGCGCCAGATCTCACTCAGCCGCTCCGTGTAGACCTTGAGCAGGCCGTGATACCAGCCGACGCGCTGCGAGAACCAGCGGCGGATGGTGCCCGGTCCCTCGGTGCTCACGACCAGGCGGCCGTCGTAGTAGACCCGCTCGCCCTGGCTCAGGAGGATCACGGCGTTCTCGAAATCCTCCGCGTACACGGAGAGCGAATGCTCGTGCAGCGCGCGAAACAGCGCGTCGCGCCGGTAGATGGAGACGCCGGAGGTGAGGCCGTAGTCGGCGAGGCTCTCGCGTCCGACGCGGAAGGCGAGGGTGTACTCGAAGGCCTGGAAGCGCGCGAGGAAGCCGTCGGGCTCGATCATGACGCGCGGGCACGCCGCGGCCGCGCCCGACTGCTGGAAGTCCCCGAGCACGCGCTCGAGCTCGGCGCTGCTGCCGCCGGCCACGCCGCGGATGCGGATGTCGGGGTCGACGACGATGACCGTCTCGATGTGCGCGGGGAGCCGCTCGAGGAGGCGCTTGATGGCGCCGGGCTTCTTGCGGTTGACCCCGTCGTCGTAGCAGCGCCAGCCGAGCTGCGTGAGGCGCATCACGGTGTGATCGGTCGAGCCGTCGCTGATCAGCCAGACCCGGTCACGGTAGGGGGCGAAAGCCCGGACGAACTCGTCGATCTGGTCGCCGAGGTTGTATACCGAGGCGATGATCGCCCACGGGCGCAGCGGCGCGATGCGCCGCATCCCGTCGGGAAGCGAGGCGAGGAGGTCGATCGAGAGGTTGCGGTTGTCCTCGCCCGGGCTCGCGGTCGCGGTGTGCCGGCGCCTCACGTGCAGGCGCAGGAGAAAGTCGAGCGCGTCCGTGTAGACGATGAGGTTGGCGAGCCCGTAGACGATGAGCGAGAGGCTCGCGGTCTGGATGTTGGTTGCGGCGAGCAAGACCCACCCGAGGAGCAGCGAGCTCACCGCCGCCGGGGCGAGGAAGGTCCAGGCGCGTGCGCGAGTCATGCGCTCGCCACGAGCGGAGAGCCCTGCCAGCCGGGCAGCCGCAGCCCGAGCGCCGCGCGCACCTCGGCCTCGGGCGCGATCGTCACTCCCTGCGCCGCGAGCGGCTCGAGCGAGGCCAGGATCCACAGGAGCGAGCGCACGCGCGAGGGCAGGTGCGCGGCGCTCGCCTCGGCATGCTCGAGCAGCGCCTCGTAGCCACGCTCGATCGCGAGGATCAGCTCGCGCACCGCGCCGTCCATGGGCAGCACCTTCACCGGCTGCTCCCAGCTCGTCATCGTGCCGCGGATCTGGCGCCGCTCGTACACCGTGTGCGGCTCGAGCGAGCGGTCCGCCGCCATCGCCGCGCCCGAGAAGGGGATGACGTAGGGGTAGATGCCGACCTCACATCCCGCGCGCAGCCAGCGCCAGGCGGCGCGCAGCGTCGTCGCGAGGTCGGGGAGGCTCGCGCGCGGGGAGGTGAGGATGATGTCCAGAAAGGGCGTGATGCCGAGCTCACGCGCCGTGGCGAGCACCGGCTCGATGTGGGAGTGGATCTGCGCCTTGTTGAACTCGGCGAGCATGCTGCGCGAGAAGCTCTCGATCCCGAAGCCGAGCACGCGAAAGCCCGCGCGTCGCATGGCGGCGAGCCGCTCGGGCGACATCGCATCGATGCGGTTGGTGCTGATGAACTGCAGTTGGGCCGGGAGCGAGCCCTGCGCCTTGGCCTGCACGATCGCCTCGCACAGGGGCAGCACGCGCCGGTCCTTGGTGAAGACGAAGATGTCGTCCTGGAAGATGACGGTGCGCACCGCCGGATGGGCCGCGACGATGCGCTCGAGCATGCGCACGCAGTCGCCGGCGTCCAGGCGCGCGATGCCCGCGACGCTGCCCTGCGCCTCGTGCAGGAAGTTCGTGGCCGAGCAGAAGGTGCAGCCCATGGGGCAGTAGTTGAGCGTGATGAGGCGCACCGAGCGGATCTCGGCGAGGCGCGCCTCGCGCGCGGCCTTGGTCGGCAGCGCGCCCAGGCGGTAGGCGCTCTCGAGCCGCTCCCAGTAGGCGCGGTACGGCATGCGCTCGTAGGGAGTGTGGAAGACGGCGTCGCGCAGCTCGGCCGCGCTCAGTGCCTGCTGCGGAAGCTTCAGCACGCCACCGTCCGCGCGCCGCTCGACGGTGCCGGCGATGCCGCCCAGAGGTGCGCCCGAGCGCAGCCGCGCGACCAGCTCCTTGAGCGGCCGCTCTCCCTCGCCGAGCACCACGAGCCCGAACGGTGCGAGCTGGAACAGGAGCTCCGGGCGGAACGTCGCCTCCATGCCGCCGGCGATGAGGAGCGCGTTCGGGGCCATGCGGTGCGCGCAGTGTGCGAGCTCGAGGTCGAAGCGCAGCGTCATCCCGGTGGTCGAGAAGCCGATGACGTCCCAGGATCCCGCGAGGATCTCGCGCTCCAGCGCCCGCTCCGGCGGACCCGCGCAGCAGTTCGGATCGAACACCTTGACGCGCGCGCCATCGGCCTCGAGCACGCCCGCGAGACGCCACACGCCCAGCGGTGGGGCGAGGAACGTGTACTCCCCGCAGCTGGGGTCGTAAGGCCCCACCAACAAAATCCCTGGCGAACGCATCGTGGCGAGTGCCTCCTTTGTCCTTAAGGCAACAGGTGCATTGTTGGACCGCGCGAGGGCGATGAGCAAGTGTTGACTGCGGTCATCGCGCGCGGCGTGTGCGAAAAATCCGCGCGCAGTCGGCGATCGGCAACACAGCGGCCGAGTCACAGGTTCAGCCAAGTTCGAGCTTCATGCGTAGAACGCGCGGCCGCGAATGATGCGGCGCATCGCGCCCGCGCGTGCGAAATCAGCGCGGCACGCCGCTTACTTCGTGAGGGGCATCAGCGCGGCGTCAGCGTGCACCTACAGGGCGTGTAGGCTGGGGCGCTTCTGGTCACACCGCGGCGACGGGACCGGCGGCGTAGATCGAGACCAGCTCCGACTGCGCGTTGACGGGCTTCGCGCCGTCGGCGCGGATGCGCTCGTAGTGACCGTCGGCGGCGAGCCTCCACGCCTGGCAGTTGTCGCTCAGGCAGATGTCGAGGTCGCGCATGATGCGCTCGACGTGATGGTGGCGACGGATCGGGAAGGCGACCTCGACGCGCCGGAAGAAGTTGCGCTCCATCCAGTCGGCGCTCGCGCAGAACAGCTCCGCCTCGCCGCCGTTCTCGAAGTAGAAGACGCGCGAGTGCTCGAGGAAGCGCCCGACGATCGAGCGCACGGTGATGTTTTCCGAGACCCCGGGGATCCCGGGCCGCAGTGCGCACACGCCGCGCACGATGAGCTCGATCTTCACGCCGGCGCGCGAGGCGCGGTAGAGGGCCTCGATCGCCTGCGGATCCACCAGCGCGTTCATCTTGGCGATGACGCGCGCCGGGCGCCCGGCGCGCGCGTGCTCGGCCTCGCGGGCGAGCTTGCCGAGCACCATCTCGTGCATGCCGAAGGGCGACTGCGTCAGGCGATTGAGCTTCGGCGTCTGCGTGAGGCTCGTCAGCTGCAGGAACAGCTCGTGCACGTCCTGGCCGATCTCGTCCTCGCAGGTGAAGAGCCCGTAGTCGGTGTACTGGCGCGCGGTGCGGGGGTGGTAGTTGCCGGTGCCGAGGTGGCAGTAGCGGCGGATGCCGCCGGCCTCGCGGCGCACGACGAGCGCGAGCTTGGCGTGGGTCTTGTAGCCGACGACGCCGTACATGACGTGCGCGCCCGCCTCCTGCAGGCGGTTGCTGAGCTCGATGTTCGCTTCCTCGTCGAAACGCGCGCGCAGCTCGACGATCACGGTCACGTCCTTGCCGGCGTTCGCGGCCGCGACGAGCGCGTCGACGAGCGGGGAGCCGTGACCGGCGCGGTAGAGCGTCTGCTTGATGGCGAGCACGTGCGGGTCGGCGGCCGCCTGGCGCAGAAAGTCCATCACCGGCACGAAGCTCTGATAGGGGTGATGCAGCAGGATGTCCTTCTGGCGGATGCTCGCGAAGATGTCACTCGTGCCGACGAGGCGCCGCGGCATCCCGGGGGTGAAGATCGGGTACTTCAGGTCCGGGCGCTGTACGAGGTCGTACACGGCGGACAGGCGGTTCAGGTTCACCGGCCCCGCCACCGGGTAGGTGTCGAGGCCGTTCGAGGCGAACTGCGCCTGCAGGAACTTCACCAGGTCCTCGGGACAGTCGTGCGAGGTCTCCAGGCGCACCGCGGCGCCGTAGCGGCGGTGCTGCAGCTCGCCCTCGAGCGCGCGGCGCAGGTCGTCGATCTCTTCCTCGTCGACGAACAGGTCGGAGTTCCTCGTGACGCGGAACTGGTAGCAGCCGATCACCTGGATCCCGCTGAACAGCTTGTGCACGAAGGTCTGCACGATGGTCGAGAGCAGCACGCAGCCGCGGCTCGCGCCGGCTCCCGGCAGCGGTACGACGCGCGGCAGCGAGCGCGGCGCCTGCACGATCGCGAGCTCGGTGTCGCGGTCGAAGGCATCCTTGCCCTCCAGGCGCACGATGAAGTTCAGGCTCTTGTTCTGAATGCGCGGGAAGGGGCGCGCGGGATCCAGCCCGAGCGGCGAGAGCACCGGCTCGACCTCGCGCTCGAAGTACACCTCGAGCCAGTCGCGCGCCTGGGGACTCCAGTCCGCGGGCTCGAGCAGCGGCACTCCTTCCGCGGCGAGCTCGGGCAGCAGCAGCTCGTTGAGGCAGCGGTACTGCTCGGCGACCAGGAAGGTCGCGCGGTCGTGGATGGCGGTGAGCTGCTCGGCGATCGACATTCCGTCGGCTGCGAGCTGGCCGCCGCCGAGCTCCTGCAACTGCTTGAGCCCCGCGACGCGGATCTCGAAGAATTCGTCGAGGTTGCTGCAGGAGATGCACAGGAACTTCAGCCGCTCGAGCAGCGGCACGGACTCATCGAAGGCCTGATCGAGGACCCGCTGGTTGAACTCGAGAAAGGACAGTTCCCGGTTGATGTAGTGCTGGGGTGCCTTGAGATCGGGCGCGTCCATCGGCTGATCCGCGTAGCTGCCGTACTGCTGACGGCTTAAGGCCGCCCATGGTAGCAGCCGCTGACTAAGGAACTGTTAAGAGGCTCAGCGCGAGACCAGCATGGCCCCCTGGACCGATTCCAGGGTGGCGAGCGGCGCGGCGGTCTTGGCCAGGAAATCCTCGCGCCAGCGGGCCTCTATGGGGCTCGCTCCCGGGAGCACGACCGTCTGGGGGTTCTTGAACACCCCGTTCACCCGGTACTCGTAGTGCAGGTGAGGCCCGGTGGCGAGTCCGGTCATTCCGACGTAGGCGATGACCACGCCCTGGGTCACGTGCGCCCCGACTTGGGTGCCGTGGGCGAAGCGCGAGAGGTGACCGTAGACGGTAACGATGCTCGCGGAGTGCTCGATCTCGACCACGTTGCCGTAGCCACCCTTGCGGCCGGCGAAGCGGATCCGTCCATCCCCGGCGGCGCGCACCGGCGTGCCGACGGGCGCGGCGTAGTCGACGCCCTTGTGGGCGCGGATCAGGTTCAGGATCGGGTGAAAGCGGGCGGAATTGAAGCGCGAGGAGACGCGCGAAAATTCGACCGGGGCCCGCAGGAAGGCCTTGTGCATGCTCTTGCCGTCGGGCGTGTAGTAGTGCGAGCCGCCGTCCGGGTCGGTGTAGCGCACGGCCTTGTAATCGTGCCCCTGGTTGACGAACTCGGCCGCCTCGATCGGGCCGTCCCGCAGGTACACCCCATCGCTGTAGTACTCAGGATAGGTGACGACGAAGGTGTCGCCCTGGCGCACGTCCAGCACGAAGTCGATGTCCCAGCCGAAGATGTCCGCCAGGTTCACCGCGGTCTGGTCGTGCGCACCCGCGGCGGAGACCGCCTCGAAGAGCGAGCTGTCGATGACCCCCTGGACGGTGCGCATGCGCGTTTCCAGCGGGTTTTGCAGCACGTCGGCCTTGAGTCCGAGCTCCGCATCGCGCGAGACCCGCAGCGTCTGCGTCTCGTTCAGTCGCCGTTCTAGGCCGTAGAGCGCGCCGTCCTTGTGGGTGACGCGCAGGGCCTCGCCGGGGCGCAGGCTGTCCAGGGCCTCGCGCACCCCGGGCAGGCTGCGCATGGAGGCGAGGTCTGCAAGATCGAGTTTAAGGCGACGGAAGATGCGCTCGAGGGTGTCGTTGCGCGCCACCACCACGTCGATGTGGGAGAGGGCGGCCTGCGCCTCGGCCAGCGGCGAAGCAGAAGCGACCTGGACTTTCGGGGTCGCGGTATCGGCGGCTGCCGCCGGGGCCGGGGTGGCGAGCGGGGCCGGAATGGCCGGGGGTGCGAT
>DATBBQ010000144.1:0-3933 GCA_036270915.1 Steroidobacteraceae bacterium
GCGCCCGACGCCTACGCGCCGTTCACGCTCGCCGAATACCGGCACATGCCGCTCGACTACGCCTTCGTCGACGAGTGTGTGCTCTGGCCGGCGCCCGCGCCGGGCGAGGCGCCGCTGCCGCTGGTGTCCGCGGACGCCGCCTACCCGGACGTCCCGGTGCTCGTACTTTCCGGCGAGCTGGACAACATCACCACCGTCGCCGAAGGAGCCGAGGCCGCGGCGCACTTCGCGCGCGGGCATCAGGTGGTGCTCGTCAACAGCTTCCACGTCAATGCCCTACCGCACGCGCGCAGTGACTGCGGCGCGCAGCTCGCGCAGCGCTTCCTCGCGGACCTGAGCGCCGGGGACGAGAGCTGCGCGCGGCAGGTGCCGCCCGTCAGGCTGGTGCCGCGCTTTGCCCGCCGCGCGCACGAGCTCGCTCCGGCGCAGCCCGCGACCGATAATCCCAGGGGCGGACAGCTTCTGCGCGACGACTCTGAAGAGGAGACACTGCGCACGGTGACGGCGGTGCTGCAGACCTGCGCGGACGTGATTGCGCACGCGCCCGAAGACGGGCAGCAGGGCGCGGGGCTCAGGGGCGGCGCCTTCCGCGTCAGCAAGTCGGGCATGGGTCACCGCGCCGACTTGAGTGAGGTTCTGTGGACCGAGGACGTTGCGGTCTCGGGCTACATCACCTGGAGCGCGCGCGGGGGCGCCGTGCACTGCCGGACGGTGGTGGGAGCCCGGGACGCACACCGCGGCTATCTGGACATCGGCTGGCCCGAGACCGCGAGCGAGGCCGGTGCCCACATCGACGGCACGCTCGACGGCCGCGACGTGCATGCGCAGGCACCGGCCCCTTAGCCGTCAGCTGCTGCGCGCTCGGGATCGACCAGCAGCCACAGCACGGCGCTCAGCGCGGCCAGCGCGGCGCCGAGCGTACAGATGCCGCTCCAGGCGTGCTGCTGCGAGAGGTAGCCGACGATCGGCGTCGCGATCAGGCCGCCGAGGTTGCCGCCGGTATTGAGTACGCCGCTCGCGGCCATGGTGTCCGCGCGACCGACCTGCATGATGGCTGCCCAGTACGGTCCCTCGTTGAGTTCGACGCACGCGAAGCACAGCGCGAGGGCGAGCGCGGCGAGATAGCCGTTGCCGGCGGCGACGACCGCGAAGAGCAGGATGCCCGCCGCGGGCAGCGAGAGCAGCGGGACCAGGCGCAGGCCGCGTCGCACGCCGAGGCGTCCCTGCAGGACACTGCCGAGCTGACCGCCAACGCCGGCGCCGATCGCCGCCGCGACCGGCGGCGCGGCGGCCAGCCAGCCGCCCTCGAGCACCGTGAAATGCCTTTCCTGCACGAGATAGAGGAAGGTCCAGTTCGCCACCACGTAGAACACGTAGTTCATGCACAGATACGAGACGGTGAGCGCGAGCACGTCGCGGCTCTTCAGCAGCGTGAGCAGGCGCCCCCAGGAGATGCTGCCGTCGGTCCGCGCGGCCGGCTCGCCGCCCAGCTCCGCGAGCTCCGCCGCACTCACGGCGCCGTGTTCGGCGGGGGTGTTGCGTCCGTACCAGGCCCACAACACGATCAGTCCCAGGACCGGCAAGGTCGTCCAGAGGATGGCGCGCTGCCAGCCGTACGCGGACATGAGCATGCCGATGAGCGGCGGTGCCGCGGCCGCGCCCAGTTGCAGCCCCATGCTCTGCAGGCCCTGCACCAGCGACCAGCGCTGCGGGGTGAACCAGGTCTCGAACACACCGGCCGAGACCGGAAAGATCGGCCCCTGCGCGGCGCCGAGGAGCAGCTGCGCCGCCCCCAGGACGACGAACAGCGCCGTGCCGGCGAACACGAGCGGCGCGAACGGCGCGACCAGCATCGCGAGCACCGCGACGCAGCTGATGAGCACGAACAGGCGCCGCGCGCCGAGGCGCTGGCCGAGCACGCCGCCGGGGAACTGCAGGCAGGTATAACCGAGGAGGAAGGCGTCCTCGAGCCACGCGAGCTGCTCCTGGCTCAGGCCGAGCTGCGGCATCATCTGATAGCCGGCGACGGTGAGGGTGCGCTGCTGCAGGTAAGCGACCATCCCGAACGCGAACAGACAGCCGAAGATCTTCCAGCGCACCCGCACGCGCTGTGCGGGGGCCGGCGCGAGTGCGCGCGCCTTGTGCGTCACGCAGCTCCGGCGCCGTCGCCGAGCCGCTCGAGGACGTAGCGGCGGATGTCGAGGTTGAAGTCCTCCATCGGCGCGTAGTAGCCGCGCTCGTGTACGCGCGAGCTCAGCCCCTGCTGCACCGATTCGCAGATCGCCCAGTCCTGACGGTTGACCAGATCCCAGAAAGAGACCGCGTCGCTCGGGTCGAAGTCACTCTTCTCTGTCTCGCACGTCTCGAACAGGAACTGGCAGGTGATCTCGGTCCGCGCCGGCGCGCGCGGCTCGAGGATGAAGACCGCGGCGTGATCGCAGGCGAGACTCAGAAACAGGTTGGGGTACACGAGCTCACCCTTGTGGCGCACGCGCTCGTCCTCGTTCAGCGTCGGGAAGGCGCGGCGCGTCGTGGTGCCGGAGTGGGTGAAGGTGTAAGCGCCCGCGCGGTGCGGGATGCCGCGCAGCCAGTCGAGCCCCGCGCCGCCCTTCTCGCGGAAGGCGGGCACCACCGCGCACAGCTCCGGATGCACGCCCGCGCAGTGGTAGCACTCGTTGTAGTTCTCGCAGATCACCTTCCAGTTCGCCGCCACGTCGTAGCGGATCGTGTGCCCGATGCGCAGCTCCCCGAGCGGGTAGCGTGCGATGCGCTCGGCGATGCCGGCGAGCTGCTGCGCAAAGGGTGGGGCGCCCGCGGGCGTCAGGTTGAGGAACACGAACCCGCCCCAGCACTCCACTCCCACCGGGTAGAGACTGAAGCGCGACTTGTCGAACTGCGGCTCTCCGGTGAGGTAGGGGGCGGCGATGAGGCGTCCGTCGAGGTCGTAGGTCCACTGGTGGTAGGGGCAGGTGATGCGGCCGGCGGCGATGCCCCCGCCGAGCTGCGCGTGCGCGACGCCCGCGCCGTTTTCGCGGCACAGGCGCGAGCCGCGGTGGCGGCACACGTTGTAGAAGGCCCGCAGCCGTCCTTCCCGGTTGCGCACCAGGAGAACGCTCTCGCCGAAGAGGGAGAGCACGCGGTGCGCGCCCGGGGCAGCGAGCTCTTCCTCGCGGCCGACGCACAGCCACTCACGGCAGAAGATCCGCTCCTTCTCGAGCGCGAATACCTGCTCTGAGCGGTACCAGGAGGACGGCAGCGTCGGCTCGAGTCCGGACGTCGCGGGAGGCAGGGTGGGGGTGCTCACGCGCCGCCCCGCACGGCGGCCGCCCGCCCTGGCAGCGGCGCGTCGCGCCGGTATGCGAGTTCGCCGGGCGCGGCGTCCAGCTCGCGCGCGTAGCGATGGCCACTGTACACCGCGTGCACGATGGCCCCGGGGGCCGCGGCATCGCCGATGCGGGTGACGGAACGGATGCCGGCGGCGGGCAGGTCCTCGGCGCGGCCGGCGAGCGCGCCGTACAGGGCGTCGTCGGCGAAGCGCGCGCCGACGATGACGAGCGAGGCGCACGGCAGGCGCGTCTCGGCACCGGTGAACTGATCGACGAGGGCCACCTCCCCGGGCACGAAGCCGCTGACGCGGCTGAGTGTGTGCAGCGCGATGCCGGAGGCGGCGAGCGCGCGGTGCACCTGCGGCTGCTCGTTGCTCATGATGGCCCAGGCCGAAGCGTGTCCCGCGGGCGTCACGTAGGTCACGCGGTGACCCTGGCGCGCGAGGTGCTCGGCGAGTGTGCTGCCCATATAGTAGTTGTCGAAGTCGTAGACCACCACGGGCCCGGTGAGCAGCCTGCCGCCGGCCACGTCATCGGGCGTGAACACGCCGGGGCCGGCGAGCTCGCCCGCCGGCACCTCGAGCGCCGAGTACAGAAGAGTCGCCCA
>DATBBQ010000145.1:0-31346 GCA_036270915.1 Steroidobacteraceae bacterium
AGGAAGCGCTCCGGATGCTGCATGTCGCGCTGCAGATCCGAGGGCATGAGCCCGGAGGTGCTGGAGGCGATCACCACGTCCGCGGGGGCATGGCGGCTGACCTCACCGAGCACCCGCTGCTTCAGTTCCAGCTGCTCGGGGATGTTCTCCTGGACGAAGTCTGCGCGCGCCGCCATCTCCTTCAGGTCGGTAGTAAATGACAGCTTGCCCTTCGCCGGCAGGGGCGCGAACGTGAGGCGCGCGAGCGCCCCTTCCGCGTTCTGCACCGCCCCGCGGATCCATTGCTCCATCTCCGGCTTCACATCCGCCGCCAGTACGTCGATGCCGAAGTGCAGTGCACGGGCCGCCCAGCCGCCGCCGATCACGCCGGTGCCCAGAAGGCCGAGTGTCCTCACGTTGCGCATGTACCGTCCAACCTCGCGGCGTCTTTTTAATGTCGTCGTAATAATATAATAAACCGCCACCGGCCGCACGCGAACTGCCCTGCTGCTGCCGGCCGGCACGTAGGCCGTCGGCCGTATTGGCTAGCCTGCGAGCTTTGCAGGAGAATCTCCCCGGGAAGAACATCAACCACGGCCAGGGGAACAGCCATGGGCTTACTAGACGGATTGTTGGGCGGCGCGGTCGGAGCGGAGGTCGCCACGGTGGTGAACTCCTTCATCCAGCAGCACGGCGGCGTACAGGGCATCGTGGCGCAGATGGAGAAGCAGGGACTCGGTCCCACGGTGCACTCGTGGGTCGGCACCGGAGCGAATCAGCCGATCTCGCCCGATCAGGTGCAGCAGACCTTCGGCGGGGTGATCAACCAGATCGCGGCGAAGACGGGTATGTCACCGCAGGAGCTGTCGCAAAAGCTCTCGCACATCCTGCCCGCGGCGGTCGATCAGCTGACGCCCGGCGGAACTGTTCCGCCGAAGAACGCGTAGCGGGCGGCCGCGGCAGGTGTGGCGCGCCCGCGTTCCGCGGCCGCGCCGGGCTCCCGCGTGTCCACGTGAAGCACGGCGCGGTCTTGCATTCGAGTGACGGCGCGCGCCGCTACGTCACCCGCGCGGGCGGTACGCGTCCGAGGCGCGGCAGATCCTCACTGCAGAACAGGCGCAGCCGCTCGCAGGCGGCCGCGAGGACGTGCTCCTCGGCGGCAAAGCACACGCGTACGCAGCCGGCCGTGGAGCGACCGAAGGCCGCCCCGTCCATCACCGAAACGCCGCGCGCGCGATACAGCTCGCGCATGAACTGCGCCCCACTGAGGCCCGTCTGCATGACGTCGAGCAGCATGAACATGCCGGCCTCGGGCTTGAGCGCGCGCACCCCGGGGACGCCACGCAGGCCGGCGGTGAAGCGCGCCTCGCGCGCGCCGCAGTAGTCGCGCATGCGCGCCTCCGCCTCCCCGGCCATCCCCAGCGCCGCGATCGCCGCCTCCTGGATGAAGCCCGGCAGGCCGAACAGCATGCACATCGCCAGGTGCTCGGCGTGACGTACGAGCTCGCGCGGACCGACGAGCCACCCGGCGCGCCAGCCGGTCATGGCGTGCGACTTCGAGAGGCTTCCGAGGGTGACGACGCGCTCGGGCAGGCGCGCGGCCAGACTCGGCACCCGTCCCTGGGGCGCGAGTCCCGCGTAGACCTCGTCAGAGATGAGCCACAGGTCGTGGCGCCGCGCGAGCTCGCCGATCGCGGCAAGCTCGGCCTCGTTCACCACGATCCCGCTCGGGTTGTTGGGGCTCGCCCAGACGATCGCCCGCGAGCGCTCGCTGATCAGCCCGGCGAGCGCCTCCAGATCGGGGCGCAGCCCGGGCCCGGCAGGCACGCGTATCAGGCGCGCCCCGGAGACCTCCAGCGTGGCCGGATAGGTCGGGTACAGCGGCTCGAAGGTGAGTACCTCGTCTCCCGGGGCGGCGACACACAACGAGGTGACGAACAGCGCGTTCTGCGCCCCGGAAAGGTAGACGACGTTCTCGGCGGTGCTCACCGCTCCCGAGCGCACGGCGTGCGCCTGCGCGATCGCCTCGCGCAGCGTGGTGCGCCCCGGTGCGTTGACGTAGTGGGTATCGCCCGCGCGCAGGGCGGCGATCGCGCGCTCCATCACCGGCGCCGGCGTGTCCAGGTCCGGATCGCCGACCGAGAGAATGATGACGTCCGCGCCGCGCTCGCGCGCCGCGAGGGCCTCGTAATGCGTGAGCCATGCGTCGGCGCCGTCGCCGCTGATGCGCTCGACCAGTGGGGAGAAGTGCACGTACTTACTGTGCGTGGCCGGTGTTAACATTTCAAGCCGATGAGCGCGCCTCCCTGGACGGTCGGACGCTACCTGGTCGAGACGCTCGCCGCCAATGGCATCGATACCGTCTTCGGGATCCCGGGCGTTCACAACATCGAGCTGTATCGCGGTCTGGAACTCACGCGGCTGCGGCACGTGCTCGCCCGCCACGAGCAAGACGCCGGCTTCGCGGCCGACGGCTACGCGCGCGTCACCGGACGCTGCGCCGCGGTGTTCGTGATCTCCGGCCCCGGGCTCACCAACGTCCTCACCGCGCTCGCCCAGGCCTACTCGGACTCGGTTCCGCTGCTCCTCATCGCCACGACCCCGGTGCGCGCCTCCCTCGGCAAGCAGTGGGGCGTGCTGCACGAGCTCGCCGACCAGTGCGCGCTTGCCGCCGGCATCACCGGCTTCGCGCGCAGCGCCCACAGCGCCAATGACGTGCGCGATACCCTGCGCGGCGCCTTTCGCGCGCTGCGCGCGCCACGGCCTCGCCCGGCCTATCTCGACCTTCCGCTTGATCTTCTCACCGAGGAGACCGAGCTGCGGCCGGAGCGCTTCCCCGCGCCCTCGCCACCGGCCCCGTCCGCGGCGGGCCCCCTGGAGCGCGCGCAGCGGCTGCTCGCGGACGCCGAGCGGCCGCTGCTGATCTGCGGCGGCGGCGCGCGCGGCGCCGGGGCGGCGGTGCGCCAACTGGTGGAGGCGCTCGACGGCTATCTGGTCACCACCACCGCCGGCAAGGGCGTGATCGCCGAGAGCCATCCCGCCAATCTCGGCGCGAGTCTGCCGTACGGCCCGACGCAGGAGCTCGCCGCGCAGGCGGACGTGATCGTCGCGGCCGGCACCGAGCTCTCCGAGACCGACATCTACACGACGACGCGCCTGCCGCTCAGCGGTGCCCTCGTGCGCATCGACGTCGACGAACGCAAGCTCGCCGACCACTACGGCGCGCAGGTGCGCATGCAGGCGGATGCGACGCTCGCCCTGGAGGCCCTCGCGCGCGCGGCGCACCCGCGCCGCGGCTGGCGCGCCAGCGCGGGGGATGCGGCCGCGCACCGCGCGCGCATCGGCGAGAAGTTCGGCACCCGTACGCGTGCCCGACTCGCGGCCCTCGCGGCGCTGCGTTCCGCGCTGCCCGCCGACGCCGCGGTATTCAGCGACATGACGCAGATCGCTTACCTGGGCAACTACGCCTTCGCCGCCGAACGCCCGGGTGTGTGGTTCCACCCTTCCGGCTACGGAACGCTCGGCTACGCTCTGCCGGCCGCGATCGGCGCCAAGATCGCCCAGCCGCAGCGCGCCATCCTCGCGCTCGCCGGCGACTTCGGCCTGCAGTTCACCCTGGCGGAGCTGATGACCGCGGTGGAGCTGGACCTGACGCTGCCGGTGGTCGTCTGGAACAACGACGCGCTCGGACAGATCCGCGACGACATGCGCGCCGCCGGCATCGCCCCGATCGGAGTCGTCGGCCGCAATCCGGATTTCGTCGCCCTCGCGGCCGCGTGCGGGGCGGCCGGGGTGCGCGTGCACGGCGCCGCCGCACTCGGGGAGGCAGTCCGTGCCGCGCTCGCCGCCGCCGGACCCACGCTCATCGAGGCCGTCGTCGCGGACTTTCAGCCCGCGTGAGCGCTCCCGCCCGCAGCGCGCGCGGGGCTGCCGCTCATGCCGGAGCGCTTGTCCGCGCAGCTGGCGCAGGTATTGTGTCCTTGGCCTGTGCGACGGCTGAACGTCCCGCACCGGGAATCACTGGCGACGCCCGCCGGGCCGTCGCCGTGGCGCGGTGGAGGCGCGGCAGTTTCCATCCCTGAGGTCTTCGACACCGATAAACCGTAGCCGCTCGGGCTCTTGTGCACGCACGGTTCCGCGCGGCAACCCGCGCCGGCGCCCCCCAAAAGGCAGCGGGGGCCTCCTGGCCCCCGCCATTGCCCGCCGTGGTCCGGGCGGTGCGCTCTAGAACTGGTACTGCATCGTCAGCAGATAGGTTCTGCCGATGATGCCCGCGAAGTACAGCGAGGTGGCGCTCGCGAAGTTGCCTCCCGTACCAGCGGCGAGTGCCGGGAAGGGCGGCTCCTTGTTGAACACGTTGTTCACGATGAAGCGCGTCGTGAAGTGCTGGTTGACGTTGAAGGTCAGCGTCGAGTTGATCAGCCACCAGTGGCTCACGCTCAGGTAGTCCTGCGAGGTCGCCGTGTTCTGGTTGTCGAAGTTGAGCGGGCCGATGTAGCGCGCCTGCCAGTACCACTGGAACCACTTCTTGCTGTAGTTCAGGTCGAAGGTACCCGCGTCCTGCGGGGCGACGATCAGCTGGTTGAGCTCACCCATGATGCTGTTCGGGCTCGCAGCGCCGATCTGCTGCAGCAGCTTGCGGGTGTTCAGCCAGTTGGCGCGCAGCTCCATGTTGCCGAGGTTCTTCGGCAGCGAAAAGCCCCAGTCCGCCGCAATGGTCACGCCCTCGAAGTCGAGGAGGCCCGCGTTGCGGAAGCCGTCGTGGAAGCTCGTGATCTGGTGCTGCGCGTTGCGCGTGAACTGGTTGCACGACGCGTTGTTCGGGTAGTCCGCGGCGTCGTAGCAGGCGTCCAGGATCTCGCCGAGGTTCAGCTGCTCGATCGCGTTCGAGAGATTGATCTCGATGTAGTCGACCGAGATGTTGAGCCGCGGGGCGAAGCGCGGCCGCAGCACGAAGCCAACCGTCTTGGAGTCGGCAGTCTCGCTGGTGAGGTTCGGGTTGCCGGAGGTGGTGCCCTGTGCGGTCGCATTCACCACGTTCGACGTGAACGGCTGAGTGATGCCCGCGGCCGCGCAGTTGGCGGCACGCGTGCCCGGGGCCGTGCCCTGGTTGATAAAGCGCGTGTCGCAGGGATCGTTGGCGAACTCGAAGTTCGTCGACCCGGGCAGGAACAGTTCCGTGATCGCAGGGGCGCGCACCGAGCGGGTCTTGTTGCCTCGGAACAGCACGTCCTGGATCGGCGCCCAGCGCAGGCCGTAAGTCCAGATGTCGGCGGTGCCGGCGATCGAGTTGTCCACGCGGCGGAATGCGCCTTCGAGCTCCAGCTGATAGAGCGCGGGGACATTCTGGAATGCCGCGAAGATCGGCACCAGTGTTTCGGCGTACACCTCGTTGGTGTGGTAGCCGCCGTTGACGGGCAGGACCGCGCCGCCGACACCGTAGCTGAGGCTGCCGCCCGGGCCCTGCAGGAAGCTGTCCGGATCGAATTCCGCGGTCTCGCGCCGGTTCTCGAACCCGGCCGCCATCTTCAACTCTCCCGCCGGGAGCTTGATGATATCCCCGCTGATGTTGGCGGTAACGTCACGCTGCGTGTTGATCGACTCCGCGATCGCGTTGTGCGTCACGTACTGCAGCACCGCGTTGCTCGGCGAGCCCTGGCCGAAGATGTTCATCGGCGCGCAGGTCGATGACGGCGTGGACACCGGGGAGGGTCCCGGGTTGGGCGCGCATTCGATGTTGCCGGTGACCGGATTGACCATCGAGTTGAGCGCGTTGAGCGCGTTCTGCCACACGAGAGAAGGCGTGCGGTTGATGTCGCGCGAGTAGCCGTAGTTGGCGGCGATTTCCCAGGTGAAGTTGCGCGCACCCAGGTTGAAGTCGCCGTTCACGCCGAGCACTCCGCGGCCCACTACCTGGTCCGCGACCGCGCGGCCGCTCTGCAGATCGGTGTTGGCGCGAGCGACGTAGAAGAAGTTCGGATCCGCGCCGGCCGCGTTGAGGGCGTTCTGGATGGTCGTCCGGTCGTTGGAGGTGAGGAACGGGTTGTTGATACTCACCTGCCAGTTGCCATTCTGCTGGCCACCGACGCCGAAGAAGGCGGTGCTGTACACCGGCTGGGCGATGATGTTGGTGCCGTGCGACTCGTTGAACCAGCCTTCGGCAAACATGCTGAAGTGGTCGGTGAACTTGAAGTTGAACGTGCCATCGAGGTTGTAACGCTCGAGCGGCGAGAGCAGATTGCTGAACTGCGAGAGGGTCGCGCCGTCGCCGCCCTGCCAGAAGACCACGCTGCCGGTCTGGCCACCGAGGTTATACGGCTTGAGCGCGCTCGATCCGGGTGCCCAGGCGAGCGGAGTACCGTTGCTGCTGGTAACGCCTACGGCTCCTATCGGCACGCCGCACGCCGGGCAGAAGAAGAAATCCTGCGTCAGCGGAATGCCGGACGTGTTGATCGGCGTGATGGTCGCGTTGTTGGTCAGGAGGGCGGCGTAGGGGCTGTTCACGCCCGGTCCCGGGGCAAGGAACGCCAGGTTGTCGGCGAAGTTGGCGCGCGAATTGCCCACCAGACCGTCGGCCTTGTAGGCCTCCCCGGCGATGGTGACGTTGCCGCGTCCGTCGGCGAAGTTCACTCCGCCGAGCGCCCGGAAGCGATAGTTCCACGCGTCCTTCGCGTTGGAGACGCCGACGTCGGCGTCCAGCTGCAGCCCCTCGTAGTTTTTCTTCAGGATGATGTTGACCGTGCCCGCGATCGCGTCCGCGCCGTAGATCGGCGCACCGCCGACGGACACCGTCTCGACGCGATCGATCAGACCGGTCGGGATGACGTTCAGGTCGACCTGCTGACCCGGCGGGCTCGCGCCGTTAAAGAGGCTCGCCGTGCTCGAGGACACGAAACGACGGCCGTTGACGAGGGTCAGGGTGCGCTGCGAACCGAGCGAATACAGATCGACGAAGCTCTGCGCGATGCCGAACCCGCCCTGCGTGTTCATGGCGCTCGAGGACTGGATGCCGAAGGCGGGCAGTTCCGAGAGCGCCTGGCCGACGTCCGTGTACCCGCGCTGCTCGAACACCTCCGATTGCACCACCGTCGTGGGCTCGAGACGGTCGAGGTCGGGGCGTGCGATGCGCGATCCGGTGATCACGACCTCTTGCAGCTGCTGGTCGGACTTCTGGTTCGCCGCGGCGGCCTGCTCCTGGGCGTAAGCGGCGCCGGTCAATGCAAATAGGGAAAAGGCGGTCAAGGCAATAAGGCCCCGCCGCGGACGCAGAGGAACGCGTTGGCTGCACATCAGAAGACTCCCCGCTGTTGTATTTTCGTCTTGCAGTCCGAGCCGACCGCACTGCAAAAGAATTAGCAAATCCGTAACTCCCTGTAAATCCCCTCGGAACGGTTTGTTTCGAAGCGACACGCCGCCCCCCTCCGGGAACGCCCATACACGCTCCGTCTGAAAGAGAACTCGTCTTGACCCGGTCTTAACTCGTCTGGTCGCACGCTCCGCGGCTTCGTCGCCACAGGACGGGTTCGCCCGGGGCCTCGGCTGCGCTACCCTCTTCTGGGGCGCACGATGGGGGGCGCCGGGCTGTATGTTAAGAACAACAGAAGGGGGTTTCAGCGATGGACCGACGCGATTTCCTGATGACGGCTAGCGCCCTGACCCTGGCCGCCTCCGCCGAGCGCCTCGCCCTGGCAGCCGAGGAGAGCTTTGACCCGACCGAGCGGTCCATGGCGGACCTGCAGCGCGCCCTCACCGCCGGAACGCTCACGAGCGAGGCTCTGACCGCCGCTTACCTGGCCCGGATCGCTCGCTACGATCAGGCCGGCCCGCAATACCGCTCGGTGCTCGCCCTCAACCCCGACGCGCTCGCCGACGCGCGCGCCCTCGATGCGCAGCGCAAGGCGAAGAAGGTGCGCGGAGCGCTGCACGGCCTGCCGATCATCGTCAAGGACAACATCGAGACCAAGGACCCGACCGCGACCACGGCCGGATCACTCGCGCTCACGGCCTCGCGCCGATCCGATGCACCGCTCGCGGCCCGTCTGCGCGCCGCGGGCGCGGTGGTACTCGGCAAGGCGAACCTGAGTGAGTGGGCGAATTTCCGCTCTACCCGTTCCAACAGCGGCTGGAGTGCAGTCGGCGGCCAGACCCGCAACGCCTACGATCCGGCCCGCAACCCCTCGGGCTCGAGCGCCGGTTCTGCGGTCGCCGCGGCGGCCAGTTTCTGTGCCGGTGCCATCGGTACCGAGACCAACGGCTCGGTCCTCTCTCCCTCGTCGCTGAACGGCCTGGTGGGCCTGAAGCCGACGGTGGGGCTGGTGAGCGGCAAGGGGGTCGTACCCATTTCACCGCGCCAGGACACCGCGGGCCCCATGTGCCGCACGGTGGCCGACGCGGCACTGCTCGCCACGGTCATCGCCGAGCGCCCGCTCGGCTTCGGCGCCTACGGGAAGGATCTGGAAGCGTTTCGCCTCAAGGGCGTGCGCGTCGGCGCGATGCCCCTGCCGCGTTCGGCGCATCCGGAGACCGCGAAGCTCTACGCCACCGCCCGATCCATCCTCGAGCAGGAGGGCGCGGTGCTCGTGGACCTGAAGAATCCGGCCGTTTTCGACGAGGCGGACGAGCCGGAATTCACCGCCCTCCTCTACGAGTTCAAGGCGTCCATCAATGCCTATCTGGCGACGCTCGATACGGCGCAGGTGGAGAGCAAGACGCTCTCCGACCTCATCGCCTTCAACAGCGCACACGCGCAGCAGGAAATGCCGATCTTCGGACAGGAGATCTTCACGATGGCCGAGGCCAAGGGACCCCTGAGCGATGCGGACTACCAGAAAGCGCTCGCGACGCTGCAGCGTGCCTGCGATACGGAAGGCCTCGCCGTGCTCCTCGGACAGCAGAATCTCGACGTGCTGCTCTCCGCGAGCAACGGGCCGGCCGAGCTCGTCGATCATGTCTGGGGCGACCGGCACGACGGGGGCTTCTCCGCGATCGCCTCGGCTGCGGCGGTCGCCGGCTACCCGAGCCTCACCGTGCCGGCCGGACTGGTGCGCTCACTGCCCGTCGGCGTCACGATGGTGGCACGGCGCAGTCAGGACGGGCTGCTGCTGCAGGTCGCCCGGGCCTACGAGCGGGCGAGCAGTGCGCGCGTACCGCCGCGCATCGGATCCTGACGCACATTTGAATAATTGCGACAGAGGCTGCGGCGGGCAGATCGGCGCGGGCTTGCCGCGCGCGTAACCGCGGGTAGTCAGCGAAGCGCCGAGACCGCCATGGCGGCCACCGCGAGTGCCATCCCGCAGGTTGCGCTCCACCCCAGGATCTTCAGTCGCCGCGGCAGCGTCGCGCCGCCGCGCGCTTCTGTCCGACTGGACAGATGCATCATCGCGACCATCACCGGCACCGCTACCACCCCGTTGAGGACCGCGCTCCAATACAGAGCGCGGATCGGATTGACGGGGCTGAAGTTGAGCGCGCCGCCGAGGAGCGTCGCGACCGCGACCGCGCCATAGAATGCCTTCGCACGACCGGGACGGTGGTTGAGTCCGACCGGCCAGGAGAAGAGCTCGCCGACGGCATAAGCCGCCGACGCCGCGAGCACGGGCAGCGTGAGCAGCCCCGTACCGATGATCCCCAGCGAGAAGACCGCGAAAGCGAAGCGCCCCGCCACCGCGCGCAGCGCCTCGGCCGCCTGCGCGGCAGACTCAATGGTGGTCAGGCCGTGCCGGTGCAACGTGGCACCGGCGGTGACGAGGATGCACACCGCGATGAGGTTCGAGACCGCCATCCCGATGACTGTGTCGAGCCGGATGCGCGTGAACTCCGAGCTCTCACCGCGCGAGGCGCGCCCGGCCGCGCGCTCCTCGACCTCCTGCTGCGCCTGCCAGAAGAACAGGTACGGACTGATGGTGGTGCCGAAGACGGCGACGATCGCCATCAGGTACTGCGACTGTGCCGTCAGCCGCGGCGGCAGCAGCGAGTGCACGACGTCGTGCCATGACACGTCGACGACGAATACGCACACGACGTAGCTCAGCAGCGAGAGACACAGCCACTTGAGCAGCGCCGCGTAGCGCGCGTAGCTGGTGAATATCTCGACCAGCACCGATACGAGCGCGAACGCGGCGACGTACAGCAGCACCGGACCGCCCCACAGGAGGCGCAGCGCGGCACCCATGGCGCCGACGTCCGCGCCCAGATTGACAATGTTGGCGAGAGCCAGCAGCCCGACCAGCCCGCGTGCGAGCGCGGGCGAATAGTGGCGCTGCAGGTTGCCGGCAATCCCGCGCCCGGTGACGTGTCCCAGCCGCGCGCTGATTTCCTGGATGGCGACCATGAGCGGGTAGGTGACGATGAGCGTCCACACCAGCCCGTAGCCAAACTGCGCTCCGGCCTGCGAATAGGTGGCGATACCGCTCGGATCGTCGTCCGAGGCGCCGGTGATCAGGCCGGGACCGAACAGCTCTCGCGGGCGCGGCCGGCGCGCCCGGCTGTCGGCTGCTACCGACACACCGGCCCCCGTGCTACGGCGATCCCCGACCGGCCAGCTCGCGCACTGCGACCTCCCGGTCGCCGTCGACCGCGGGCGTGGGTGGGATGCGGGGCAGCGGCGGGCGGCTGCGCCGAGCGGGGCGACGGGGGGGCCAAGTCGGGAGAACGGATTGCTATAACGCGATGCGAGTCATCCCAATCCCACACCCCGTTTGCTTGGCCTCCGGCGGCGCAGTGAGCGGTCACGGACGCACACTGACGGCCAACAGCGTAACGAACGAGGACATCAAAAATGCGCAGTCCCAATGAGTATCGCGCCTCGCTCATCCTCGCCGGAGCCCTCGCGGGCGCCGCGATGCTCTCGGGTGGCGTCGCGAGTGAACCGACCTACGAGCACAATCACTGGGATGCGCGCGAGGATCAGGCCTATCGAGCCTATCTGCTACAGCAGCACCAGGAATACCGTGAGTTCCGCACGCTCTCCGGCGAGCAGCAGCGGGAGTACTGGAACTGGCGCTCGCAGCACCCCGACAATCCTTCCTGAGCATTGTCCGAGCAGCCGGTCAAATGAGGAGCGCCGCCTCTAGGGCGGCGCTCGTCCTCGTCAGGCAATCGTCGTGGTTCAGAAGGTCATCGACTGGACGCGAATGACACCGCTCGCGTCCGTGGAGAAAATTTGCCGGAGCGCGACGCGCCCCTGGAAGTCCTCGCCCTCGACGATGGAATTGCGGCTCGAGACTGCGAGCCCGCGGGCGTAATCGAGCGCGTCCTGCCACAGGGTGAATTCGGCCAGAAACCAGTTCAGTCCTTTTTGCGTCACGCCCCAGCGATCGCCGGTGCGCCGCACTGTCACACACATCGTATCCACGGGTTGAACCTCCTGCAGTCGAAATTCCGGGCCGCTCGTTCCGGGCCGGCCTACGGCGAGCGTGCCGCGGACCTCGGCGGCCCGATATCGGTCCGTCGCATTTTGCCCTGTCGGCACGCGCCTACAGTCAGGGCCGAGGACGCGGTTACCCCATGACCACACGTATCAGGTGCTCGGCGCGATCGTCGACGAGCCGGATACGGATCGGCGGGCGCAGGATCGTCAGATGGTCAACCTCGGCGTGGCTGACACTGTTCGTGGCGCCGAAGGGATTGGTCACCATGATGTGGTAAAGGGTGCGTCCGTGGCGAAAGTGGATGTCGTAGCGGCGCCAGCCGCGCGGTATGCACGGCTCGATCAGCAGCTCCTCGCCCGCCAGGCGCAGTCCGAGGATCGACTCCAGGCCCGCACGATACAGCCAGCCGGCCGCTCCAGTATACCAGGACCAGCCACCTCGTCCCGCGGGCGCCGGGGCGGCGTAGATGTCGGCCGCCACGGCGTAGGGCTCGAGCTTGTAGCGGCGCACCGCGTCGGCGTCGCGCGCATGCTGAATGGGGCTGAAGAAGTCGAAGAGCTCCTTGGCACGATCGCCGTCGCCGAGCTTGGCGAAGGCTATGAGTGACCAGATCGCCCCGTGAGTGTACTGGCCGCCGTTCTCGCGCACGCCTGCCGGATAGGCGCGGATATAGCCCGGATTGGGCTCGGAGTCGACGAACGGGGGCGTGAACAGCAGTACCTCGCGCTCCTCGCGCCGCACGAGGTGCTCGTTGACCGCCGCCATGGCGTGGGCCGCACGCGCCGGATTGGCCACCCCCGAGATCACCGCCCAGGACTGAGCGATCGAGTCGATGCGACATTCGCGGTTGACGGCCGATCCGAGCGGGCTGCCGTCATCGAAGTAACCGCGGCGGTACCAGTCCCCGTCCCAGCCCGCGTTCTCCAGCGCCGTGCCCAGCGCGTCGCGGTGCTTACTCCAGCGCGCCGCGCGCTCGGAGTCCCCGCGCGCGAGCGCCAGCGCGCCGAACTCGGCGAGCGTGGCACACAGGAACCAGCCGAGCCAGACGCTCTCACCGCGTCCCTGCGCGCCGACCGCGTTCATGCCATCGTTCCAGTCGCCGGTCCCCATGAGCGGCAGCCCGTGCGCCCCGGTGGCGAGGCTCGCGTCCAGGGCGCGCACACAGTGCTCGTAGAGCGTATCGGTATGCTCCGAGACGTGCGGCTCGAAATAGTTGTCGGCCGCTCCCTCGGGTATCGGCTCCCCGCTCAGGTAAGGAATGTTCTCGCCGAGGACCGTGTCGTCCCCGGTCGTGTTGACGTAGTGCGCGACGCAGTAAGCGAGCCAGACGCGATCATCACTGATGCGCGTGCGGATGCCGCGCCCGCTCTCGGGCATCCACCAGTGCTGCACGTCGCCCTCGAGGAACTGTCGTCCCGCAGCGCGCACCAGATGCGCACGGGTGATCGCCGGGGCGAGAATCGTGAGCGCCATGCAGTCCTGTAGCTGGTCGCGAAAGCCATAGGCGCCGCTCGCCTGATAGAACGCCGCGCGCGCCCACACCCGGCACGAGAGCGCCTGATACGGCAGCCAGCGATTGAGGAGCAGATCCAGGGCACGGTCCGGGGTCTTCACCTGCACCTTGCCCACGAGCTCGTCCCAGCCCGCCTTGACCTCGGCGAGCGCCTCCTCGATTTGCAGGTTGCGGACCACCCGAATCTCGGTCGCGGCGCTGCCTGCGTCCTCCGCCTGGCCGAGGAAGCACACGACCTCGCGCGAGGTTCCGGGGGCGACGTCGATCACCGTGAGGAGCGCCGCACAGGGATCGAGGCCCGCCCCGCTGCGTCCGGAGAGGGGCAGACCGGCGCGCAGCGCCAGCGGTGCGTCGAGCCGGCCATCGAGGCCCAGAAATTCGCGCCGGTCACACGTGCCCTCGCTCTGCTCGCCGCCGAGATCGATGAAGGCGGTGCGCGCGGCGAACTCACTGTTCCAGCTATTGCGTGCCAGGAGCGCGCCGGTCTCCGCACATCGGGCGGTGACGATGTAGTGCGCCCCGGTCGTGCGCGAGGACCCCAGCGTCCACTCGGCGTACGCGCAAACGGTCAGCTGACGCGCCTTGGTCCCCTCGTTGCGCACCGTGAGCCTGGAGACCTTGGTGGAGCGACCGCGCGGCACGAACTGCAGCAGCTCGCAGGCGAGACCCCGGCTGGCGTACTCGAAGCGCGAATAGCCCTGGCCATGGTGCGCGACGTAGGTGCCCTCGGAATCGCGCACGGGTGCGGCCGTCACCGTCCAGATCTCCCCCGTGTCATCGTCGCGCAGGTAGATCGCCTCCGGCGGCGGATCGCCGACGGCGTCGTTCGACCAGGTGGTGAGCGGATTCTCATGGCTGTTCACCGACCAGGTGAAGCCACTGCCCGTGGCGGAGACCTGGAAACCGAAGCGCGGCTGCCCGATGACGTTTATCCAGGGCATCGGAGTGGTCTCGCCCGGCCTGAGAACGATCGTGTACTCGCTCCCGTCGGCGGCGAAACCTCCGGTGCCGTTAAACAGCTCGAGCGCCGGCTGCGGCAGCGCGGCCGCACGCACCGGACGCGGCGGGCGACGGGCGAGCAGCGGCAGGCTCTCGGCGGAAGGATCCTCGAGCCGGTCGAGCTGCTCGGCGAGCGTGCCGCGGCGGCTGACGAGCGCGACGTGCGCAGCTGCCACGACCGCCAGACGCGAGACCGGCGACATGACCTCCGCGCGCAGGGCGAACACGCTGCCGCCGGCCGGCTGGCCTCCCTGCTGCAGGCGCTGCTGACTCGCACGCGCGAGGGACTCGATCGCCGCCTGCAGCTCCTGCAGATAGGAGGTAACGGCCTCGTTGACGATCACCAGATCGATGGCGAGGTTCTTCAGTGACAGGTACTCGTGCGCCCGCAGCAGCTGCCGCACGAGAGTCAGATCAGCGGCGTCGTCGATCTCCACGGTGATGATGGGCCGGTCGCCGGAGACGCCGTGTGCCCACAGGGCGTGCGGGCCCGCTCGGTTGCGCCGCAGGGTCTCTCCGGGCGCGCGCAGGGCGGGGTTCAGGTAGAAGATGTGCGCGGCCAGCCGCTGAAACAGGCTGGCCTCATCGGCCGCCAGGCCAAGGTGGTACAGCTGCACCCGCGCACGCGTCCAGGCGAGCGTCGAGGCGCGATCGAAGGCGGCCGGCTCGCGGCACTTGTCCGCGATGCGCAGCACGTCGGCGCGCGTATCGGCGACGGCGGTCCAGAAGGTGATGCGTGCCGTCGCCCCGGGCGCCACGCGCACACGCCGCCGCAGTGCGAAAATCGGATCGAGCACGGTGCCGGTCGAGCCGCTGAGCGCAGCGCGCTCGAAGAGCGCGCGCGCGCGGTTGAGCGTCTGATCCCGGCCGAGGAAGCGCGCCCGGTCGGTCTCGAACTCGCACTCACCCACGGCGTCGCCCTCGACGACCGCCAGATGCGCGGCCCAGGCGGCCGGCTCCCCGGCCGCACGCGGGCGGCGTCCCGCCATGAGAACTTCGAGCCCCGGGTCGAACTCCGTCTGCACGAACAGGTTGGAGAAGGCGCGGTGCGCCCGGTCGGCGGCGGCGGCGGTGATCACGATCTCGGCGTACGAGGTCACCTCGAGCTCGCGAGTACGGTCGCTTTGATTGGCGATCGAAATGCGCCGCGCCTCCGCGTCATGTTCCGCCGAGACCAGGACCTGCAGCCGTGTCGCCCACGGTCCGTCGCGACGCACGATCTCGACCCGGTCCTCGGTGAAGGTCACTCGATAGTTGTCCGGCCGCACGCCGCTCGGCTGAAAGCCGGCCGACCACACGTGCCCGCTGTCGCAGTCGCGCAGAAACAGCGCGTGACCGCTGTCGTCGCTCGTGGTGTCCTCTTTCCAGCGCGTCACCGCCAGATTGCCGCGGCGACTGCATCCGGCGCCCGCGGCGTTGATCATGACTGCGTAGCGGCCATTGCTCAGCAGCTGCACCTGAGGAGTGCGCGGTCGCCAGGTGTGCAGCCGGCGACGGCCGGCGAGGACCGGCAGACGCCCCTCACGCGCCTCGGACTCCGAGCCCTCCTGCGGCGCCTCGACCGAGCGGGGGGGTTTCTCCTGCAACAGCAGTTCGGTGGCACGCGTCGCTGCCTCGGCGTGGAAATAGCCCTGCATCGCCCCGGCGCGCAGTGCGTTGGCGAGCGCGACGATCGTCATTCCCTGGTGGTGCGCCATGTAGGCGCGCACCACCGCAACCTTTTCGCCCTCGACCAGCCGATCGGGCGTGAAGTCCAGGGCCTCGTAGAAGCCGTACTGCCCGAGGCCACCGAGTGCAACCAGGTCGCGGAAGTTGGCCGCCGCGGCCTGCGGATCGACCATGGCCGCAAGGCCCGTGGCGTAGGGCGAGACCACGAGGTCGTTGGCGAGTCCGCGCTTGAGTCCGAGCGCCGGGACGCCGAAGGGCGAGTACTGGTAGGTCTGATCCAGGTCGCGCGTATTGAAGGCCGACTCAGAGACTCCCCACGGCACGCCGCGCGCGGCACCGTAGTCGCGCTGGGCCCGCACCGCAACGATCAGCGCGCGCTCGAGCAGACTCCCACCCGGTGCGCGCATGACGAGCGCCGGCATCAAGTACTCGAACATGGAGCCCGACCAGGACAAGAGGGCCGTCACGTTGCCCATCGCGACCGAGTGCCGGTCGAGCCGGAACCAGTGCCGGGCCGGTACGTCGCGCTTGGCAATTGCGATGAAGCTGGCGAGGCGCGCCTCAGAGGCAAGCAGGTCGTAGTCGCCGGCGTCCAGGCGGCTCTCGACCACGTTGAAGCCGATCGACAGCAGCATGCGATGCGGCTTGAGCAGAAAGCCGAAGTCCATGCCATACGCGAACTCGCGAGCCGTGGCGGCGAGCCGCTCGAGGCGCTGCAGCAGTTCGCGCGCAGGAACACTGCCGGGAGCGGCCGAGCGGGACAGATCCAACAGCGTCGCGCCGACCGCGCCGGTGTCGCCCCCGGCGGCGAGCGTTCGCACGTCGCGGAAGTGGCTGAGGACGCAACGGGCGGCGGCCCCTAACCAGTCCCCGTCGTTGCTGCCCTCGCACCCCGTGCAGAGCGATCGGGCCTGCGCCTCGAGCCTACCGATCGTCCGCGGCACGTCCGCCTCATCAGCCGAGGCGCCGGCTGCGGCCGCGCGCAGCGCCGCACCGGCGTCCGCCGGCGCGAGCGCGAGCGCATCCTCGATGCCGCGCAGACGCTGGGCGCTCCACAACGGTCGCGTCGCGATGGAATCGAGCGCATTGGCGAGGGCTATCAGGTGACCGGCCAAGTTGCCGCTGTCCACCGTGGACACGTAGTTGGGCAGCAGAGGCTGTCCGGTGCGCGTGTCGTACCAGTTGAAGAAATGACCGCGAAAGCGCTGCAGGGAGCCCAGCGAACCGAGCGTCGCCTCGAGGCGATCCAGCCAGTCGCATACGCCGAGCCAGCCGAAATCCAGCGCGCAGACCGCCGACAGCAGGTACATGCCGATGTTCGTCGGTGACGTGCGCTGTGCCAGCACCGGGACCGGCGTCTCCTGAAAGTTATCCGGCGGCAGGAAGCGGTCCTCGGCGGTCACGAACGCGTCGAAGTAGCGCCAGGTCCGCCGTGCGATCAGACGCAACTCCGTGGCGTCCGCCTCACTCAAGGTGGTCGTGCCGCGCGGTGTCAGCGGCTCGCTGATGTGGCGTGCCAGCAGCGGTGCGCTGAACCACAGCAGCAGCCACGGGGCCGCGATCCACAGATTGTCGGACGCGAACAGCACAACGATCAGGGTGGCGACGGCAGCGATTGCCATCCCGCCGCGCATGCGCGCCACATAGTTCCCCAGCTCGAGGCGGCTGTGCCGGCGCGCCTGCGCCGCCGTGGTCCAGTCGAGCAGGTGCTGGTGCGTGAACAGCAGACGAACGAGCGTGCGCACGATGGCGTCGCCCATCAGCCAGGCACGGTCGGCGAGCAGCGCCGCTGAGAGCGCCCAGCGCAGGCAGGCGATGCGCAGGTCGTGCCGCAGCGCCTGCCGTTCGCTTTCGCGCCGTAGGTGGCGCGGGCGGTCGCGCACGGCGATGAGGATTGGCAGCAGCGGTGCGACGCCGAGGCTGCCGACCAGGAGCGCCGTCCACCAGGCGGCGATCGGCATCGGCATCAGCCAGCCGCCCAGCAGCGCGAGAATGCCGGCTATGGGAGTCAGAGTACGGCGCAGGTTGTCGAGCAGCTTCCAACGGCCCAGCGACGAGAGCCCGAGTGCCGCGCGCCGGTCGCGCGCCTGCAGCAGCCGCGGCCGCAGCCACGGCAGTAGCTGCCAGTCCCCGCGTGCCCAACGATGCTCGCGCGAGGTGACGACGTCGTAGCGATCGGGCGAGGGCTCGACCACCTCCACGTCGGACGCGACCGCGGCGCGCGCGTACAGGCCCTCGAGCAGGTCGTGACTGAGGACGGAGTTCTCGGCTATGCGACCCGCCAGCGAGCGCTCGAAGGCATCAACGTCATACAAACCCTTGCCGGTAAAGGAGCCCTCGCCGAACAGGTCCTGATAGAGGTCCGAAACCGCGAACGTGTAGGGATCCAGCCCGGGACTTCCCGCCAGTACCTCCTGCACCAGGGAGGTGCCCTCCCCGGTCGGCAGCGCCGGGGTCACGCGTGGCTGGATGATTCCGTAACCGGAGCGCACCCGCTGGGTGCGCTCGTCGAAGAGCGGCTGGTTCAGCGGATGCGACATCTTCGCGATCAGCTTCTCGGCCGCCCCGTGCGGCAACTGCGTGTCCGCATCGAGCACGAGCACGTAGCGCACCCCGGCCGGCAGCGCCGCGTACTGCGGCTCGGTGAGCTCGAAGCTGGTGTCGCGTGCCCCGCGCAGCAGCCGGTTGAGCTCATGCAGTTTGCCGCGCTTGCGCTCCCAGCCCATCCAGCACTGCTGGCCGGGATTCCAGCGGCGAGCACGCTGCAGCCACAAGAAGCGCTCGCCGGCCGCTCCCCGGCCATAGCGCGCATTCAGCTCGGCGATTCCGCGGCGCCCGGCTGCGACCAGCTTTTCGTCGCCGGGCATGACTTGCGCCTCGGCGTCGCTGGAGTCTGCCAGCAGAGCGAAGTACAGCTCCCCGCGCGCGCTGGCCAGATACTGCCCCTCCAGATTGGCGACCGCCTCTTCAATCTCGGCACGGCTGCTCAGCAGGACCGGCACCGCGACCAGCGTACGAAACTCCTGGGGGATGACGCCGGCCAGATCAAGCGCCGGCAGCGCCTCGGGCTTGATGAGGCGCGTCACCGTACTGTTTACGACCGCGATGATGGCGTCGACCAGCGGCAGAAACACGAGCGCCAGCAGCAGCGCGCGCGGCGTCGACGGCACGGTGTGCAGGAGTCGCGCCACGCCATAGAGCGCCGCGAAACTCAGGATGGCGATCAGGGCGACGTAGCCGGCGATGCCGGCGCGACGCACGGCGCGTTGCAGTGCCAGCCGTGGCGGGCGCCGGTAATTTAGCTGCGCTTCGAGCTCGTCCCGGCCCGGGCCGATCAGGTAGTAGCCGGGCTCGCGCGCCGCGGCGGTCGCACTGCTACTGCGCTCGGCAGCCTCGATCGCGTGTCGGGCGACATCCGTTTCGCGATGCTCGGAGTCGCGCGCTAGCTCCTCGATGGCACTGCGGTAGCGGTTGCGCGTGGCGAAGTCGAGCGCGCTGAAGTCACTCTGAGTGCCGAGCACCGCATCGACGACGCTGAGCTGCTCGACGATGTCCGCCCAGTCGAGCGCCGAGAGCTGTACCAGACTGGTCACGATATTGCGCACCGTGACGTTGTTGGCGCTCTGACGCTGCAGTTCCTCACGCACGACCGACTCGGCCGTCAGTCCCTCGGACTGCAGCAGTTCTTCGACGCGCTGCAGCGCCTGGGTTACGTTCGGGTCGCAGTCGCGCAGCCGCTGCACGAGCTGCACGGCCAGCGTGCGCGGCAAGGGTCGGCGCTCGTACGCACCGAGCACCGCAGAGAGCGACTCGGGTTTGCGGGCTGGTGTGCCGAGCAGGCGATCGGCGAGCGCGTCCGCCTCCTCGCGCTGCGCCCGGCCGCTCACGATGCGGTCGGCACAGCGGCGCAGGTTCTCGATGAGAACCACACGCAGCATGCTCGCGAGAGCCCACAACTCGCCGATGGTCAGGACTTCCACGCGCTGATAGGCGCTGACGAAGCGCATCAGCAGCTGCGCATCAAAATGACTGTCGGTATGCGCGACGAATGCCCAGGCGATTCCGGTAATGCGCGGCATTCCGGCCAGCTCCCCGCCGGCCAGTTTCGGCAGCTGCCGGTAATAACCGGCGGGCAGGTCATCACGGATCAGCTGCAACTGCCGCTCGACGACGTAGTAGTTGTCGACGAACCACTCGGCCGCCGGTGTGACGCTGCGCTGGCTGGAGGTCGTGTGGGCGATGCTGTCGTAGTGGCGGCGCAGGACGCGGGCATTCTGGCGCGTGCGGCTCAGCAGCTGACGACCGTGACCGTCGGACGGCAGCAGCGGCTGCGATTGGGCGAGAGTTTCGGCGAACTGCTCGAGACGCTCGGCGCTCATGAGCTCGGCGCGAATGGGCGCCAGCTCCGCGCGCGCGCGCGCGGAGTCGGCCCTGAGCCAAGGCAGCGTCCGCGTCTCCTGCAGCGCGATGTGATCCATCTTCTTGACCGCCCTCACGGAGGTGCGCCAAATCGTGGCCGCACACACCGCCACCCGGTGTGCGGCATGTGAAGCGACTGCGAGTCTACGAAAGGATGAGCTTGGCGCTGAGGGGCTTCACGGTCCTGCATCTACGGCCAAGTTTAGGGCCGTGACTGCCGACACCGTGTAGGACTCACCCGCCAGCCAATGACGGCATAGTGTGCCACCACCCGAAGCCCCTGATGAGATTCCTTAGCGGCGGCGCGCCTCGCGAGACTGTGTCAGGCTGAGCTTACCCAGCGGAACTGCCGAAGCGCTCGCGCGCCTACAGCGCAAGCGGCGGCGTGTCCATATGATTTTGCAGCCAGCAGGTCACGGACCTCAGACGGAGCGCCTCATGACGCATCGCACGGTCGGCAGCCACGCTGATACCGCTCTGGTGAGCCGTCTGCAGCGGGCCGCGTTCGAATACATCCTCCGTTACAGCAACCCGGGCAATGGCCTGATCGCCGACACTTCGCGACCCGGATCGCCCTGCAGTATCGCCGTCGTTGGCTTCGGGCTCGCCAGCTATTTGATTGCTGTTGAGCGCGGCTGGCTCAGGCGCTCCGAGGCGGCGCGGCGCGTCCTCACCACCCTGCGCACGTTTCGCGACGGCCCGCAGGGGCCCGAGCCTGACGTCATGGGTTACAAGGGCTTCTACTATCACTTTCTGGACATGCAGACCGGTCGTCGCGTATGGAATTGCGAGGTCTCCCTCATCGATACGACCCTGCTGCTCGCGGGGATTCTCACCGCCGCACAGTACTTCGACGCGCGCCGCGAGCGAGAGCTGCGTGACACCGCGGCCATGCTCTATGAGCGCATCGACTGGCCTTGGGCGCAGCATGACGCGCCGACCCTTTCGCAGGGATGGCACCCGCAGTTTGGCTTCCTGCACTACGGCTGGGAGGGATACAACGAGGCGCTCATACTCTACATCCTCGGGCTGGGCTCGCCGACGTTGCCCCTGCCGAAGAGCAGCTTCGCGAACTGGACACTGACCTATCAATGGGAGCGGTTGCTCGGGCAGGATGTCCTGTACTCAGGACCCTTGTTCACCCACCTCTTCTCGCAGGCGTGGATCGATTTTCGCGCCCTGCACGACGCGTTCATGCGCGAAAAGAGCAGCGATTACTTCCAAAACACGTGCCGCGCCATCGCCTTGCAGCGCGAGTACTGCGAGCGCAATCCGCGGCAGGCGGCAGGTTACGGCCGCGATATCTGGGGCATCAGCGCGGGCGACGGGCCGACCATCCGGGGCAAGCGTGAGTTCTTCAGCGACAACCGGCACTTCGGTTACATGGCGCGCGGTGTCCCTTACGGTCCCGATGACGGCACGCTCTGCCCGTGGGCGATGCTCGCCTGCCTGCCGTTTGCAGCCGACGCCGCGTTGGCGGGTACTCGCAACCTGCTCGAGAAATTCCCCCAGGTGTGCCCCGAGGACCGCTTCGCCAGCGGCTTCAACCCCTCGCTCAATACCGAGTCGGGTGGCTGGCTGTCGGAGGGCTGGTACGGGCTCGACCAGGGGTTACTGGTGATGTCGATCGAAAATGCCCGCTCCGGCCTCATCTGGGACTTGATGCGCGACTCGCCTGCCGTCCGGCGCGGGCTCAGGCACTGCGGCTTCCGCGGCGGCTGGCTGGGCCGATGAGCCGCGCACGTCGCGGGGCGCGCGCGGCGCGCAAGCGAAGCACACCGGGCGCGCGCCCGAGCGCACGCGCACGCGGCGCGGCCACCTATGACCTCGCCATCGTCGGCGCAGGACCTGCGGGACTGGCCGCCGCCGAACGCGCCGCCGCAATCGGGGCGCGCGTGGCCCTCATCGAGCGCGCGAAGCTCGGCGGTGTATCGCTCAACAACGGCTCGATCCCCTCAAAGGCGCTCATCCGTTCGGCGACGCTCTTTGCCGCGTTGCGCGAAGTGTGGGGGTATCTCGATGTCGGGCTCGAACCGCCCAAGGCCAACCTGGCGCGCGTCGTACAGCGCCTGCGACAGATTGAAGGGCGCATCGGCGGCTACCACTCCCTCGAGCGCCTGCGGCGTATCGGTGTTGACGTGCACTTTGGCGCCGCACTCTTCACGGGCGAGCGTTCCCTCAAGGCGGGCGACAGCCGTATCGCTTTTCGCCACGCCCTGATCGCGACCGGGGCTTGCACCCTGCCCCCCAACATCCCCGGCCTGAAGCGCGGGTCCTATCTGACGAGCGAGTCCATATTCGATCTGCGCGAGCTGCCGCAACGACTGGCGGTCGTCGGCGGCGGCCCGCTCGGGTGCGAGCTGGCGCAGGCGTTCTGCCGCCTGGGCTCGGAGGTCACCATCATTCAGGACGACGCGAAATTCCTGCCGCGCGAGGAGCGCGACGCGGCGCAGATTCTCGCGCAATCGATGGCGCGCGACGGGGTCGATATCCGACTCAATACCCGCGTCGTCGGCGCGCGCGTGGAAGCGGGCACGGTGACTCTCGAAACGGAGAACTATCAGACGCGTCGCGAGATATCGGCCGATCGCGTCCTGGTGAGCGTCGGACGGGGAGCGTACACGGACGGCCTGGGCCTGGATGCCGCCGGGGTCAGGTTCGACCAGGCGCGCGGAGTCCTCGTGGATGACTTCATGCGCACTTCAAACCCCGCCATCTATGCCGCGGGCGACGTGTGCATGGAGGACAAGTACACACACGTCGCGCAGAGCACCGCAGAGATCGCCGTCCACAACGCTCTGCGCGGCACGCACGAGCGCCACAGCCGGCTGACAATTCCCTGGTGCACCTTCTGCGTTCCCGAGGTCGCGCACGTCGGCTTGCAGGTCTGGCAGGCGCGTGAGCGGTCGCTGCCTGTGAAGACCTACACCGTCATGATGCAGGACATCGACCGCGCCATCACTGACCGTCAGGACCTGGGCTTTGTGAAACTGCACGTCGCGGAAGGCAGCGATCGTGTGCTGGGCGCCACCATAGTCGCCTCGCGCGCAAGCGAGATGATCAATGAAGTGTGCGTCGCGATGAACACCGGGATCGGACTTCGTGCCCTGGCGAAGGTGATCCATACCTATCCGTCGCAGTCAGCCGCAATCCGCTACGCAGCCATGACCTTCGATGGCCCGGCATTCCCGGGCGAAATACCGCTCACAACGCGTCTGGCGCCGCGTTAAGCGCGCCCGTTCAGTGCGGGAACTCGCGAGGCGGTAGCGCCCGAGCCGACTCCGGCTCTGCGCGCGCCTCTTCATTTGAGCGGGCGGACGGATCCAGAAAGCGCACAAACATGCCGTCCGGGGAAGCGTGCGCGGCGGCTACCTTCACGACCACCAGCAGCGGCACGGCAAAGATGACACCGGCGATGCCCCACAGCCAGCCGCCGAGCCAGAGGGCCACGAAGACGATGATCGGATTCAGTCGCAGGCGTCGGCCGAAAAATACCGGCTCGACGATCTGACCTTCCACGGTTGCGAGACCGAGGTAGCACGCCGATACGAGCAGAACGTGCGCGATTGAATCGAACGTCCCGAAGGCCACGATGGTGAGAATGGTGAGCGTCGTCGCCGAGCCGAGATAGGGAATGAAATTCAAGACCGTCGCCATCGCCCCCCAGAGCACCGGATTCGGCATGCCGAGGAGCCACATCGTCAGCGCGGTCGCCACGCCCAGGCTGAGATTGATGAGAACCAGCGTGCCGTAATAGCGGCCCATCTCCACGCGAATGGCGTCGATGATGCGCAGCACGTGCACCGCGTGCAGATCGCTGGCCAGCGCCGCGGTCATGCGGGCGAGAGTCGGTGGCCCCGTGGCCAGCAGCAGCAACGTGAGCGCGAGGATGGTCACCGTCGTGCCGAGCGCCCATCCGGTACCGGCCAACACTTCCATCGCGGACACCGTGTTCGCGGGTGCGGCCGGGGCCGCGGCGGAGGGAGTTCCCGGTCGCGCCTCGCTACCAGGATTGGCGATCGCCGAGGCGCGGGTCGCGATTTCATTCAAGCGCAGCACCGCCGAGCGGGCTGGCCGCACCTTGTGTTCGATGCTGCGCAGGATGCGCGGCGCGTCCTGCAGCCATTGAGTTGCCGGCGTCCATAGCGCATCGATTGCGAGGCCCGCGGCGAAGACGCCGAGCAGCAGCAATATGCCGGCACTCAGGCCACGGGGTATGCGGTAGCGCCGCAGGGTCTCGACGACACCTGAGAGGACCAGCCCCAGCAAGACCGCCGCCACGAGCGGAATGAGGACCTCGCGACCCACCCTCAGCACGATCACCAGCGCGCAGACCGCGACGATCCATAAGGGTCGCGCGACCAGGCGCAGCGCACGCTCACGTGACCCCGTGTCGGCTGATCCGCCCTCCTCGACGGAGGTTTCAGCCACGGCGCGCACTCGCGCAGCCATTCTCCTGGTTGCCGAATCGCCTAACCGTTCAGACGGGTTGATCTCCGGCGGCATGCTCCATCCTGTTGCTCTTGTTGGATCCCTGTGCGCGGTCGGAGCGGCATCCGTGCCGCCCCGACCTGCCCTTCCTTGGGCCTGTTGCCGCGCCCTGCGGCGCGGACATTCACCCGCTACGGTCAGCGCGTCCCTCGATCGACGTTCAGCCCGCATTCAACTTCAGCGCAGCCTTATCGTCCCATTGCGCTGCAGTGAGCGCCGTCCTCACGCATCAATAGCGTACGTAGTCTCCCGCCTACCCCTCAGAAACCAGGTGGAGCACCCTTGACACACAGCATTTGGCATGCGCCGCCGCCCGGCACTTGTCTGCGGGCCGCGCCCGGAATTCGGCGGACACACTGTCCGATGCTCGAAGCCGGCGCAGCGAAGGCCAGAGCTTTGCCGTTGGTTGCGCCGCTTGCCGCGGGGGCGACTGGACAACGGCCGTAGGATTTTGTAGGACTATGCCTACGGATGCTGAGGCGATAGGCGTACGCTGCTCAGCCGACGGAGTCGCTACTGTCACGCCTCACGTAGGTGCTATCCGGGCGGCGTGGCCGCGCGTTTGGAGGCTAAACATGGCGAGCGTTCTTATTGCCGATGACCACGCGATGATCCGTACGGGACTGCGACACTACCTCGAGCAGGACCGGGGAATAGACACGATCGGAGAGACCGCAACCGGAGCGCAGACCCTGCAGCAGCTGCGCGACGGCCAGTGGGACCTGGTGATCCTCGACATCAACATGCCCGATCGCAGCGGAATCGACATCCTCAGGCACATCCGTTCCGGGCACCCCAGTACGCGCGTATTGGTCATGAGCGGCTTCGCCGAGAAGCAGTACGCCATCAATGTCCTGCGCGCCGGGGCCTCCGGTTACCTCGCCAAGGACCAGGCCCCCGAGGAGTTCATGCGCGCAGTGCACACGGTGCTCGCCGGGCGGCGCTTCGTGAGCGCCACGCTGAGCGAGATGCTCGTGACCGCGCTGGATGAGCCGACGGATCAGCCCCTGCACGCCTCGCTCTCGCAGCGGGAGTTTCAGATCCTGTGCAAGCTCGCGGTCGGCCGTTCGGTCTCGGAAATCGCCCAGGAGCTGTTCATCAGCGTCAAGACGGTGAGCACCTACCGGGCTCGGGTGCTGGAGAAGATGAATCTCGACACCAACGCAGACCTGACCACCTACGCCCTGCGCAACGGACTGGTCCAATAAGTCATTGCGTAGGCACAGGCTGACAGCCCCGGACGTTGGGTACCGGCAGTCGCAGGCTGCCCCCGTCACTACCCTCTTGGCTGGTTCGAAGTACGCTGAGGCCCGGCGCCTGCCACCTTGTTATGACTTCGGTTTTTGCGAGAATTATGGTTAATAGTACGTCGTTGCGCGTGCTGCTGGTCGAGGACTCCTCCTTGCTCGCCGCGCGACTGGGGGAACTCATCGGCCGCCTGCCTGACGTTGACTTGATCGACACCGTACAGACCGAAAGCGACGCCCTCACCTGCATCTCGGCCGTAATGCCCGATGTCCTGATTCTCGATCTGCACCTGCGCACCGGCTCAGGCTTCGGCGTATTGCGCTCGCTCGTACATGTTCAGCCGGAGCTGCGTCCGAAGGTAATCATCCTCACTAACTTCGGGCTGCCTGAATACCGGCGCGAGGCCGAGTCGCTGGGTGTCGAGGCCTTCCTCGACAAGTCACGCGACTACTTCCGACTCCCGTCACTTCTGCGTGACTTTGCCAGGGACCGTAGCCGGCCGCAGTAAGCGGGTATTCAGGACGCGATGGCCGCCGCCGCGGCGACGCTGATCCGCTCGAGCGGCAATCGTACGTGGATCTCGGTGCCACCTTCGGGTCGAGTTACAACCCCCAGATGACCGCCAAAGCCGATAGCACGGTGGCGCATGGCGGCAAGGCCGTGCGAGCGCAACGTGCCGCGGCGGTCAGCGGGTATACCGACGCCGTCATCGCGGACGGTTAGCGCGAGCCACTGCCCCTGCGGCTCGACCACGATCTCGGCGTTGCGGGCCTGTGCGTGCTTCAGGATGTTCGTCAGGGACTCCTGCACGATACGGAAAATCGCGATCGAGGCCTCGGGGGTGAGGTTCAGTTCCTCCTTCGGGTAGCGCTCGACCCACTGAATCCCGGCGCGGCCGCAGTATTCGGCCACCTGCCAGCGAAGCGCGGGAAACAACCCCAGATTGTCCAGCAGTGTCGGGCGCAGGTTCTCGACCACGCGCCGCTTGAGATCAACCCCCGCAAGCAACGCGTCCTGGACGCGCTTGAAGTGATCGAGCACTTCCGGATCGCTCGCCGCGACCCGCTCCTCGAGCCACGACACGTCCATGCGTGCGGCCACCAGCAGTCCGCCGAGCTCATCGTGCAGCTCGCGCGAGAGTGTCGCGCGCTCCTTCTCGGCCACGGACTGCAGATGCGTGGACAGCTCCGAGAGGTCTTCCGTACTACGCTGTACCGCGCGTTCGAGTTCACCCTGGCGTTCGTTGAGCGCCTCCGTCTCGCGCTCCTTGGAGAACACGTAGCGCCGAACGAGCCGCCGCAAAACGTAGATCAGCAGCAGACATACTGTTGCCGCCCCGGTCATCAGTGCGAGGCTCACCCAACGGTCCGCTCGCCAGGTGCGACTGACCTCCAGGATCGCGTCGGCCTCCGCGCTCTGGATGGCACGCGCGTGGTCCGTCAGCTGCACCATGGTCTCCTGACCGGCGTCCGTGCGTACCAGCGCCACGGCCGCGCTGCGGCCGCGGTCGTGGTACAACTTCACCGTTTCACCCATTTCGGCAAACTTGGCGCGACTCAGGCGCTCGATTTCACGAACATCGGCGAGCACCGCGGGCGCCGCGGTCGCGAACACCTGGGTAAACTGCACGAGCGCCCCGGGCAGTTTCTCGACCGCCTCCTCGTACGGGGCCAGGTAGCGAGAGTCCCCGACCAGCACGTATCCGCGCTGTCCGCTCTCGGCCTGGCTGACGAGCTGCAGTACTTCGCCGAGCGCGCGCTCGCGCTGCACCCCCTGCTCCACCCGACGGCTCGCCTCCGCGAGCTGGTGTTGCCCAGCCCAGGCGGCGAGGAACAGCGCGACGATCGCCCCGAGCAGGAGTGCCTCGACGATGAGCTGCCGGTTGGGGGAATTCACGGACGCATGCTGGCGAGTCGGATAAAGGGAGAGCCGCGCCACGCCGAACCGGGTGACCGGGCCTTCCGTGTATGCGGGCAGTTCAAGCGAAACGCCTTCCTCGGCTGCCGGTGACGCCGATGGAATGATAGCCCGATCGGGGATGAGGAGCCCGTCGGGGGCGTTCAGCTATCGCGCGGGCTAGTCGTAGGGTCGGCGAACCGCCCCACCCTCGTCTTCCCAGCGCTCGACGGCCCGGCGTGCGCCCTCGCGCGCCAATCGCCGGCTGCGCTGACCGGCATACCAGGCGGTAAAGGCGACGGCCAATGCCGTAAGAATCAGAGTGCGCATCTGTGTAACCTTGGTTTGCTCAGTTGGACCTGCGCCGCCGCGGTGCGGCGCAGGTCGTGAAAGAAAAGGCAGACGCGTCGGGGGCGTTACCGGGGGGGGTCGGTGTAAGCCAATGCGGTGACACGTCTGCTGGCGTCAAATGCGCCAAAAAACCCACGCTGTAATCTCCGCTCGCCGTTAGAAGCTCCTCCAGCCTCTCAGAGGCGCCGTCCGCCGAGCATGCTCAGCAACTGAATCAGGCTCCTCGGACGCATGAAGGCGGCAGCGATGGCAGTGGAAGCCAGCGAGCGCATGCTCAGGTGCGAAGCGAGCCAGCGGAACGTTCTGCTGCGGGGAAAGCCCTCGGAACCTTGCGGCCGCAGAGTGCGGCGCAGCTGCAGGCGGTTCTCGCGCAGCGTCAGCAGCGCGGCCTCCGCCCGCGGGTCAAGCGGCACGGCGCTCACGAGGCCTCCGCCCGATCGCGCGCCAGCAGTTCCTCGAGCAGCTCCCGGTCCTTGGCCCACTCGCGCGTGGTCTGGGAGAGCACCGGGGGAGCCGCGGCGTTGAGTGCGGTCAGCTGCCAGTAAGCGAGCAGTGCAATGACGACGAACAGTGCCAAGAGTCCGCCGATGACCCAAGGCCCCGCCGGCGTATCCCAGCTGGCCGCGATCGCCCACGCGGATGCCGTCGCTACCGCCAGGAGAATGGCCGCGCCCATGACGAAAGCGACGGCCACGCGCCGTCGCAGCGCGCGCGTGCCGACGTTCAGATCGCTCAGGATGAGATCCGTGTAGGCGCCCGCGTGGCGCACCGCGATCGTCGCTGCATCCGAGAGGCGATCGATCATGGGCCGACGAAGCCACTCAGCGTCGCGAAACCAGATAGCCGACCGCGATGCCGGCCAGCGCCGCAATCCCGATCGCCTCCCAGGGCTGATTGCGCACGTAGCGGTCGCCCGCCGAAAACGCCTCGCGCGCCTGCCGCTGGATCTGGTCGGCGCTGTCGGAGATCGACTGCTTCGTGGTCTCCACTGCCGCCGCGACCTTGGAGCGCAGCCGTCGCACCTCGGGATCGGCGGCTTCGCCGACGCGATCGATCAGGTCCTCGACGTCGGAGATCAGATTCTGCACTTCCTCGCGCGCTGCCCCGCCGGCCTCCTGGGCAGCCTCCTGTGCCGCGCCCCTAAGGCGCGCGCCTCCACGACTAAATTCACCCGCGGTCGTTTCCACTGTGTCTCTCCTCATTCAATTCCAGGCATATCGAGGTTCAGTGCGTGCACGCGCGCGTGCGTACGACATCCCGATCACGGAAGTCGCTACAGCTGTCCCACTGATGAAATCCCCACCTGCAATTCCTTGATTGCGAGGCGACTATCCACCGCTGACCCACCGGGGTCGGTCGGGCGTGGCACTGAGTACCTGTAGGACTGCGGCTACAGCGGCGCCGTGTGCTTAGCCTCGCGCGCGCCGCAACGCCGCTCACCGTTTTCCCGGCGAGGATCGTGCGCCGCGGCACGGGAGAGGCTCGCATCAGGCGAGATTCGCCGCAGCAAATTCCCAGTTCATCAGCCGATCGAGCACGGCATGCACGTGATCGGGACGACGGTTCTGATAGTCGAGGTAGTACGCGTGCTCCCAAACATCGATGGTGAGCAGTGGACGCAGGTGCTTCGGCAGCGGACCGTCCGCGTTGCCGGTCTTGATGACGCGCAGTCGCGAGCCATCGGCCACGAGCCACGCCCAGCCGGAGCCGAACTGCTCAATCGCGGCCTTGCCGAACTGCTCCTTCAAGGAGGCGAGGTCGCCGAATGAGTCCTTGATTTGGCGGGCGAGCGTTGCGGGAATCGTGTCGCTGTGGCCCACGGGCCGCAGACACCGCCAGTAGAAACTATGGTTCCAGGCCTGTGCGGCATTGTCGAAAATCGCGACGTGCGCCTCCTGAGCGGCGGTGCTGAGAATGATCTCTTCAAGAGACTGACCGGCGAACGGCGTCCCGGCGATCAGTTCGTTGAGTTTGTCGACGTAGGCCTTGTGGTGCTTGCCGTGGTGAAACGACAGTGTCTTTGCCGAGATCACCGGTTCGAGCGCACTCATCGCATAAGGCAGGGCGGGCAGCGAGTGTCGACCGATTGCCAGCTCATCGGCGGACTGCTCACCGGTATGGGTGGGAGGGAGCCTGCGTGGCCCGCTGTCCGCGGAGCCCGTGCGTGGCGTTGACGTCATGAAATTTCCTCCGTGGCTGCGAACACAGGACTCTCGCCGCACTTGCCGGAATTCGCTGTCGGTCTGCGACGAGATCTCCTGTCGTCCCCGCAGGGCTGGCTGGAGCGTTTCCTGCGCCCCGCGACCTGTAGGACGAGGCTTACCTCAAGCTTGCTGCCGTACTGACGCTGACTTGCGACGTCAGCTGCCCCGAGCCACCCGGCACGTGCCTTAGGCTCGTCCGTAACGAGCGGCCAGGGGATGTCTATGTCGGAAAGCGCGTCAGTCTCACGCTACACCGATCGCAGCGCGATACGCGCTCGCAACGGGGAACTCGCCAGCCAGCTGCGCGCCGCCGCGATGGAAGGTGACGAGGCGCGCATAACGGGCCTGCTTTCGGAACTGCTGCGCTGTAAGGGCATGTCGCGCGGCCAGCGTATTGCGCTACAGCAGAAAGCACTGCTCAATCTCGTCCATTCGCTGCGCTCTGCCACGCTCAACGATGACCTCACCGGCCTCTACAACCGCCGCGGGTTCGTGCAGGTGGGCACCCGGCTTCTCGACCTCGCCGTGCGCGATGAGCAGCCGGCGTTCCTCGTGTATTTCGGCGTCGATCAGCTGCGCCGGGTCAGCGAGTCCTTGGGACGCCAGGCGGCGGACATCGTCGTGCGTCAGACCGGCAATCTCCTGCGCGACCTCTTCCCGAGCTACGGCGTGTACGAGGTGCTCGGGCGCTTGGGCAGCCATGAATTCGCCGCGCTCACCACCAGCGAACAGCACGCCTCGCGGCACGCCATCATGCTGCGCCTGCGCCGGCCGCAGAACCACAGCTGGGATGTGCCGGCGCTTTCAATCAGTGTGGGCACGGCGCAATTCAACCCACGGCGCCCGGTCGGAATCGACGAATTGTTGGAGATCGCGAGGCGCGCAATGAACGAACCAACCAGTCTGATTGCGTTGTCGGAGTTAGCGCCCTCTCCGGCGTGACGCGCTGTTAAACGGCCTCGGGGAGGCATGGCGATGCGATGAGTCGATGCAGTGAGCCCAGGTGCCGTGCCAAAGCGGACGGCGGCCGAGTCGGGAAAACGGGATTTCAGGGATCGAGCGGTCAGGACGACCGGGTCACGCTCACGGACGGGCGGGACTCAAGGACGAGACGGCAGCAGCTCACGGCACTCGCAAAGCCTTCTCTCTCGCCCCCCCGAGGCCGTTGCCTTTTCCGAGCGCAAATCCTTGAGACGTCACGACCTTAGC
>DATBBQ010000146.1:0-9250 GCA_036270915.1 Steroidobacteraceae bacterium
CGACTGCGGAAGATCGGCCAATTGACGCCTCTTGACTTGTTCTGTTGAAACACTGTTTCTACAACCGTGCCAAGTTCTCCGCCAAGCGAACGTGTGAGCTGACATCCACTTGCGATGCGGCAGAACGACCTCACGGCCACCCACAGAGGAAATCTTCTCAAGGCGCCGTGCCCTCGTGTCTCAGGGGGGAGGGGCGGCTGTAGTGTTTCGCAATCTTGAATTCGCGCCCCCCCAAGAGTATTTCAACGGAATAGGTCCAAAGCCGGCCTTCGCCCGCTCCACGTCTCACGCGCCCACTTTTCTGATCTGTCGTTTAGATGCCGGTTCGTCTCGGTCAAGCATGCAATCGATGAAAGCGCGGAGCGCAGGCTGAGGGTGACGACGTTTCGAGTAATAGAGAAAAAGCCCGGGCCTAATCAGTGTCCAGTCGGTCAGGACGGGCTTGAGCTGTCCGCGCGCAATCGCTTCGTCGACGCCATCGAAGTCATAGGCATAAAGGATGCCGAGTCCCTGCAATGCTCCCTCGATCACGATGTGATGATGGTTCGAGATCAACGGACCTTCCACACTCATCTCGAGCATCTTGCCCCGCTTCTCGAACTGCCAGCGATAGATGCTGCCGCTGCCCGGGAAGCGCCAGTTGATGCACGGATGCCCGTGCAAATCGGCGGGTATCCTCGGTTCACCTCGGCGTGCAAGATAATCGGGCGAGGCGAGCGCGCGCATCTTTACGTCGGGGGTCAGACGCACCGCAATCATGTCTTTCTCGAGGCGCTCGCCGACGCGAATCCCCGCGTCAAAACGGCCTGCGACGATATCGCTTAGGCCCTCGTCTATCACGATATCAAGCACGACCTCCGGGTGCGCCCGATGAAAGCGCCCGAGCCGCGGCGCGATGATCTTCTTGGCCGCCATGCCTAATGTGTTGATACGCAGCGTTCCCGCAGTCCGACCCGAGGCAGCGACAGTCTCGGCAACCGCAGCATCCATTTCCCCGATCAGCGGGGCAATGCGCTCATGGAGGCGTAACCCCGCCCGCGTGGGTGCCACGCTCCGAGTGGTGCGATTTAGCAGCTGCACGCCGAGCCGGGCTTCAAGGTGGCGAATGGTCTGGCTCAGGGCTGACGGGGACAGCCCAAGATGACTGGCAGCGCGCGCGAAGCTGGCTCGCTCGACGACGGCCGCAAAAGCCTTCAGCTCGGCAAACTCCGATCCGCGCATTATGCATTAGTCTCTAACTAGGCTACTTAGATTATACGTTATTCACTAATTAGTCAGCAGGGCTCATCGTCGTCTCTGCTTGGGAAACAAGGAGATGCCTCAATGATCAATCTGCACCTTCCCGAACCCATCGCCGCGTATTTCGACGCCGACCGGCACGATGGGGAAGCCGTGGCCCGGTGCTTCACGAACCACGCCGTCGTCAAGGATGAGGGTCAGACATACTCCGGGGTCGCAGCAATCACGGCGTGGAAGACCGCGGCATCTGCCAGGTACTCTTACACGAGCGTACCTCTCTCTATTGAACAGAGGGACGGGCGATACATCGTCACGAGCCGTCTAACCGGCAACTTTCCGGGAAGCCCGGTCGATTTGCGGTTCGCCTTCCGCCTGGAGCGAGGAAAGATCGCCTTTTTGGAGATCACGCCATGAGCGTCGATCTGTCGCTCGCGAATCGGCGCGCTCTCGTCACTGGCGGCACCCGAGGTATCGGAGCAGCGGTCGTGGGAACGTTTCTGGAGGCGGGAGCGCGGGTTGTGACAGCAGCGCGCTCGGCGCCTTCCTCACCGACCGACCGTGTGCGCTATCTGGCTGCGGATCTGTCGACTGCGGAGGGCGCTCGGGTCGTCGCTCAGTCGGTACTACAGCAGTTCGGCGGCATCGACATCCTCGTCAACGTGCTCGGCGGGTCGAGTGCTCCGGGCGGCGGCTTTGCGGCGCTCGACGATGCGGAATGGTCGAAAGAACTGAACCAGAACCTGATGCCCGCGATTCGCCTTGATCGCGCCTTACTGCCGTCAATGATTGCGCAGGGATCAGGCGTGATCATTCATGTCACGTCAATTCAGCGAATGTTGCCATTGCCCGAATCAACGATTGCTTACGCTGCGGCCAAAGCGGCCCTTTCGACTTACAGCAAGGCCCTATCAAAGGAGGTCACGCCAAAGGGAGTGCGCGTCATCCGCGTTTCCCCGGCTGGGTCGAAACTGAAGCGGCCGTCGCACTCGCGCACCGCCTAGCTGCGCAGGCTGGTACGAACTACGAGGGCGGCAAACAGATCATCATGAAAAGCCTCGGTGGTATTCCGCTCGGCCGGCCCGCGCAGCCGAAGGAAGTCGCGGAATTCATTGCCTTCCTGGTCTCGTCACGAGCCGCCTCGATCACTGGCACGGAGTACGTGATTGACGGCGGCACGGTACCGACTGTCTGACTCGTACCCGCCATACCTCGAACGGATTTCCTCTCACACGAGCTGGCACCTTGATTTTTAAAGCCGCTCAGTAGCCATCTGGCCGTCCGCGACTGATCAGCGGACTCGGTGCTCGTAGTCCAAGGCACAGAAATTCCGGCCGACCATTTCTCGAAGGCGGAGAGAAGATTGAGCGGTGCGGCGCTCGCCGAGATCGAACTCGAACATTTCAGCCGACAATCAATAAGAGTCAGCCGCGGCGGAATCATCTATAGTGCGCGCGCAAAATCGAGTCACGGAGTGACGCGAAACCACTCCAACAAAGGAACACTGTTATTTGAAAAACAAGGAAAATCTGGTGCCCGGGAGAGGACTCGAACCTCCACGGAGTTACCCGCTAGTACCTGAAACTAGTGCGTCTACCAATTCCGCCACCCGGGCAGGCAGGGAAGGCCGCGCAATCTACGCAGGGGCTCGGGGGCTGTCAATTGAAGGGGCGTAGAGGAAAATTCGCGCGGCGCAAAACCGCCACATCCCAGCGCGCGCAGAGCAAGGAGAAGGGCACCAGCGCGTCTGGCGGCCGGAACTCGCGAGCTCGCGCCACTACTCAGACGGTCGCCCACCACGAGCCGACACCGCGCGGGGGTCTCAGGCCGGGCGCGACCGTTGAGGGCATCGTGAGTGCCAACCGCGCCGGCTATGGCTTCCTTCGGGTCGAGGGGTTCCGGGAGAGCGTCTTTCTGCCTCCTCCGCAGATGCGTGGCGTGATGCACGGCGATCGGCTGCGCGTCAGGGTGTCACGCGATTCGGACGATCGCTGGTCCGGCACGGTCGAGCAGGTACTCGAGCGCGGAGTCACGGCGTTTCTCGGCACGGTGGAGATCCAGGGACGTGCTGCCTGGGTAAGTGCCGCGGATCGGCGCCTGCAGCTGCGTGCCGCGGTGGCGCCGGCGGACCTGCATGGGGCGCGCGCAGGCGACTGGGTGATCGCGCGGGTCATACGGCACGCGGGTTCCGCCTCGCCGGCGCAGGCGGCGATCAGCAAGCGCCTGGACCCTGACCGTCCGGTCGAGCTCGCCACCGAATCGGCCATCGCGCGTTTTGATCTTCCCCACGAGTTTTCCACCGCCGCCCTGCGCGAGGCGCAGGCCTGCGGCGAGCGGGTGGATCCGCGCGAAGCCGCCAATCGCGTTGACCTGCGCGAGCTGCCGCTCGTCACCATCGACGGCGAAGACGCCCGCGATTTCGATGACGCGGTGTACGCCGAGAGCCACCCCGCGGGTTTTCGCCTGCTGGTGGCCATCGCGGACGTGAGTCACTACGTGCGTCCGGGCAGCGCGCTCGATGCCGAGGCGCAGGCGCGTGGCACGTCGGTCTATTTCCCCACGCGTGTCCTGCCGATGCTGCCCACCGCGCTCTCAGATCACCTGTGCTCGCTCGCGCCGAACGTCGATCGTCTTTGCTTCGTCGCCGACATGGTGATCACGCGCAACGGGGCGCTCCAGCGTGCGAGCTTCTACCCCGCGGTGATGCGCTCCGCGGCACGCCTCACTTACTCGCAGGCCCACCAGGCACTGTTCGAGGGACGTCCCGCCGCGCGGGCGCAGCTCGGTCCGCTGCAGGAGAAGTTACAAGTCCTGGTCGAGGTCTACCGCGCGCTGCACAAGGCGCGTCGCCGCCGCGGCGCTCTCGACTTTGACGCGCCGGAGGCAGAGTTCGTCATCGACGAGGGCGAGCGAGTGAGGGGGGTTGAGCTGCGCATGCGCAACGACGCGCACCGCCTGATCGAGGAGTGCATGATCCTCGCCAACGTCGCGGTGGCGCAGGAGCTCGAGAAGTCGCGCACCCCGACGCTCTACCGCGTGCATGGCCAGCCTGAGGAGGAAAAGCTCGAGCGCCTCACGGTCACGCTGCGCTCGCTGGGTGTGGAGGCGCGCATTCCCAAGTCGGTGACCACGCGCGACCTGCAGGCCATCGCCCAGCGCGTCGGCGACGCACAGGAGCGGGCCTTCGTCGAGTCGCTCGTCATTCGCGCCATGCCACAGGCGATCTATCAGCCAACCAACATCGGGCACTTCGGTCTCGCGCTCAGTCACTACGCGCACTTCACCTCGCCCATCCGCCGCTATCCGGATCTCGTGGTGCACCGCACCCTCAAGGCCCTCATCGGTGCCAAGGGGGGCTCGGGCGTCAATTACCAGACCGCAGAGCTTGGCGCCCTGGGCGAGAGCACGTCGAAGCTGGAGAAGCGCGCCGACGAGGCGGATCGCTACGTCGCCGGCTATCTCAAGTGCACCTATCTAAAGGAGCGGATTGGCCAGACGTTCCAGGGCCTGATCACCACGGTGGTCGAGTTCGGCTGCTTCGTGCAGATTCTGGACGTCGCGATCGACGGACTTCTGCACGTCGACAATCTGCACGACGACGAGTATGTGATGGAGGACGACGGCCACGGCTGGCGCGGGCGGCGCAGCGGGCGGCGGCTGCGCACCGGCATGCATGTGCGCGTCGTGGTCACGGCCGTCAATCCCATCGAGGGCCTCATCGACCTGGCACTCGCCGCGGAGGGGTAGCCGCACCGCCCATGAAGCCGACCGAGATCGTCTACGGCATCCACGCGGTGCGCGTGCTTCTCGAGCGCCACCCGGAGCGGGTGCTCAAGGTACGGCTCGCGCAGCAGCGCGACGATCCGCGGGGCCGCTCGCTCGAGGAGCTCGCGAAAAAGAGTCAGCGCCCTCTGGAGAGGGTGGATGCGCAGTCACTCAGGCAGCTGCTCGGCGACGTCGCGCATCAGGGAGTGGCGGCCGAGGTCGCCTCGCTCCCGCCCTGGAGCGAGGATGACTTGCTGACCGCCCTCACCGGGGTCCGCTCGCCCCTGTTACTCGTACTGGATGGCGTTCAGGATCCGCACAATCTCGGCGCCTGCCTGAGGAGCGCGGACGCGTGCGGCGCGCTCGCCGTCATCGTGCCCAAGGATCGCGCCGCGCAGCTCAATGCGACGGTGCGCAAGGTGGCGGTCGGGGCCGCCGAGACCACCCCCGTGGTCGCGGTCACCAATCTGGCCCGTACGCTCAAGCTCCTGAAGGAGGCGGGCCTGTGGGTGGTCGGGGCAGACGTCGCCGGCGGCAGCGAGGCGCGCCAGATCGACCTCACGGGCGGAGTGGTGCTGGCGCTGGGGGCTGAAGGTACCGGGCTGCGCCGTCTCACCCAGGAGCAGTGTGATTTTCTCGTGCGGCTGCCGCAGCTCGGCGCGGTCGAGAGCCTGAACGTCTCGGTCGCGGCGGGGATGCTTCTCTACGAGTGTGTCAGGCAGCGCGAGGACGCCGCGGAGCATCGTTGAGGTCGCGGCGCATCGTGCGCCACTCGGGCTTTGTGCCATGATCGAAGGACGTCATCGCCGGCGATGGCCCTGAGGAGAGATCCCCGTGGACTTTGAGCTCAGCGACAAGAGTAAGGAGTACCTCGAGCGCCTCTCCGCGTTCATGGACGAGCACGTCTATCCGAACGAGGAGCGCCTGTATGCCCAGCACCAGCAGGGGGAGCGCTGGGAGGACCCCCCGCTCCTCGAGGAGCTGAAGTCGCGCGCGCGCGCGGCGGGACTGTGGAATCTGTTCCTGCCGGACTCGCATTACGGCGCGGGCCTGAGCAACCTGGACTACGCGCCGTTGTGCGAGAGGATGGGCCGGGTGCGCTGGGCACCGGAGGTGTTCAACTGCTCCGCGCCCGATACCGGCAACATGGAGACCCTCGAGCGCTACGGCACACCCGAGCAGAAGCGCACCTGGCTCGAGCCGCTGCTCGCCGGCACGATCCGCTCCGCGTTCGCGATGACCGAGCCGCGCGTCGCCTCCAGCGACGCGACCAACATCGAGAGCTCGATCGTGCGCGAGGGCGACTCGTACGTGCTGAACGGTCGCAAGTGGTGGACCTCCGGGGCGGGCAGCCCCCGCTGCCGGCTGTTCATCTTCATGGGCAAGACCGACCCCGCGGCCCACCGCCACCTGCAGCAGTCGATGATCCTCGTGCCGCGCGAGACACCGGGCATCACCATTCTGCGGCACCTGCCGGTGTTCGGCTTCGACGACGCGCCGCACGGGCACATGGAGATCGACTTCAAGGACGTGCGGGTGCCCGCGGGCAACCTCCTGCTCGGCGAGGGCCGGGGGTTTGAGATCGCCCAGGGCCGGCTCGGCCCGGGGCGCATCCACCACGCCATGCGCCTGATCGGCCTCGCCGAGCGTGCGCTGGAGAAGATGTGCCGGCGCGTGAAGGCGCGCACCGCATTCGGTCGTCCCGTCGCGGAGCAGTCGGTGACGCTCGAGCGCATCGCCGAATCGCGCATCCGGATCGACCAGGCGCGACTCCTGGTCCTTCATGCGGCCTGGCTCATGGATACCGTGGGTAACAAGGCCGCCCGCGCCCAGATCGGCATGATCAAGATCGCGACCGCCGCCATGGCCTGCCAGGTCGTCGACTGGGCCATACAGGCGCACGGCGCGGCCGGCCTGTGCGACGACTTTCACCTCGGGCACGCCTATGCGCAGGCACGCTCCATCCGCCTCGCCGACGGTCCCGACGAGGTGCACCGCAACCAGATCGGCCGCATCGAGCTGGAGAAGTACGACTGATGGGTCTGGAGCAGTTCGCCGGCACGATGCCGGTGACGGCCGCGCAGCGCTTCGACGAACGCTCGCTCGAGCGCTATCTGCTGAGCGCACTGCCTGGCTTCAGCGCTCCGCTCAGCGTGCTGCAGTTCCGCGGCGGGCAGTCCAATCCCACCTTCCTGCTCACCGGCGGCGACGGCGCGCAGTACGTGCTGCGAAAGAAGCCAGCCGGGCCGCTCTTGCCGTCGGCGCACGCCGTCGAGCGCGAGTTCCGGGTGATAAGCGCGCTGTACCCGACGGGCTTTCCGGTGGCGCGCCCGTTCGTGCTGTGCGAGGAACCCGCGGTCATCGGCACGGCGTTCTACGTCATGGGCTACGCGGCGGGGCGCAACTTCTGGGACCCGACTCTGCCGGGCGTGGCGAAGGAGCAGCGCACCGCCGTCTACGACGAGATGAACCGCGTCCTGGTGCGGCTGCACGCCCTCGACTTTGCCGCCCTGGGGCTCGCGGACTACGGCAAGCCCGGCAACTACTTCGCGCGCCAGATCGCGCGCTGGAGCAAGCAGTACCGCGCCTCCGAGACCGAGCGGATCGAGGCGATGGAGAGACTGCTCGGGTGGCTCCCGGCGCACGTCCCGCCCGGGGACGAGTGCGCGCTCGTGCACGGGGACTACCGGCTCGACAACATGATCTTCGCGCCCGGGGAGCCGCGCGTGCTCGCGGTCGTCGACTGGGAGCTCTCGACCCTCGGGCACCCGATCGCGGACTTCTCCTATCACGTCATGGCCTGGCGCATCCCGGCCGGCGACAACAACCGCGGGCTGGGCGGACTCGATCTCGGCTCGCTCGGCATTCCGAGCGAGGCCGAGTACGTGCGCGCCTACTGCGAGCGCTCGGGGCGGGCGGGCATCGAGCCGCAGGTGTGGCAGTTCTGCATGGCGTACAACCTCTTTCGGATCGCCTGCATCCGCCAGGGGATCATGCGGCGCGTGCTCGATGGCACCGCGGCGAGTGAGCACGCCCGCGAGGCGGGCGCGCGGGTCGCCGAGACCGCAGAGCTCGGCTGGCGGCAGGTCGAGCAATAGCCGGACAGGTGAGCGCGTCCGCAGCTGAGGAGGAGCGATGCTCGGCATACAACGGCTACTGGCTGTTTCTCATCTCCGGCATTCTTCTAAATCTGACGCCCGGGCAGGACACGATGTTCATCCTCGGCAGGAGCCTCACGGGCGGCGTGCGGGCCGGTATCGCGGCCGCGTTCGGAATCTGCGTCGGCACCATCGGGCACACGCTGGCCGCGGCGCTCGGTCTTTCGGCCATTCTCGCGACCTCCTCGCTCGCCTTCACGCTGGTGAAGCTCGCCGGGGCGGCGTACCTCACTTACCTCGGCGTGCGGCTGCTCCTGACCCGTGCGCCGCGGGTCGAACCGGCGACAGCCGCTTCGCAAGCCGCGCCCAGGCCGGTGTTCGTGCAGGGGGTCGTCACTAATCTCCTCAACCCCAAGGTGGCACTCTTCTTTCTCGCGCTTCTGCCGCAGTTCATCGACCCGGCGAGCGAGCACAAGACGTTAGCGTTTCTCGCCCTCGGGCGACCTTCATCACGACGGGGCTGCTTTGGTGCCTGGTGCTGGCGGTGGCCGCCGGGCGACTGCAGGGTTTCTTCCGGCGCAACCCCCACGTGCGCGTCTTGATAGACCGCGCGGTCGGGGCACTCTTTCTGCTTTTGTCCGGGCGCCTCGCCTGGTCGCGCTAGCGCCTTCAGCGTCGCAGCTGCGCCGTGCGCGAGGCGAAGCGCCAGCCCTCGGCGGTGCGGGTCACCACGTCGCGGTAGACGACGCTGCCGACCCGACCGCCCGAGTCCACGCCGAGGCCCTTGGAGAGCACGTGCACGCTGCCGTCCTCGGCCGCGCGGACGACGATGTTGGTCGAGTGATGGGCGAGCGGGTGGGCCGCGCCCGGGCGGCTCCACAACTCGCGGATCGCGGCGGCGCCGTGCACGATCCCCAGTCCGAAGGCCGACATGTCGTAGACGCTCGTGGGCGTGAAGAGCTCGGCCACGCGGTGCCATTCGCGCTCGTCGATGATGTGCCCGTAGAGCGCGAGGAGTTCGTGGATCGCGAGAATGTCGGCCTCGGGCATCACGGGGTCACCGCGCGGCCGACGGGCTTCCGCAGTTCAGCCCTGGTACCGTAGCCAGCAGCCGCCCTGTGATCATCGTCCCGGGTCGCGACATGCCCGTA
>DATBBQ010000147.1:0-19801 GCA_036270915.1 Steroidobacteraceae bacterium
CCACGGGCCTGGCTCTCGCCCTGCCCGCACACGCCGGCGGCTTCCTCTACGTCGGCGCGGGCGTGTCCTCGAACCAGGTCGATGACATCCAGGACTCGTTCTCTCACCTGAACGACACGTCGTGGAAGGCGTTCGTGGGAGTGCGGCCGCTGAACTGGATCGGGGGCGAGCTCGACTACCTCGACCTCGGCAGCCAGACCCAGTCCTTCGTGGGCGGCAGCACGCAGCAGAACGCGGACGCGTTCGCGGGCTTCGCCGTCGGCTACCTGCCGATCCCGCTGCCCTGGCTCGACGTCTACGGCAAGCTCGGCCTCTCCCGTTGGGATCTGCACCACGACGTTAACGGCACGCCTCCGCCCGGGCTCTTCTCGTTCTCGACCAGCGGAACCGATTTCGCCTGGGGGGCGGGCGCACAGGTGCACTACGGCAACGTGGGCGCCCGACTCGAGTACGAGGGCTTCGATATTCCAAACACAAACGGGGCTAGGATTTTCTCCCTGTCTGCGTTCGTGAGCTTCTACTGAGCCGGGGCCGTTTGTGGTGCAAACGAGACAAGCGGTTCAGCAAACTTATGATTTGAAAAGATATTTTTTAGAAACCCATCCGGAACTTCCGGGCTGACCCGCACTCGAACAAAACGAGTGCCTAAGCACTCCCCGCTTCCCTCCCTGAGCGGGTCAACCCGGTTCATGAGACCTGTGCCGGGTTAGTCTGCCCCGGCGGCTTCTAAGGAATCCGCCGGGGCTTTTTATTGCCCGTCAGACTCCCAGCCAGGCCGCGAGGATCTCCCGGGCCTCAGCCACCCCCGTGCCCTTGAGGGACGAAAAAAGCTGAACGCTCGAGCGGCCCTTGAGCGCGGCCTCGGCCGCACGCAGCGTGGCCCGTCCTTCGCCCGTGGAGAGCTTGTCGCACTTGGCGAGGAGGACGTGCAGGCGCCGCTGCGGACCCGCCCACTCCAGGAGCGCCTCGTCCCCGTCCTGGATCCCGCGCCGTGCATCCACGATCACGAAGAGACCCCGCAGGGCCTCCCGTGCGTGCAGCGCTTCGATGAGAGGCTGCCACGCGCGACGCTGCGCGGCGGTCACCTCGGCGTAGCCGTAGCCGGGCAGGTCGACCAGGCGCCTGCCCGGGGCGAGCTCGAAGAAATTCAGGAGCTGCGTGCGCCCCGGGGTCTTGCTCGTGCGCGCGAGACCCTGACGCTGCGTGATCGCGTTGATGGCGCTCGACTTGCCGGCGTTGGAGCGGCCGACGAAGCCGACCTCGACGCCAACATCCGCGGGAAACTGAGCCGCGCGCGCCGCACTGCCGAGAAAGAGGACCTGATTGAAGCGGCTCATGGATCCGGCTCAGAAAGCGTAGGCCACGGCCTAGTGTACAATCCGGCGCCCTCGTAGCGCGGAACCGGGCCGGACGACAGCAATGCCACAGAGTCTGAGAGTGGGACGGATGGCGTGCGCCGCAATGGCAGTGACGCTCGCGTGTCTTCTGCCGGAGTCGGCGTATACACAGGCGGCGCCCGCGGCATCGGCCGCAGCGGTGGGCCCCCCGCCCGCCAACGCGGCGGCCAAGGACTTCCCGTTCAGCAGCGGCAAGGCGGCCGACGGCGCCACAAAGGCCGCCGTGTGCAGCGCCTGCCACGGGCCGGCCGGCAACAGCACCAATCCGGAATGGCCGCGGCTCGCCGGGCAGAACGCCGTATACATCGCCCAGCAGCTGCGCCTGTTCCGCGCGGGCGTGCGCGCCAACCCGGTGATGCAGCCACTCGCCGTTTCACTGAGCGACCAGGACATCAGTGACCTCGCGGTCTACTTCGAGGCGCAGACGCCCCAGGGACTCGAGGCCGATCCCTCTTACTGGCAGGGCGGCGAGCTGCTCTACCTGCGCGGGGACGGCGCTCACGAGGTGCCCGCCTGCGTCGCCTGCCACGGTCCGGTCGGGCGAGGCAATCTCGCCTCCGGCTACCCGGCGCTGCGCGCCCAGCAGTCGGTCTACGTCGTGAAGCAGCTGAACGACTATGCCAAGGGCATCCGCTACACGGGCAACAACCCCGTCGGGGCGACCCCGAACGCTGTCATGATGTTCACGATCGCCAAGCAGCTCAGCCCCGAGCAGATCCGCGACGTGGCCTCCTACGTACAGGGCATGCGCTGACCCGAGGACTGACATGACGAGACTTCTTGCCCTGGCGGCACTTACCGCGCTGTGTGCCTGCGCCCGCCAGGAACCGCCCCCGCCCGCCCCGAGTGCGCCGCCGGCTGCCGAGTCCGCCCCCGCTGCCCCGGCCGCGCCGTCAAGCGCCCCCGCCACGGCCGTGGGCGCGCAGAGCGAGACGGAGCAGGCGACGGGTTCGCAGGAGTCCCCCGGGACGGCGGAGGCCGAGCACACCGGCAGCGACGCCTCGCTCGAGAAGATCGCCGGCGCGCCGCCCGCCACGCCCCTGCCGGAGAGCAAGTGGCAGCCGGGCGTGAACTACACGCTGCTCGTGCCGGCGCAGCCGACCAGCGTCGCCCCGGGCAAGGTCGAGGTCCTCGAGGTGTTCTGGCTGGCCTGCCCGCACTGCTACGCACTCGAGCCCTTCATCAAGGCGTGGGCGAAGAGCAAGCCCTCCTATGTCGAGTTCGTGCGCGTGCCGGTGATGTGGCAGGCGGTGCACCGCAGCCACGCTCAGCTGTACTACACCCTCGAGGTACTCGGGCGGCAGGACCTGGTGGCGAAGGTCATGGACACCATGGCGCAGCAGCGCGACATGCTCTTCACGGGAAGCGCCGACGACTCCTTCAAGGTGCAGCAGCAGTGGGCGGTACGTAACGGCGTGAACGCCGACGAGTTTGCCAAGGCCTACAGCTCCTTTACCGTGAACTCGGACCTGCAGCGCGCCGAGGAGCTCACCAACCGCTACCACGTCGAGGGCGTGCCGTTCATCGTCGTCAACGGCAAGTACGCCACCGACGTCATAAAGGCCGGCGGCGAGGCCAAGCTCATCGAGCTGATCAACGACCTCGCGGCCGCCGAGCACCGTCACTGATGGCCCGCGCCTGAGGTCTGCTGCGGGAGCCTCGCGGTGCTGAGCGTCTTCGTACCGGGCCCGCACGGACTCGAGCGCAGCGAGAGTGCCCCGGGCGTGCCGCTCGCCCCCGCGGCAGTGTGGCTCGACCTGCTCGAGCCCACTCCGGAGGAGGAGCACCGCGTCGAGCAGGCGCTCGCTATCGACGTGCCGACGCGCGAGGAGATGCGCGAGATCGAGACCAGCAACCGCCTGTACGAGGAGGCGGGCTCGCTGTATGTCACCGCCACCGTGCTCGCGCGCGCCGACTCCAGCCGCCCGGAGAGCACCCAGGTCACGTTCATCCTGAGCGGTCCGCGCCTCATCACCAACCGCTACGCGGACCTGCTGCCGTTTCAGCGCTTCATCGCCTTCGCCTCGACGCATGCGGGCGCCTGCAGCTCCGCCGCGCTGCTGCTCACGGGCCTCCTGCAGGCGATCATCAACCGCCTCGCCGACGTGCTCGAGCAGGTCGGGGCCGAGATCGATGCCGTCTCCTATGGCGTCTTCCCGCGCTCGGGCGGTCACCGCGCGCGCCACGACTTCCGGGCCGAGCTGCAGAAGATCGGGCAGAGCGGCGACCTCATCTCCAAGACCCGCGAGAGCCTGGTGAGCCTGTCACGCCTCATCGGGTTCCTGCAGCAGAGCTCGGACGCGCGCCTCACGCCGGAGGCGCACGCGAGCCTGACGACCGTGGCGCGCGACGTGGTGGCGCTCAGTGATCACGCGACGTTTCTGGTCGGCAAGGCGCAGTTCCTGCTCGACGCCACGCTCGGACTCGTGAGCATCGACCAGAACAACATCCTCAAGATCTTCTCGGTCGTCACCGTGCTCATGCTCCCGCCGTCGGTGATCGGCGCCTTCTACGGCATGAACTTCGCCTACATCCCCTGGCTGCACGAGCGCTGGGGCGTGTGGGCGGCGCTCGGCATGATGGCGGTGTCGGCGATCATCCCGTTCGCGTACTTCAAGCGCCGCGGCTGGCTGTAGCGGCGACACCCGGTCGTCACGCCCGTTGCCGGCGCACCGCCGCGACGAATTAGACAGCTTCCAGGCTAACGTTCCCCGTGCGGGCAACGCGGGCGTGCCGCGGCGGTGCCAACAGCCGGCGGGGCCCCGCGTGTCTGTCGCTCTGCTAACATGACCTCGTCGCTGTTTGCTTCACTCCAACATCCAACGAGCAAAGGGCGCAGGCGTTAAGCGTGATGGGGGGACTGTCCGCTTGGCACGCATCGCGAAGCCTCCGGGCACGCGACGGGAAGCTTGTTGCGTCCGCTGGCTCAACACACGGCCGCGAACAGCCAGCACGTGACGGCCGCGCCGTGCGTGCGCGGCGGCGGCGCTTCCGCGCGTACCTGGGCTCGGTGGTGTACGTGCTCTTGGCCATGGCGGCAGTGCGCGCCGAGGCCGCCGCGCCGCTGAAAAAGCTGTCGGCCAACATTCCTCCGCAGCCCGTTATTGACGCGCTGGCCGCGTTCGAGAGGGACACGGGCCTCGCCTGTTTTTTCCGTAAGGACGTGCCGGCGGATGCGGCCGGGCGCCACTCGCACGGAACACACGCAGGACTCGCAGCGGAGAGAGCGCTGGAGGAGCTGCTGAGCGGCACCGGGCTCACGTACGAGAAGCTGAACGAGAGCGGCTTCTCGATCAAACCCCGGAGCGCCCCGCGCGCCGCCGTCGTCGAGAGCGCGACCGATGATGCCACCCCGACGGTGACCGTCACCGGCACGCGCTGGGAGTGGCACGTCACGCAGGAGCCCGTCGCCTACACCCCCTGGGACAGCGCGGCGATGGAGGCCTCGGGCGTCAAGGGCATAGCGGACGTGGCCGCGCTCACCCCGGGCGCGGACTGGGGCTTCTACTCCAGCGTCGGCAGCGGCGTGTACACCGACCTCGTAGTCCGCGGCGTGACCGACCGGCACGGCAGCGCGACGGGCATCTTCTACGACGAGATCGCGATACCGGCGGCGCGCAGCAACACCTTCGGTCGCGCCCTGCCGCCGTACTTCGATCTCGACCGCATCGAGGTCCTGCGCGGCCCCCAGGGGGCGACGCTCGGTGCCGACTCCCAGGGAGGCGCCGCGCTGTTCGTGCCGCGACAGCCGAGCCTCACTAACTTCAGCGCGGTCACGCACGCGGAGTGGGCGATGACCGAGCGCGGCGATCCCAGCTACGAGCTCGGCGCCGCCGCCGGCGGCCCCATCAGCGACGGCGAGCTCGGCTACCGCGTGAGCGCCTGGTATCGCACCGACGGCGGCTACGTGAACCTAGTCAACCCCTTCACCTGCCTGCCGACCTGCACGACGGTGGACGCCAACGCCAACGAGGTCACGACCGAGAGCTTTCGTGCCGCCCTGACCTACATGACGCCCTCGGCGTGGAGCATCACGCCAGCACTCACCTATACCGCCGCGCGCTCGCGCGACTCGCCCGCGTTCTTTACTTACCTGTCCAGTCCCGGGGACGGGCGGCTCGACAACGGCAGCCTCATTCCCCAGCCCTTCGACGACCGCTTCACGCTCGCCTCCCTGAAGGTGAAGGGCAATATCCGCGAGGTCGAGCTCGACAGCCTGACTGCCTACTACCGCCGCCTGGGCGACCTCGCCGTCGACGATACCGAGTCGTCCAAGTGGGGTGGCTGGAACAATCCGCAGTACCCGGGTCAGCCGGCCTACCCGGCGAGCTACCGCGACGCCGTGATCACCACCGCGGCGCTGCGCCAGAGCCTGTTCTCGCAGGAGCTGCGGCTGCTGTCGCCGGTGACCGATCACTCGCTCACGTGGATGGCGGGTGCCTATTACTCGCGCACCAGCGACACCGAGGCCTACCGGGTGACCGGTCAGCACATCCCGATCCTGGACGACCAGCCGCTCGACGCCAGCAATTCGACCACCACCGAGCAGACGCAGCTCGGCGCGTTCGGCGAGGTGCACCAGCGTCTCCTCGCGCAGCTGACGCTGGCGGCCGGGGTGCGCGTCGAGTGGCAGCAGTACGACTCACACGCGGGACCGCCACTGTTTCACGCCACCTGGAGCGAGACCCTGGTCGCGCCGACCGCATCGTTGTTCTACGAGGCCGGCGGCGCCCTTTATAACCTCACGGTCTCGAGGGGCTATTCCCCGGCGGGAGTCGACGCGGCGCTGCCGACCTGCTTCGAGAATCCCTCGCCCTACCCCGCTGACACGCTCTGGAGCTACGAAGTCGGCGCCAAGTTGAAACTGCACGACGGCCTCGACTACCTGCACGCCGCCGTGTTCGACGCCCGCTGGAACAACGGCCCGGTGGCCACCGGCAATTGCCTCGTGACGCACGTGCCCGGCGGCGCCTACAGCCGCGGCGTGGAACTCGACGCGCAGCTGTGGCTGGCCTGGGATCTGCGCTCCTCGCTCTCGTTCGCCTACATCGACGCGCGCTACACCGACACGGTAGCCGCGGACGGACAGGTGATCGTCAACGACGGCGACGCCCTCGGCACGCCGCCGCTCGTGGCCTCGCCGTGGAACGTGGTCGGCTCACTCGAGCGCACCTTCTGGCTGCGCGGCACGATGAGCGCCACGGTGCGCGCCGACGATGCCTTTCACAGCCACAACGGGGGTCCGTTCTATACGGGCATACCTTCGCCTTCGCCCTACTACGCGCCCTACATCGGCGGGAATCCGGCGACCAACTTCCTCAACCTGCGCGCGACCGTGAGCCTGCTTGCGTTTGGCCACAGCGCCGATGTGGCCCTGTTCCTCAACAACGCCTTCGACTCGCAGCCGACCCTCCTGAAGCGCAACAAGGGGGTCGACATCAGCACGCTCTACTACGCGACGACCTTTCAGCCACGAACTCTCGGCCTCGCCGGCACGGTTCGCTTCTAGTCGCGCAGACGCGGCGTCAGGCCGTCAGCCCTTGCCCGCGGCGCGGGCGGCGTCGAGATGCTTGACCAGGTTGTCTGCCCATTTCTTCAGGATGGCGTCCGCGGCATCCTTGTTGGTGGAGAAGTTAAACGTCTGCGCCACGGACTGCTGGTCCGCCTGTGAGTCGATCACGCGCGCGAGGATGGTCTTGCTGACCGGATCCCAGAGCTCCAGGAACAGCGTCCCGGAGCCGGCGGAGCGGATGATGGTGCCAACCGGGTCGGCCGAGAGCAGGTCGGGGGCGGTCACCTGAATGTTAAGCAGCGCCGGACGCAGCAGCAGCACATCGGGTGCCGTCGTGTCGACGACCGGATAGCCCCCGGCGGTCAGCTCCTTCGTGAACTCCTGCTTGAACTGCGTGGACAGGCGGTTCTTGATGGTCTGAATGTCGGCATCGGTGACGATCTGATCGAGATTGCTGACCTGCTGGTTGTAGTCTTCCTGCCAGTTCTTCTGCATCGCGACGAAGCAGTCCAGGATCTTGACCTTGGTGTACTTGGAGAAATTCGCTCCGGGTCTCACGTAAAGGATCCGCTGCGGCGTCTGCGACACCAGGTGAAGGCCGTTCGGCAGCACCTGCTGCGCGCTCCCGCTGCCGGCTGAAGTCGCGGCCGCGGGGGCACTCGCGCTCTGAGACGGTGCGGTCGAGGTCGTGCTGCACGCAGCGAGAATCAGCGCCGCACACGAGCCGGCCAACCAGAAAGAACTGCGGGACAGAAGTGATTTTTTCATGTGTCTCCCTCACCGTCCGATGCACCGCCCCGGCGAAGGCGGCACGTCCTGTTGCAACGCGATCGTGATTTCGTCCGCGGTCGCCCGACCCGGGCACCGCGACGTCGGTGAGGCTATTCGGCGCCCGTGCGGGCCAGCAATCGGACTTAAGGAGTACGGCGAACCCAAGGGCACGGAACGAGGGTCCGGGCCGCGCTTTTCGGTACCCGAGGCGGTCCCGATACTCCTAACACTTCAGAGCAGGACCGCCGTCTCGTCAACCGCTGGGAAGGAGCCGCCTGCTCTCTTCGTCGCAGCGGTCCGACCGGGTACGCGCCACCGCTGCATTGCCAGGCTCGTCCCCCGGTTCAGCGCGTGCGGTGGAGGCCGCGGTGGCAGGTCATTCTCGACATGCATCGGCAAACGCCACTCCGCCGGACTCCGCTCCCGGGGATGCGGAATTTATTCTTCCCGAACTCGGCCGGCGATGTTTGTTACTGCGACCCGGTGACGACCCATTGAGGCCGCATCACCTATGTCCCCGAAATGGACAACAGGAAGGTGGCGCGCCCGACTGGATTCGAACCAGCGACCTGCAGCTTCGGAGGCTGCCACTCTATCCAACTGAGCTACGGGCGCGTTGGGGCGCGGGATGATACGCGGGCCCGGTCGGGAACGTCCATGGCACGCCGGAAGCGGCCCGGGCGCAGGCGGCGCTGGCACCCCGGGCGGCATCGGGGGTCTAATTCAAGCGCAGGCCACGCGGAGCACCCATGATCAGGACACTCTTCTTATGCGCACTCGTCGCGGCATCGGCAGCGGGCTGCGCCGGTGCACCTGCCCAGCCGAAGACGGCGGCCACGAGAAGCGCCGCCTCGGACAGACTCTGCGTCCAGGCATCCCGCATCCCGCACGACCGCTGTGGCGTGCCGGGGGACAAGTGGTCGGGCAACGACCTGGAGCGTACGGGGCAGAACAATCCCGGGGACGCCTTGTCCTTCCTCGACCCGAGCGTGCAGGTACACCACTAGCTCGACAGTTCTTGACGGTTCCCCGTGAACTGGGACTCCAGTCCGGCGGTGGGCATCCGTTATGCTTGGCATCGCCGGCACTCGGCGGCTTCGGGTCTTTCTATGTCAAAAGCGCTGTTGGTTAGCCTTCTGTCCGTCTTGATCGTCAGTGGCTGTGCGAACGGATGGCCGACCGCGCGCCACCCCGGACCCTTCTCGTCACCGACCGCCGCCGCGCAGAGCTGCGTGCCCACCACCTCGCGCATCGGCCGCTCGGACTGCGCCACCACCGGCCCGGGCAGCCAGAACTCCTCCGAGGATCTGGAACGCACGCAGAACTCTCACCCGAACGGCGGCAGCCTGGGCGGGTTGTCCACGCCGCGCTAGTCCGTCTTACGCCATTCGCCGCCGCCGGCTCCGCGCGGCTATACTTCGCGCCCAAAACGGGGCGCGGATGGCATCGTGAGCAAGCAGGACACCCACTTCTTTAACGTCTTCAGTCTGGTCATCGGACTCCTCATGGTGTTCGCCATCGGGCTGTTCGCCTTCGCGCGCATCGTCGCCAGCCGCACCCAGGACGTGGAGGTCCTCTCCGAGGCGGACTACTTCAAGAACGTCCAGGAACGCATCGCCGCGCCGTCCCATGAAGCGGTCGCCGGCCAGGACAATTCCGCGCTCGCCATCAAGCAGGAGGGGCCTGCCGCGGCTGCGGGCTCGGCGAGCCCGCAGGGCCTGCCGAAGACCGGGCAGGAGCTCTTCCAGCAGACCTGCAGCGTCTGTCACGCGCAGGGCATCGCCGGGGCGCCGAAGGCGGGCGACAAGGCCGCGTGGGGGCCGCGCATTGCCGAGGGCAAGGCGACCCTTTACGAGCACGCGCTCCAGGGCTATCAGGGCAAGACGGGCGTGATGCCGCCGAAGGGCGGGCGCACGGACGCCCCCGACGACCTGGTCAAGCAGGCCGTCGACTACATGGTCGGTCTCGCGCAGTAGGCCTAGCCCGCCGGCTTCTCCGCCCCGGCGAGCGGCGCCGACGCGCCTCCCCCTTCGAGGGTGGCGAGGCGCGCCTCCAGTGCCTCCAGCCGCTCGCGCGTGCGCTCGAGGACGCGCACCTGCGCATCAAACTCGTCCCGGTTGACCAGGTCGAGCTTACTCAGTCGCTCGCGCAGGATGGCGCGGAAGTTCTTTTCCAGGTCCGCCTGCACGCTGCGCACGGCCGGAGGGATGCCCTCGAACAGGCGGCGCGCGAGCTCATCGATTCGAAACGGGTCCATCTGCGCCTCACTCCTTCTGCCCCGCATTGAGGCAGACCACTGCGGTCAGGCTCCAAAACGGTGCACCCCGCATCCGCTTGCACCCCCGCGGCGCGTCAACCGCGCGCGCGACCGGTGGCACGGAATCTGCACCGTGCCGTGGGCCCAAGCTTACGCGCCGGCGCCGCCCAAGTGCAGCGGCCGCGCCGCGGTCTGGGGAAGAACCGGGAGAGAATCGTGCCCGCCACACCGAGACTCGCAACAGGCATCCCGGCGCTGCTGCTCGCGCTCGCCCCGGCGGTGAGTCGGGCCGCCGAGACCGCGGTTCCGGCGAAGGGCGACACCGCCTGGATGCTCACGGCCACGGCCCTGGTACTGCTCATGTCGGTGCCGGGACTCGCGCTCTTCTACGGCGGCCTGGTGCGCACCAAGAACATGCTCTCGGTGCTCATGCAGGTGTTTGTCGGCTTCTCCCTCATCACCGTGCTGTGGTGCGTGTACGGCTATTCGCTCGCCTTCACCGAGGGTAACGCCTTCATCGGCGGGCTGAGCCGGGTCTTCCTGCGCGGCACGTTCGACGCCGCCTCCGGCAGCTACTCACTCGCCGCCACCTTCAGCCGCCACACTCCGCTCTACGAGCTCACCTACGTCGCCTTCCAGGCGACCTTCGCCGCCATCACCTGCTGCCTGATCCTCGGGTCCCTGGTGGAGCGCATCCGCTTCTCGGCCGTGCTGCTGTTCCTCGTCATCTGGTTCACCCTCAGCTACTGCCCGGTGGCGCACATGGTGTGGTACTGGCGGGGGCCGGATGCCTACACCTCGGCGCAGGCCGCCACGGCCGCCAATGCCTCGGCGGGACTGCTGTGGCGCTGGGGCGCGCTCGACTTCGCCGGCGGCACGGTGGTGCACATCAACGCGGGAGTGGCCGGCCTCGTCGGCGCGTTCGTGCTCGGCCGGCGCGTCGGCTTCGGCAGAGAGGCCATGGCCCCCCACAGCCTCACCCTCACGATGGTCGGCGCGTCGCTCCTGTGGTTCGGGTGGTTTGGCTTCAACGCCGGCTCCGCGCTCGAGGCCAACGGCAGCGCCGCGCTCGCCTTCCTCAACACCTACCTCGCCACCGCGTGCGCCGTGCTCTCCTGGATCGGCGCCGAGTGGTGGCTGAAGGGCAAACCCTCGATGCTGGGCGCCGCCTCCGGCGCGGTCGCCGGGCTCGTGGCGATCACGCCCGCCGCCGGCAACGTCGGCGTGCCCGGGGCGTTCGTCATCGGCGCGGGCGCCGGGCTGGTGTGCCTGTGGGGGGTGACCGGGCTGAAGCGGCTGATCCGCGCGGACGATTCGCTCGACGTCTTCGGCGTGCACGCCGCGGGCGGCATCTTCGGCGCGCTCGCCACCGGCATCTTCAACGCGCCGGGTCTCGGCGGCCCCGGGTCCACGACCGACTGGGTGACGGGCACGAGCGGCTACCCCGGCGTGCTCGCGCAGTTCTTCACGCAGCTCCTCGCCGTCTGCGTCGTCATCCTCTGGAGCGGTACGGTCGCCTTCCTCGCCTTCTATGCACTGAAGCTCACGATCGGCCTGCGGGTGCCGGAGGAGGAGGAGCGCGAGGGGCTGGACATCACGTCCCACGGCGAACGGGCCTACGATCTGTAGGACGGGGCCCCGCGCGGGCGGGCATTTCGCGCCGTGTGACGCGGCCGCAGCGCCGGCGCGGCCCGGGTGTGACGGAGTTCAAAGGTCCGCGGCCGCGGAAGCCGCCATACTTCGCCGCGGGGAGGCCCTCTTATGTTGCGACACTTACCGATAGCTCTGCTGCTTGCCGGGGCGGCCGCCGTCGCCCAGGCGGACGTGTACCGCTGGGTCGATGAGCACGGTCAACCCCACTACAGTGACCAGTGGGTGCCGGGCTCTGAGGTCATCAAGACCGCCAAGGTCCACCCGGGCTCGACCACCATCGGTGAGGCGCCCCCGGGGCAGAAGAGCCAGGCCCCCGCGGGCAACAGCGCCGCGGCGGCGATCGCCGACACGCAGAACACGCGTGCCGTGCAGCAGGACGTCGGCAAGGCGCACGACGCACAGTGCAAGGCGGCTCAGGCGCGTTACGCCGCCGCGGTGCAGTCGCGGCGCGTCTTCAAGGAAGGCAAGGACGGGGAGCGCGAGTACCTCTCCGATGCCGAGGCCGAGACCTACCGCGAGAACGCCCGCAAGGATGTGCAGATCGCCTGCGGCAACGTGCCGCAGTTCGATCCGAACGCACCGATTGCAGAGCCGAAGGCCGTCCCCGAGCCCAAAGTCAATCCGGCCGACGCGACCTCCAACTAGCGCGGCGCGCTCTTGCTTTCCGTGCCTCTGCGCGAGGCACTATAGTGGCGCCCGCGGCGATCGGCGTGCCGCGAGGCGGGAAATCCTATGCGCGTAGGCTTCATCGGACTCGGCGCCATGGGCAGCCACATGGCGCGCAACCTGCACCGCGCGGGAATGCTCGTCGGGGTCTTCAACCGCACCGCCGACAAGGCGCTCGCGCTCGCCGCCGAGCTCAACGTCAAGGCCTACACCACCCTCGGGGAGCTCGCGTCCGACGTGGACGCCGTGGTCTCGTGCGTGTCCGCCGACCAGGACGTGCTCGAGGTCGCCCGCGGCTGTGCGCCGCAGCTCAGGCGCGGGGCGCTGTTCCTCGACTGCTCGACCATCAGCGCCGAGAGCGCACGCCAGGCGGCGGAGCTGCTCGCGCCCGCGGGCGTCGACTTCCTCGACTGCCCGGTCTCGGGCGGGATCGAGGGAGCCCGCGACGCGACGCTCGCGATCATGGTGGGCGGTACCCCCGAGGCCTTCGCGCGCGCGAAGCCGATCCTGGAGGCGCTCGGGCGCACCATCACGCTCTTCGGGCCCACCGGCAGCGGCCAGGCCGCCAAGGCCACCAACCAGATCATGTGCGCGGGGATCATCGAGACGGTTGCCGAGGCCATGGCCTTCGCGCGCGCCCAGGGACTGCCGCTCGAGAAGCTGATCGATACCCTGGGCAAGGGGGCCGGCTCGAGCTGGTACTTCGTGCACCGCGCGCCCAACATGGTGCGCAACGCCTACCCTGCCGGCTTTCGCGTGCGCCTGCACGCCAAGGACCTCGGCATCTGCCGTGACATGGCGGCGCGCTTTGGCGTCGCCCTGCCGGTGGTCGAGCGCATGCTCGGCGAGTACGCCGAACTCGTCGCGCGCGGCTTCGGCGACGAGGACATCTCCGCGACCTTTCGCTTGAAGGAAGAGCTCTTCGAGCGCACCAACATCATGAGTTCCCCGGGCCGCGGCGGCGCATGAAGACCTCCACGGCGGGCGACAACGCGCTCTACCTGCCGGACTTCTGCACCTCGCGCGCCACGCTCGCCATCGTCATCATCGTGCAGCTCACCGCGCTGGTACTGACGCTCGCGCGCCAGAGCGCGCTGGTGGACTTCTGGACCGACCTGGTGCGCACGTCGCTCTTCCTCCTGTGGATCGGGCTCGCGGTGGCGGCGCTGCTGTGCTTCCTGCGCGCCCCGCTGGCGCTCCTCACGGTCGGCACCGGGTCCGCGGCGGTGCTGGCGCTGATCTCCGCGGTGGTGGCGACCGTCTCGGTGTGCGCCTACCTCATCGGCCACACCCAGTGGGTGATCGACTCGGGGGGCGCGGAGCTCTTTCCCCCGAATCCCTACCGCTTCGTGCTGCGCAACGTGTGGATCGGGCTCATCATCACCGGGCTCGCACTGCGCTACTTCTATGTCGCGCACCACTGGCGCCGCAGCGTCGAGTTGCGCGCCGCAGCGCGGGTGCACGCGCTGCAGGCGCGCATCCGCCCGCACTTCCTCTTCAACAGCATGAACACCATCGCCGCGCTCACGCGCAGCAACCCGCCGCGCGCCGAGGAAGCGGTGCAGGACCTGGCGGACCTGTTCCGCGCCGCCTTGAGCGACAAGCACGAGACCATCACGCTCGCCGAGGAATTCGCGGTCGCCCGCACCTACCAGCGCATGGAACAGCTGCGCCTGGGCCCGCGACTGCGGGTCGAGTGGAAGACCGACTCGCTCCCCGCGCAGGCGCTCGTGCCCGGGCTCACGATCCAGCCGCTGCTCGAGAACGCCATCTACCACGGCATCGAGCCGCGCGCGGAAGGAGGCACGGTGACGATCACCGGCGAGGTCTCGGGCGACCTGGTCACGATCGTCGTGCGCAACCCCCTGGGTGCCGCGCCGGGGCTGCGCGAGGGCAACCGCCTGGCGCTCGCCAACATCCGCGAGCGTCTCGCGCTCATGTACGGCGAGCGCGCGCTCATGAAATCCGGCCGCTTCGACGCCGAGTACATCGTCACGCTGCGCTTCCCGCTCATCGAGCGGGAGGCGCCGGCGCTCGCCGCACAGCGCGCCTGAGGGTCGCGGGTGGGGGATCCGGCCAAACTGAAGATCCTGATCGTCGACGACGAGGGCCCGGCACGCGAGCGCCTGCGGGCCCTTCTCGAGGAGATCGCCGACGTGGCGGTGGTGGGCGAGGCCGCGCACGGCGCCGAGGCGCTCGAGCAGACCCACGAGCTCGCCCCCGACGTGGTGCTGCTCGACGTGCGCATGCCCGGCATGGACGGCCTCGAGGCGGCGCGGCACCTGAACGTGCTCGAGGAGCCGCCGGCGGTCATCTTCACCACCGCCTACGATCAGTACGCGGTCGAGGCCTTCGAGGCGCACGCGGTCGGCTACCTGCTCAAGCCCGTGCGGCGCGAGCAGCTGGCCGCGTCGCTGACGCGCGCCGGGCGGCTGACCCGCGCGCAGCTGCAGAGGCTCGCCGCCGGCGAAGCGCGCCGCAGCCACGTCGCCGCGCGCCACCGCGAGGGGCTGCGCCTCATCCCGCTCGAGGAGGTGCAATACTTCCTCGCCGACCAGAAGTACACCACGGTGCGGCACCTCAAGGGCGAGGACCTGATCGAGGACTCGCTGCGCCTGCTCGAGGGAGAGTTCGGCAGCACCTTCGTGCGCATCCACCGCAATGCGCTCGTCGGGGTGCGCCACCTCGAGCGCATCGAGCGCCACGCCGACGGCCAGTACTTCGTACGCGTGCGCGGCTGCGAGGCGCCGCTGCAGGTGAGCCGCCGCATGGCCGGAGAGCTCAAGGAGCGCTTCAAGATCTGACGCGCGGTTGAAGGCCGCCGGCGGCGCGGCCGACAATGGCGCCCGGGGGAGCGATGAGCGCAGCCAGTACCCGCGAGAACCGCATCGGTGTCGTCGTCGTGCACGGCATCGGCGAGCAGCGGCGCTTCGAGCATCTCGACGGCCAGGTGCGCGCGCTGGTCGCCGCGCTCGCCGCGCGCCCCGGCGTGCGCCTCACGGTCGAGATCACGAGCGCGCCCGACGCGCAGTTTCATGCCTCGCAGGACACCTGGCTCGCGAGCGGCCCGGTGCGGGTGCACGTCGTCGATCCGGACGCCGGCCGCTGCGTACTGGAGTTTCACGAGGTGTGGTGGGCCGACGTCAACGAGCCCTACTCGCTCATCAAGCAGCTGCGCTTCTGGGCCTGGAGTCTCGCGCTGTGGACATATCCGGGTAAGTTCGGCAGCACCCGCCCGTCGGCCCGCGCGAGGCAGACGCCCTCGACCCCCAAGGGCAATCTCACGCTGCGGGCGCTGTCGATCCGCGTACGGCTCTTCTTAGTGGCCGCGGTCGCGGTCGTGGTCGCCGCCTCCGTCGGGATCATCTCCTTCCTCGCCGAGCGGCTGCTGAAGATCAAGACGCCGCGCGTGCTCGAGACGTTCGTCAACTACCTCGCGGGCGTGAAGCTCTACAACCAGAAGGAGCGCATGGGCGGCGGGCTGCCCGCCGCCGAGCAGGATTTCCTCGACACCATCGGCGAGCCGCCGCGCGTCTCGGTGCGCCGGCGCATGATCCGTGTCCTCATGCAGGTCGCCATGGCCTCCTACGACCGCTGGTACGTGCTCGCGCACAGCCTGGGCTCGGTGGTGGCCTTCAACGGGCTCATGGAGCTCGCCTACAAGTGGCCCGGTTACTTCGACCAGAAGAGCTGGGCACAGGCGGGTGCTCTCGCGGACCCCCTGGTCGGCGCCGCGCGCGCAGGCTGGGCGGCGCCCGAGGGCTGGGATCCGGCGCCGGTCCGGCCGGTCTGGGTGGCGGCGGAGGAGATCGCCTACCGCTCGCGCATCTTCCACAACCTGCGCGGCGTGCTCACCTTCGGCTCGCCGCTCGAGAAGTTCGCCGCCCTCTGGCCGTACCGTGTGGCGCTCGCGATGGAGCCCGCATTCCGCGACGGCACGGAGTGGATCAACGTCTACGACCCGATGGACCCGGTGTCGGGGGTGCTGCGCTCGTTCGACCAGGCGAAGAACTACTGTTGCCCGAGGCCGCGCAACGTCGGCTACGCCGCAGGTCCGCTGCTGCTCCTGAGCCACCTGCAGTACCTGAAGAGCCCGCGCGGCAAACGCAAGACCCTGGGCGACGGCGTGGCCGAATGGCTGCTCACGGGCGACTCGGCGCAGATCCCCGGCGAGGGGCCCGGCTGGTTCAAGCCCTACGGCCTGCAACATTACCTGCGCGGCACGCTCGCCTGGTGCTCCTGGGTGCTCATCGTGGCGGTGCTCCTGGTTGCCGGTGCCATCGTCTTCCCGACGATCACCCAGGCGCTCGGAAAATCGGTGCGGGCGCTGCGCGTGCACGTCTGTGAGATGGTGCGCCCGGACGCGGCCGCGGATCCGCGCCGCTGTGGCAGCGCCCCGTCGGGAGAGGACTGATGCCGCAGCCGTTCGTCCTCCCGCTCGCGAACCACGTGGTGGCGCTGCTCATCGCCGCCGCGGTACTGCCGGTGCTCTTTGGCGTCTGCGCGCGCGCGTTCTTCTTCCGGCGCGACGCGGACGACGCGCGGCGCGCTCCGCAGGCCGCGCAGGCGCGCGCGGCGCTGGATGCCGCGCAGCTGTCACCCGAGCCCGAGGAGCGCTTCCGGCAGCCGTGGACGGCGCAGGACTCGGCGACGCCGGTTGCCACCGGCGCTGCGGCGGAAGCGGCTGAACCGGCGCCGGCGCCCACGGAGCGGCGGGCCGTGTACGTCGGCCGCCTGCCCGATGCGCGCACGTTCGGCACGGCACTCGAGTCGCGCTGGCGTCGGTTCATCGCGGATCCGCGGCAGCACGCGCGCTACGGACTTCCCCGCGGCTACGCGCCGACCCTCGCGCCGCTGAACGCCGCCCTCGCCGCGGGTGCCACGCCGGAGGCGGTCACGCTCACCGTGACCACGCGGGCCGGGAGCGGCGAGGTCAGCAGCGCACAGCTCATGCAGATCTGGGAGCAGGAGCTGCTCCCGGGACTGCAGGAGCAGTTCGGCACCGAGGCGTTCCGGCGCGTCCCCGAGGAGCGCTAGGTCGTGGCGCGGCTACACCTGCCCTTCGACCCGCTCAAGGTGCTGTCCGCGCGTCTGCTGGCGCTGCCGATCTTCGGGCAGGTCACGCCGGCTTCGCAGGAAAACCAGGCGCTCATGGAGTTCTGCAGTTCGGTCGCGAGCGTGCGCGCGGCACGACCGGCCGATCCGCGCCTGAGCGTTTTTCTCGCGACGCAGCTGGCGAGCACCCAGGCCTATGCGCAGGCCCTGCCGGCGGCGAAGGGGGCGCCGCTTCTGCCGCTGCTCGCCCGGCTGGGCGCGATGCGCCGGTCCGTCGACTGCGCCACCTGTGCGCAGAGCGGCGGCGGTCACCAGTGTCTGGGCAGTAACGCGCAACGTGACGATGCGCAGATCAGCGGCACGGGCTTGTGTCTTGCGATCCTGCATCAGTGCGTCGAGCACGTGACCGCCCGCTGCGCGCAGGCGCTCATCGACTGGGGATGGCAGGGCGATGCGCGTCCGGTGGCAGCGCTCGCGCACCGCTGGGGGACGCGCTGGCCGGGGCCGCCGCAGTGGGAGTCGCCGAGCGGGGACTGGAAGGTACGGGCGGGGACGGATTTCCTCGACGATCCGAAGACCGGCGTGCGGCTCGCGCAGATCGCCCTCGGCTTTGAGGTCGACGACCTGGACTGGACCTCGCTGCTCGCCGTCCCGTGGCTCGTCGCGCACGAGTTTGTGTGCCACGTCCAGCAGCTGCCCGTGGCTGGCGCGGCCCGACAGGGACCCGCGCCCGCATGCCCGTTCTTCGAGGGCTGGATGGACGAAGTCGCGAGCCAGCTGCTGCTCGCGGATCTAGTCGCCGGCTGGCTCGGTCCGCCGCAGCCGGGCTTCGTGCAGCGCCACCGGGCTGATATCTCCACGGTCGTCGGGACTTACCGCCTGCAGCGCTACGGAGAAGCCCCGGGAGCGAAGGTCCACGTGCACGCGGGACAGTGGAAGATCGGCAGGGACGCGGCGCGGCAGGCGGGCGAGTTATTGGCGCTCACCGCCCAGCGCCCGACCCACCCGGAGAGACTGGAAACGGGGCTGCGCATGCTGCTCGGCCTGTCGGTGCGCATCCAGGCCGCCACCCCGACCGAGGAGGAGCTCAGGCCGCTGTGCCAGGCCTGCCTGTACGCCACGACCCGGGCACTGGATGAGCCGAGCGCGCGTCCCGCCGTGCTGGCGCTGCTCACGGGGCCGGTCGCGCCCGTCGCGGCGTGGATCGGGGCCCTGAACGCCGTCTGATTTGCTATTCATTTGACAAATGAATAGCGAAGACTAGACTGGCCTGATGGCGGACCTCCATACCGAGAAGGCGCGCGTGCTGCACGCCGCCCTGGCGCTACCCAGCTTCACGATCGCGCAGCTCGCGGAGTTCTCCGGCGTCAACCCCGCTACGGTGCAGACGACCGTCGCACGATCCGCGGATCTCATCGAACGAATCGACCGCGTGGCGAGCGGCGCGCGCGGCGGTCAGGCGATCGTCTATCAGCTGCGCCCCGGAGTGCGTGCGCGGCTCGCGGATCAAGTACTGGAGCTGGGCCGATCGCTGCGAGGCGAGCTCGCACCGGCCGAGCCGGCGGCGCCGCGCGCCGCGAACACGGCCCTCGATGCCCTGGCGTCCTCTCTCTCGCTCATGGCAAGGGCCGGGGAAGCCGCGGAAGCGGACCGGTGGCGTGAGAGCGCCATGAGCCAGCGGGAGCTCGCGCGGCGGCTCATCGGACTGGTCCCGGCGGGCGATGCACGCGACTCGCTCGGCGCGCGCCTGACGCAGCTTCAGAAGGTGCTGGCGAATCAAGAAGCTGCCGAGAGTGCGACGGCCGACTCGGCCGGCGAGCCGGCCCTGCCGGCCGCCTCCCCGGAGCCGTGGCAGGAGATGCTCGCCGGCTGGCGTCCGTATGCGCGGCGCGGCATGCGGCGCTTCATGCCCAAGACGCGCGCCGCCGCCCGCCGCGCCCTGGTGCTCGGGGGACAGACCCCGCTCACGCAGCGCCTGCTGAGTGGGCTGTATCACTCACGCTGCGACACGCTGCACGTGGAACTGACGGACGCACTGCGTGCGCTGAAGGCGGCCGGCGGACGCAGGACGCTGCGGCACGCCCTCGAGGGGGCGCCGCAGGTCTCCGCGGTGATCGTCACGCTCGACTCGCGCTCGAGCACGAGCCGCTCCCAGGTCACCGAGCTGCTGCACGACGCGCGCGATCTGCTCGGACTGTACGAGCCGCTGCACCCGGCGGTGCTGATCATCGACACCGCGATCGCGGGCTCGCTGGTCCAGGACGGCCTGACGCGCCCGGTCTCTTACGTGCCCAATATCCGCACCGCGGCGCAGCTCGAGCAGGTGATACGCGGCCTCGTGCACGGCACCACGCCGCGCGGCCTGCAGCACCTGCTGCGCACCGGCATCGGCGTCGCGACCGGCGCGCACGCCAAGGGTGGCAACCCCTAGAGGATGTAGCGGCTGAGGTCCTCGTCCTTGACGAGGTTGCCCAGGTGATCGTCGACGTA
>DATBBQ010000148.1:0-33647 GCA_036270915.1 Steroidobacteraceae bacterium
CGTTGTGCTGCACGTCCACCAGCAGCATCTCGTTCACGCCGTCGAAGTCCCATTCATCGTGCGGCGTCATCTGGAACACCCACTTCGCCTTACCCGTGTCCAGGTCGCGCGCGAAGATGGTCATCGACCAGCGGTTGTCGCCGGGCCGCTGCGCCGGATTCCAGGTGCCCGGATTGCCGCTGCCGTAGTAGACGAGGTTCAGCTTCGGGTCGTAGGCGTACCAGCCCCAGGTGGTTCCGCCGCCGAGCTTCCACTGCGTGCCCTGCCAGGTCTTGACGGAGGAGTCCTTGCCGACGGGCGCCATCTTGCCGTTCGTCCACGTCATGGTCTTCGCCGGATCGAACAGCAGCTGCTCATCAGGACCGGTGCTCCAGGCGGTCCATACCTTGGCGCCGGAGTGCACGTCGTAGGCGATGAGGCGCCCACGCACGCCAAACTCGCCGCCGGAGATGCCGGTGATGACCTTGTCCTTGAAGACGTGCGGCGCGTTGGTGTTGGTCTCGCCGATCTTCGGGTCGCCGTTCTTCGCCGTCCACACGACCTTGCCGTTATCCATGTCGAGCGCCACCAGCGTCGTGTCCGCCTGCTGCAGGAAGATCTTCCCGTCGCCGTAGGCGAGGCCGCGGTTGACCGTGTCGCAGCACATCACCGGGATCACCGCCGCGTCCTGCTTGGGCTCGTATTTCCACTTGAACGTCTGGTCCTTGAGGCTCACGGCGTACACGTTGTTGGGGAACGGCGAGTGCATGTAGAGCGTGTCGCCGATGACCAGCGGCGAGCCCTCGTGCCCGCGCAGCACGCCCGTGGACATCGTCCAGGCGACCTGCAGCTGCCCGACGTTGCCGGCGTTGATCTGCGAGAGCGAGCTGTGACGATGGTTGGCGTAATCGCCGGCCTGCGAGGCCCAGTTCGCGGGCTGCGCCATCTTCTGCTCGAGATCCGAGTCCGCGAGCAGCACGCCCGGAGCGGCCAGGGACGCCAGCACCAGGGCCGCCCGTGAGAGGACTTTCGATCCGCACGCATGAGTCATGGTTACCCTCCGTTGTCGCATCCGGACGGCGTTCCCGTGAGGCCCTTCATCGCCGCCTCGCAGGCCACGCGACCGGTGTCGCTCGTTTTGTACGTAACACACAACAAATACACCCCTCGTCGACGCATCGCAATGCGGATTTCTTCACAAAGCGCGCAGCGCCGACGGCGCGCCGCACCGACACAACATCCAACAGGCGTAAGCGTGATCGTCACAATAGCGCGGGCGCGCGCGGCCGCGGCGCTGTAGGATAAAAGCCGCCGTGCGACCCGGAGCCGCTGCAACTCAACATCCAACGGCCGCGAGCGTTGTCGTCGCAGTTCTGCTGGGACTCGCGGCCAGCGCACACGCGGCGCCCCCGAGGAACGACTACCCGACGGCGGCGCGTGTCGAGTACGTGCAAGAGTGCATGGCGCGCAGCGGACGGCTGGCGGACCTTTATAAGTGCTCGTGCGTGATCGACCAGATCGCCGAGCACCTCACCTACGAGCAGTTCGTCGAGGCGGCGACCTTCGCGCACTACTCGAGCCTCGGTGGCGAGGGAGGCGGGATCTTCCGCGACTCCAAGGAGGCGCGCGATCACGCCCGGCTGTACCGCACGCTGGAGGCGCAGGCCTACGAGCACTGTGGCCTCGGCAGGCCCCCGACCAGCTAGCCGGCGGGTGTGAGGCTCACGGCCCGGTGACGACGCCCCACGGGCCGTGGCCGACGGCCACCTTGCCGAGGAGCGAGAACGTGTCGGTATCGACGATGGCGACATCGCCCGAGGGACCGTTGGCGGTGATGAGCCGCCGCCCGTCGGGGGTGAGCGCGATCCCCCACGGACGCGCGCCCACGGGCACTTCGCGCACGAGCTTGCCGTCGGCGGGAGTGATCACCGCCACGGTGCCGCCGCGCCCGGTGCTGACGTAGAGCTGCTCGCGCGGAAGGTCGAGCAGCAGGCCCATGGGACGGGCGTCCTTGCGCAGCGTGACGAGGACCGCGGCCGGGGTGCCCGAGGGCAGTGCGACCTTGTACACCGAGGCGTCGCCCTCGCCGGACACGTACGCCGTGCGGCCGTCGGCCGTGAAGGCGACGTCCCGCGGGCGCTTGCCCACCACGACCGTGTGCAGCACCTTGTGTGTGCGCACGTCGATGATGGCGACGTTGTCATCGTTCTCGCTCGTCACGAGGAGCCAGCGTCCATTGGGCGCGAGGCGCACGCCCTCAGGCTCGCGCCCGACGGCGATGTTGGCGAGCACCTTGCCGCGCTCGACGTCGAGCACCGTGACGCGCGCGGAATCCTCGTCGGTGACGTAGAGCGTCTTGCCGTCCGGGCTGATCTCGACCCGCTCCGGATCCGAGACGCCCTTGATGAGCCGCGTCTGCTTGAGCGTCGCCGTGTCGACCACCGCGACCCCGTCGGCCGCCGGATCGCGTGGCAGCTTCGCGCACTGCTCGTCCGTGATCGGCGGCGGACACTTGGGCAGCCCGCTCACGGCGACGTACAGCTGCGTGCCGTCCTTGCTCAGCACCAGTCCACGGGGCCGCTTGCCCACCGCGACGCTCGCCACCTGCTCGCGACGCTGCGTATCTACCACGCTCACGGTGCCGTCGTCCTCGTTGGACACGTACGCACGCGCCGCCTGGGCGGCCTGTGGCAGGAGTGCCAGCGCGGTGATGGCAAAAAGCGACAGAGCGCCGCGCAGGGCGGCCTTTGGGACGGCGGTCATGGGCACTGAACTCCGGGGTTGAAACCGGGTCCGAGCATACCTAATAAGGACGTAAGTCCCACTTCGTCCGGCCGCGCGTGCTAGTTTAGCGGGCGGACCCCATTTTCCCCCTTGCAGTAGCCAAAAAATGCCCGAAGCCGCCGTACGCCCCAAGGGAACCGCCCCGCTGATCTGGCCGAACCTCCTCATGTTCGTGCTCACCGCGGCCGCCGCGCTGATCCTCGTGCCGCTCTACGGCTTCACGCACGGCTTCACGACCGCCGACTGGGGCATGTTCGTGTTCTTCCTGTGGGGGAATGGCCTCGCGATCACGGCCGGCTATCACCGCCTGTGGGCGCACCGTACCTACGATGCGCACTGGAGCGTGCGGCTCTTCTACCTGATCTTCGGCACCATGGCGCTGCAGAGCAGCGTCTTCCAGTGGGCGAGCGGGCATCGCAGGCATCACCTGCACGTCGATGACGTCGACCGCGACCCCTACTCCGCCCGGCGCGGCTTCTGGTTCTCGCACATCGGCTGGATGATCCGCGAATATCCGAGCGGCATGAACGAGTTCAGCAACATCCCGGATCTGAAGCGCGACCCGCTGCTCGCCTTCCAGCACCGCTTCTACGTGCCGCTCGCGGTCGGCCTGAACGTCGGCCTGCCGATCCTCGCCGGCCTCATCTTCCACGACGTCTGGGGCATGCTGATCCTGGCGGGCGTGCTGCGCCTGGTGTGGAGCCATCACGTCACCTTCTTCATCAACTCGCTCGCGCACATGTGGGGCAGGCAGCCCTACACCGAGGACAACACGGCGCGCGACAACCCGCTGATCGCGGTCGTCACCTACGGTGAGGGCTACCACAATTTCCACCATATCTTCGCGCACGACTACCGCAACGGCGTGCGCTGGTGGCAGTGGGATCCGACCAAGTGGCTGATCGGCGCCCTGAGCTTCCTCGGCCTGACGCGGCGCCTGAAGCGCACGCCGGCCTTCCAGATTCAGCGGGCGCTGCTCGCCATGCAGTTCCGGCGCGCCCAGGCCCGCCTCGCGCGCTTCGAAGCGGGCGCCCCGTCGCACGTCGGCGAGCTGCGCACGCGCCTGGCGCACGAGTACGACAGCTTTCTGGCCGCGATCGCCCAGTGGGCGCGCGTCAAGGAGCAGTGGCTCGCCGCCAAAAAACAGGCCGTGCTCGAGCAGCTCGGGCACGTCGATCCGCACAGCCGGCTGCGCGCCATCGAGCGGCGCCTGACGCGCCAGCGGCGGCGCCTGCGTCTGCTGCACGCCCAGCTGGCATAACGTTCCCCGCACGCCGGCGCGCGCGGCGCGCGCTCTCTGGCACGCCCCCCGGGCTTCGTGCACCATTCGTGCATGGGGCGCATCTTCGAAGTCCGCAAGCACACGATGTTCGCGCGGTGGAACCGCATGGCGAAGCAGTTCGCGCGCATCGCCAAGGACATCACCATGGCCGTCAAGTCCGGCGGCCCGGACCCGACCTCCAACTCCGTGCTGCGGCGGACCATCCAGAACGCCCGCGCCGTCAACATGCCCAAGGACAGGATCGAGGCGGCCATCAAGCGCGCCTCCGGGCGCGACGCGACCAACTACCACGAAGTGCTCTACGAGGGTTACGCGCCGCACGGCGTGGCGCTGCTGGTGGAGACGGCGACCGACAACCCGACGCGCACCGTCGCCGCGGTGCGCAACATCATCACCAAGGGCGGCGGCAATCTCGCGACCAACGGCAGCGTCAGCTTCCTCTTCCGCAAGATGGGCGTGTTCCGCCTGGACCCCGCGGGTATCGACCAGGATGACCTCGAGCTCTATCTGATCGACCACGGCCTGGACGAGATGGGCGAGAGCACCGGCGAGAAGGGCGAGGCGCAGCTCGTGATCCGCGGCCCGTTCGCCGAGTTCGGTCGTCTGCAGGAGGCGCTCGAGGCGCGTGGCATCACCCCGCTCTCGGCCGAGCACGAATACATCTGCACCGTGCCGACCGAGCTGCCCGAGGAGCGGGCCACCGAGGTGCTGACCGTCATCGACCGCCTCGAGCAGGACGATGACGTGCAGAAGGTCTTCCACACTCTCGCCTGAGGCCCGCGCGCATGGAGCCCTACCTGCTCATTCCCGCCCGTCCCGATGATGCGAAGCGCCTCGCGGCGATGTCGCACGAGCTGGTCGAGGCGGGACTGAAGCCCTCGTGGGGCGCGACCCGCATCGCCTGGCACATACGCGACCCGGAGAGCGTGGTGCTCACCGCGCGCGTGCGCGGCCAGCCCGAGGGCTTCGCCATCATGCGCTACGCGGACGAGAGCGCACACCTCAACCTGCTCGCGGTCACCCCGGCGTACCGACGCCGCGGCATCGGCCGCGCGCTCATCGGCTGGCTCGAGGAGACCGCGGTCACGGCCGGCACCTTCAGCATCTCGCTCGAGCTGCGCGCGAGCAACCTCCCCGCGCGCGCCTTCTATGCCGCACTCGGCTACCGGGAGGGCGCCGAGGTCTGCGGCTACTACCAGGGCATCGAGAGCGCGCTGCGCATGACGCGCGACGCGCGCCGTGCGCACGCCGCACAAGACCCGGGGGCGTCGCAGGCCGCCCCGTAGGTCCTCAAGGCGCCGGGCGCGAATCGATTTTGAAGTCGAACTCGTAGTTGTGTGCGCCGTCGGATAGCACGGTGATGCTCATCCGGCCGGCGAGGCCACGCAGCTCGCCGGTGCCCGAGTCCGGCACCACGGTGATCTGCGACTCCGGCTCCCCCCGGTTCATGGTGGCACTGTGCTGCAGCACGAAGCTGCCGGAGCGGCCCTTGAGCTTGCCGCTGACGCGCTCGAGTGCCACGTAGCCGGCCGAGCCCTTCACCTCGGTCTGCAGCGCCAGCATCTCGCCCTTGCTGATGCCCTCGAGGTCGCCGTGGAAGCGCTTGTCGATCGTCAGGCGCGAGAGGTTCGCCGCGCGCGCCACCTGCGTGTCGGGCTTCTGCGGGGTCACCTTGACGTCGAAGGATCCGGTGGCGCGCTGGCTGCTCATGTCGGCATTCCCCTGGTACGTGGCCAATCAGTCGGGCATCGGCGTCATCTGGGCGCCTAGTGCATCCTCGAAACCGAAATTGCGCAAGTCCCGCACGCGCTGCGGGAAGAGGATCCCGTCGAGGTGATCGACCTCGTGCTGCACGACGCGCGCGTGGAAGCCCTCGACCGTGCGATCGAGCGGCGCGCCGCCGGCATCGAAGCCGCGGTAGCGCAGGCACCGGTGGCGGGGCACGAGCCCGCGCATCCCCGGCACCGACAGGCACCCCTCCCAGCCCTCCTCCTGCTCCTCCCCGAGCACGGTGAGCTGCGGGTTCACCAGCACCGTGTAGGGAACCGGCGAGAGGTGTGGATAGCGCGGGTTGCCCTCGAGCTCGAAGATCACGACCCGCAGCGACACGCCGATCTGCGGCGCGGCGATGCCCGCGCCCGAGAGCGCACGCATCGTTTCGTCCATGTCGGCGATGAGGGCGGCGAGCTCTGCGTCGAAGCGCGTCACCGGGCGGGCCACCTCCCGCAGGAGCGGCTCGCCCATCTTCAGCACCCGGCGCACCGCCACCGCTTCAGGCCTCTTCCGGCGCGCTTCCCGCGGCCCCCTCGGTCACCACGGGGATGGAGAGGCGGTGATCACGAAAGCGCAGTCGCTCGGCGCCGCCGCTGCCGCCCGCCGCGGCCCGCTCGGCGCGCGCGACCGCCGCGGTCACCAGGTGATGGTGCGGGGAGAGCTCGCACACGGGGTCGGCGTTCGCGGCATCCCCGGTGAGCAGGTACGCCTGGCAGCGGCAGCCGCCGAAATCACGGCCGCGCTCCGGGCAGCTCGCGCACGGCTCCTTCATCCAGCCCTCGCCGCGGTAGCGGTTGAAGGCCTCGGAGTCATACCAGATCTCGCGCACCGAGTGCGTGCGCACGCTGGGGAAGCTCAGCCCCGGGAGCATGCGCGCCGCGTGGCACGGCAGCGCCGTGCCGTCGGGGGTGACGCCGAGGAATACGCTGCCGAGCCCGTTCATGCAGGCCTTCGGCCGCGTCTCGAAGTAGTCGGGGACGACGAAGTAGACCTGCATGCGGTTGCCGACCCGCGCGCGGAAAGCCTGCGTGGCCTGCTCGGCGCGCTCGAGCTGCGCGCGGCTCGGCAGCAGCTGCTCGCGGTTGAGCCACGCCCAGCCGTAGTACTGCGTGTTGGCGAGCTCGACGTACTGCGCCCCCATGCGCTCGGCCATGGCGAGGATCTCCGCGACGTGCTCGATGTTGTGCCGGTGCAGCACGACGTTGAGCACCATGGGGTAGTCGTGCGCGCGGATGAGACGCGCGACTTCGGCCTTGAGCTCGAAGGTGCGCGTGCTGCTCAGGAAATCGTTGAGCTCGCGGGTCGAGTCCTGGAAGGACAGCTGGATGTGATCGAGTCCGGCGGCCTTGAGGGCGGCGATGCGTGTCTCGCTCAGGCCGACCCCCGAGGTGATGAGGTTGATGTAGTAGCCCAGGCCGTGCGCCGCGCCGACCAGCTCCTCCAGGTCCGTGCGCATGAGCGGCTCCCCGCCCGAGAGCCCGAGCTGCACCGCCCCGAGGGCGCGCGCCTCCTTCAGTACCCGCAGCCACTCGGCGGTCGGCAGCTCCGCCTGCGTGGTGGCGAAGTCGGTCGGGTTGTAGCAGAACACGCAGTGCAGCGGACAACGGTAGGTGAGCTCGAGGAGCAGCCACAGCGGCGGCCCGACGGGGCGCACGGCGTGCGGCAGCGCCGTACTCATGCCGGCAGCTCCAGCCAGCGCTTCTCGAGCGCGAGCGCCACGAAGGCGCGCACGTCGCCCTCCAGATCGCTCGCGCCGTAGGTGCGCTCGAGGTCGGCGACGATGTCCGCGAGCGTGCGCACGCCGTCGCAGCGCGAGAGGATCGCCCCGGCGGTGCCGTTGAGCGTCACCATCCCTTCCGGGAAGAGCAGCACGTGCGCGCCCTGTGCCTCCTCCCACTGCAGGCGCATGCCGTGCCCGATCGCCGGGCGCGCCGAGAGCGGCAGCGGCTCGCTCACGGGCTCACCCCGTAGGCGAGCGCCATCGCGTCGTTCATCTGCCAGAGCACGTCGAGCTTGAACTGCAGCACCTCGAGGGCGCGCTCCTGCTCGGCACGCGTGCGGAAGCGCTCGAGCGTCACCTCCAGGCCGAAGGCGACGTCGCGCCGCGCGCGGCTCACGCGGCTCTGGAAGTAGCGCAGCCCCGCCGGGTCGATCCACGGATAGTGCTCCGGCCAGCTCGCGAGGCGCTGGCGGTGGATCTCCGGCGCGAACAGCTCGGTGAGCGAGGCGCACACGGCCTCCGGCCAGGGCGCGCGGCGCGCGAAGTTCACGTACGCGTCCACCGCGAAGCGCACGCCCGGGAGCAGCGCCCCGAGGCTCTCGACCGCGGCGCGCTCGAGCCCCACGGCCTCGGCGAGCACCAGCCAGGAGTCGATGCCGCCCGGATCCTCGCCGTGGCCGTCGTGATCGAGGATGCGCTGCACCCATGCGCGCCGCACGACACGCTCGCTGCAGTTGGCGAGGATGGCCGCGTCCTTGATGGGGATGCTGATCTGGTAGTAGTAACGGTTCGCCACCCAGCCGCGGATCTGCTCGGGGCTCGCGCGGCCGCCGTTGAGCATCACGTTGAAGGGATGGTGGATGTGGTAGGCACGGCCGCGGTCGCGCAGCTGCGCCTCGAACTCCGGGCGCGTCCAGGCGGGCTCGCTCACAGCTCGATCTCCAGGCCGTCGTGCGCCACCTCGACCCCGGCGCGCTCGAGCTCGCGCCGCTCGGGGGAGTCCTCGTCGAGGATCGGATTGCTGTTGTTCACGTGGATGAGTATGCGGCGCTTGCCCTCGGGCAGCTGCGCCAGCTCGGCGAGCATACCCCCGGGGCCGCTCTGCGGCAGGTGGCCCATGTCGCGCGCCCGCTTCGCGCCCAGTCCCTGCCGGCTCATCTCGTCCTCGCTCCAGAACGTGCCGTCGAGGAGCAGGCAGTCGGCCGCGTGCATCGCCTGGCGCACGAGCGGATCGATCGCTCCCAGGCCCGGGGCGTAGAGCACGCTGCGGCCGCTGCCGGCGTCGCGCACCACGAGTGCGACGTTGTCGCCGGCGACCGGCGCGGCCCGGTGGGGCGAGAACGGCGCGGGTTTGCCCGGCACGGGGAGCGCGCGCCACGAGAGATCGGCGAGACCTGCGACCGTGAAGGCCTCCTCGGGGTGAGGCAGGCCGTGGCGCTCGATGCCGCAGTAGTGATCGAGCACCGTGAGGATCGGGTTGCCGCGCGTCAGGTCCGCGTAGGCGGCGTCGCTGCACCACAGCTCGAGCGGTCGTGTCGACTCGCGCAGCATGAAAAGACCCACCGTGTGATCGATCTGCGCATCCACCAGCACCACCGCCGCGATCGCCGTGTCGCGCGCGGCGCGCGCGGGCTGCAGCGCCGGCGCGGCGCGCAGCTGTGTGAGGATGTCGGGAGAGGCGTTGACGAGCACCCAGCGGCGGGCGTCCTGCCCGCAGACGGCGATCGAGGATTGGGTTCGCGCTCGGGCGCGCAGCGTACCGGTGCGCAGGCCCGAGCAGTTACGGCAGTTGCAGTTCCACTGTGGAAAGCCGCCGCCGGCAGCCGACCCCAGGACCCGGATCTTCACGGCTCACCGAGGGGCGCTAGGGCGGCGCGGGGCAGGAGGCCCCGCCGCCGGAGGGGATCAGCGCCGCGCGATGTACAGCGTGATCTCCATGCCGAAACGCACTTCAGTCGCCCGAGGAATTTCCCAACGCATGTCGCTCTCCTTGAGGTGGCCGCCAGACGATACCGGATCTTGTCCGGGGCGCAAAGTCGGCCGAAGGCTTATGTCCGATGGCCCAAGCTTGGCCGTATGGAGGGCGCGCTTCCTTGAGAGTCCTTGACAAATCCGGCACCTGCGCGCGCCGCACCGGCACACCCGTGCAGAGCCGCACGCACGAGGGCAGTGCGCTGGCGGGAGCGTCCAACGATTAGACAGGCCGCGCGCGCGGCGCGCGTGTCGGGTCTCTTAGCGCTCCGGGGCGCGCGTGACGGCGACGCGCCGGGTGAGACGCTCGAGCGAGCGGCGCGCGGCCGCCTTGGCGATGTGCTTGCACCACAGGGGCTCGCGCTGCTGGCCCTGGCGGCGGAATTTCTCGCAATCACAGGTCCAGAGGATGCGGTCGTCCTGGGTCTTCAGCACCTGCACGGTGCGGCTCGGGAAGCTGTAGGTCCCGAGCACCTCGTTCTGCGCCTCGCGGCGGCGCCGGAAACGGATCGCCATGGCGGGGGAGCCTAGCGCATCTCGGCTGTGGAACGCCTGTGGATTACTTGTGTACAGCGTGTGCGCGGCGACGAAAGTCATCGCCCGCCGGCCAACTCAGCTGAGGATCTTGGCCTTCAGCGCCTCGTACTCGGCGTCGGTGATGAGTTTGGCATCCAGCAGCTGCTTCGCCTCCTGCAGGCGGCGCACCGCGTCCGCGCCGGCCGCCGGGGCGCCCGCCGGACCCGAGCTCACCTGGATACCCCCGGCGCGCGCGCGCAGCTCCTCGAGCTCGCGCACGCGACGCTTCTCGCGCCAGGCCTGGTCCTGCGCCTGGCAGATGCGGTACAGCGCCTGCGTCTGCTCCTTGCGCAGGCCCGAGAAGCTGACCTGCTGCGAGCCGCCCTGCGCGAGCGTCGCGAGATCGCTGGCGCGGCCGGCGCGCACGGCGAGCTCGGCGCTGAGCATCCCGACGCGCAGCGTGACCTCCTCGAGGTCCTGCCAGCGGATCGTGGTGACGCGAAAGCCGCCGAGGAGCTGACGCGTGAGGACGATGAGCCGGCCGCTGGTGGCGGCGAGCAGCAGCCGCCGGTGGGTGAGCGCGAACCAGCGACGCTGCAGCGCGCAGGCCTCGAGCATCTCGCCCGGTATCAGCACCGAGCGCAGTTGCGCCATCACCCGCTCAAGTCCCGGCTCCGCCGCGCTCGTGGCGTCGTTCATCCGCGGGCACCTCGGTGCGTCAGTTCTTCTTGACGATCTCCGCGCGGAACTCGCGCAGCTTCGCCTTGATCGCCCGCTCGTTCTCGGGCCCCATGCGCAGCAGCAGCCGCTGCCCGGCCGAGCGTTGCTCGAGCCCGGGATCCGCGTACTCCCAGAACACCTTCGGCTGCGTGAGCAGCACGGGACCTGCGGGCTCGGGCGTCTGCAGCAGGTGATCGATGACCTCGACCAGACGGTCGTTGAAGTACTTGCCCGGGTAGCCGAGGTCCTCGTACGACTGCTGGAAGAGCGGATAGAGCCGCTGGTACACGAGCGCGAGGGACTTGGCGTCGGTGTTCTGGATGACCTTCACCAGGGCCGCGTAGCGCGCGTAGTTGGCGGGGCTCAGCACCGTGGCATCGCCCTGCGCCGCGGTCACGGTCTGTCCCGGGATCGCCTTGATGGGCCGCAGGTCGATCGCGACCTTGCGCCGCGGCAGGTTGTCGACGGTGACGACGATGTGCCGGACGATGTTCTGCGGCACGAGAAAGCGCTCGACCGGCTCGCGGCCGATGACCCCGGCGAGGGAGTCGTGCGCCACCTGGTCGCTGTCATTGAGCGCCGGCAGTGCGGTCGAGCCGGCGTCGCCCGGCATGGGATGCGCGATCTGTCCCTCGGTGCTCTCGGCGGCGCCAGGGGCGCTGACCGCTACGGGTGCGGGCGCCGGCGCCGCCTGGCGCGCGCGGTACCAGTACCAGCCGGCGGCGAGCAGCGCCACCGCGGCGACGATGCCGACCAGCCAGGCGAGCTTGCGCCGTGAGGAAACCTCCAGGTCGTCTTCCCACATCCGCGTAACACCCCCGGGGAGCGGAGAATAACGGTCCGACACTCTACTCCCCTTTTCTGCGCCGGGCTGTACCGGCGGGTGCGGGCGCGACCGCTCGCCACGGACGGCGGCCAACACGGCGGGCGCTCGCATACAGCGCGCCGCGCGCGCGGGGCCTGTATGGGAGCGGCCGACTTCTACCGCCCCGCTCCTCTCACCGCGCGGGGTGTGCTTCAATTCCCGCCATGCCCGCCAGCTTTCATCCGGCGGTCGCCCGCTGGTTCAGCCGCACCTTCGCCGGGGCCACCCCGGCGCAGCGCGCGGCGTGGCCGGCGATCGCGGCCAACCGACACGTGCTCATCGCCGCCCCGACCGGCTCGGGCAAGACGCTCGCCGCCTTTCTCGCCGTGCTCGATGAGCTGGTGCGCGAGGGCATCGCGGGCAACGGCCTGCCGGACGAGACCTCCGTCGTGTACGTCTCGCCGCTCAAGGCGCTCTCGAACGACATCCACAAGAACCTCGAGGCACCGCTCGCGGGCATCCGCGCCGAGCTCGAGCGCGCGGGCCTGCCGGGAGTTGAGATCCGCACCTTCGTGCGCACCGGCGACACGCCGCAGCACGAGCGCGCGGCCATGCGCCGCCGCCCGCCGCACGTGATCGTGACGACCCCCGAGTCGCTCTACATCCTCATGGGCTCGCAGAGCGGGCGCGGGCTGCTCGCCAGCACGCGCACCGTGATCGTCGACGAGATCCACGCGATGGTGGCCAGCAAGCGCGGCGTGCACCTCGCCCTCACCCTGGAGCGGCTCGAGGCGCTCGCCGGGCGCCGCCTGCGCCGCATCGGCCTGTCGGCGACGCAGAGGCCGATCGAGGAGGTCGCGCGCTTCCTGGTCGGCACGCGCGGCCTCACCGCCGACGGCGTCGCCGACTGCGCCGTGATCGACGCCGGGCACGTGCGCGCGCGCGACCTGCAGCTGGAGGTGCCGTCCTCGCCCCTCGAGGCGGTCATGTCGGGGGACGTGTGGACGCAGATCTATGACCGCCTGGCGCAGCTAGTGAGCGAGCACAAGACGACCCTGGTGTTCGTCAACACGCGCCGCCAGGCCGAGCGCCTCGCGCGCCACCTCTCCGAGCGCCTGGGCGAGGAGCACGTCACCGCCCATCACGGCAGCATGGCCAAGGAGTCGCGCCTGGATGCCGAGCGGCGCCTGAAGAGCGGACGGCTGCGCGCGCTGGTCGCCACCGCCTCACTCGAGCTCGGCATCGACATCGGCGACGTCGAGCTCGTCTGCCAGATCGCCTCGCCGCGCGGCATCGCCGCCTTCCTGCAGCGCGTCGGTCGCTCCGGGCACGCGGTGGGTGCCACGCCCAAGGGCCGGCTGTTTCCGCTCTCGCGCGATGACCTGCTCGAGTGCACGGCGCTGCTCGCGGCCGTGCGCCGCGGCGAGCTCGACCGCCTCGTGATGCCGGACAAGCCCCTCGACGTGCTCGCGCAGCAGCTGGTCGCGGAGGCCGCCGCGCGCGAGTGCACCGAGGACGAGCTCTACCGACTCGCGACCGGCGCGCTGGCGTACCGCGAGCTCGCGCGCGCGGAGTTCGAGGAAGTGCTGCGCATGCTCGCGGAGGGCTACGCCACGCGCCGCGGCCGCCGCGGTGCGCTCATCTACCACGACGGCGTCAATCACCTCGTCAAGGGCCGCCGCGGCGCGCGCCTCACCGCGCTCACCTCCGGCGGCACCATTCCCGACAACGCCGACTACCAGGTGATCCTCGAGCCGCAGGCGCAGTTCGTCGGCACGGTGAACGAGGACTTCGCGGTCGAGAGCCTGCAGGGGGACGTGTTCCAGCTCGGCAACGTCTCCTACCGCATCCTGCGCGTCGAGCAGGGCCGCATCCGCGTCGAGGACGCGCGCGGCGAGCCGCCCTCGATGCCCTTCTGGCTCGGGGAAGCGCCGGGGCGGAGCGACGAGCTGTCCGCGGCCGTGTCGCGCCTGCGCGCCGACGCCGAGCGCCACCTCGAACAGGGGCCCGAGGCGACGAGTGCCTGGCTGACCCAGGAGAGCGGCATCGCCGCGCCCGCGGCGATCCAGCTCGCCGTCTACCTCGCCGCGGCGCGCGCCGCGCTCGGCGCGCTGCCCACGCAGCGCACCGTCATCTTCGAGCGCTTCTTCGATGAGGCGGGCGGCACGCAGCTCGTCATCCACTCGCCCTTCGGCAGCCGCATCAACCGCGCCTGGGGGCTCAGCCTGCGCAAGCGCTTCTGCCGCTCCTTCAACTTCGAGCTGCAGGCCGCGGCCACCGAGGACACGATCGTGCTCTCGCTCACCACCGCGCACAGCTTCGAGCTCGAGGACGTCGCCCGCTACCTGCACTCCAACAGCGTACGTGCGCTGCTCGTGCAGGCGCTGTGCGCCGCGCCGATGTTTCCGGTGCGCTGGCGCTGGAGCGCGGGCATCGCGCTCGCCCTGCCGCGCTTTCGCGGCGGCAAGAAGGTGCCGGCGCCGCTCGCGCGCATGGCGGCCGAGGACCTGCTGACCGCGGTGTTCCCCGACCAGGTGGCGTGCGCCGAGAACCTGCCCGGGGAGATCGAGATCCCCGACCACCCGCTGGTGCGCCAGACGGTGCACGACTGCCTCTACGAGGCGATGGACGTCGAGGGCCTCGAACGGCTGCTGCGCGCGCTCGAGGCGGGCGCGATCACGGTCATCGCCCGCGACCTGACCGAGCCCTCCCCGCTCGCGCTCGAGGTCCTCTCGGCCCGCCCGTACGCCTTCCTCGACGACGCCCCGCTCGAGGAGCGGCGCACGCAGGCGGTGATGAGCCGCCGCTGGCTCGACCCGCAGAGCGCCGCCGACATCGGCCAGCTGGACCAGGAGGCGATCGCGCGCGTGCGCGAGGAGGCGTGGCCCGACGCGCTGAACGCCGACGAGCTGCACGACGCGCTGCTGTGGCTCACCTATCTCACGGCCGCGGAAGCCGCGCGCAGTCCCGGGTGGCCGGCGCTCCTCACCGAGCTCGGCGCGCAGCGGCGCGTGACGCGCCTCGGCACCGGTGCCGTGGAACTGTGGGTGAGCGCCGAGCGGCTGCCGCTGTTGCGCGCGCTCTTCCCCCAGGCGACGACGGCGCCCGAGGTCACGACGCCGGCCGCGCACCAGCGCACGGTCAGCGCCGAGGAGGCACTCATCGAGATCGTGCGCGGCCGGCTCGAGGGCTCAGGTCCCGTGAGCGCCGCGGCGCTCGCCGCGACCCTCGGCGTGCCGGTGGCGCGCGTCGAGCAGGCGCTCGCGGCGCTGCAGGCGGAAGGGTTCGCCATGCGCGGCGCGTTCACCGCCGGTTCCGCGCCGGCCTCCGAGTGGTGCGAGCGGCGGCTGCTGGCGCGCATCCACCGCTACACGGTCAAGCGACTGCGCGCGGAGATCGAGCCGATCGAGGCGCGCGACTTCCTGCGCTTCCTCTTCGACTGGCAGCGCGTCACCCCGGGTCTGCGCATGGAGGGCCCGGACGCGGTCGGCGCGATCCTCGCGCAGCTCGAGGGCTTCGAGGCCCCGGCCAGGGCCTGGGAGACCGAGGTACTGCCCGCACGCATCGGCGAGTACGAGCCGGCCTGGCTCGATGAGCAGTGCCTCGCCGGGCGCTTCGTGTGGACACGGCTCGCGCCGCGGCGCGCCGATCCCGAGCGCGGCGCGGCCCCGGTGCGCGCGACGCCGATCGTGCTGCTCGCGCGGCGCAACGTGCGGCTGTGGTCGACGCTCACCGCGGCAGTGGATGCCACGAACCTCTCCTCGCCCGCGCAGCGCGTGGCGCAGTACCTGGCCGCGAACGGCGCCTCTTTCTTCGACGAGATCGCCGCCGGCAGCGCCCTGTTGCCCACCCAGGCCGAGGAGGCGCTCGGCGAGCTCGTGGCGCTCGGCCTGGTCAACTCCGACAGCTACGCGGGCCTGCGGGCGCTGCTCGTGCCCGCCGACCGTCGCAAGCCCGCGCTCGGCGGCCGGCGGCGCAGGCGCCTCGCGCTCTTCGGCATGGACGCCGCCGGGCGCTGGGCGCGCATCCAGCGCGCCGCGCCGCCCGCCGAGGGCGAGGCGGCGCTGCACGAGGAGACGGTCGAGCACGTGGTGCGCACGCTCCTGCGCCGCTGGGGCGTCATCTTCTGGCGGCTGCTCGCCCGCGAGGCGGACTGGCTGCCGCCGTGGCGCGAGCTGCTCATGTGCTGCCGGCGGCTCGAGGCGCGCGGGGAGATCCGCGGCGGCCGCTTCGTCGCCGCCTTCAGCGGCGAGCAGTACGCCGCCCCGGAGGCGATCGCCCTGTTGCGCGAGGCGCGCCGCAAGCCGCGCGCGGGCGAGAAGGTCTCGCTCTCGGGCGCCGATCCGCTGAACCTCGTCGGCATCCTCACCCCCGGCGCGCGCCTCCCGTCGCTTGCCGGCAACCGCGTGCTCTACAGCGACGGCGTGCCGATCGCGCTGCTCGCGGGCGGCGAGGTCAGCTATCTCAGCGAGCTCGCCCCGCCGCAGCAGTGGGAGGCCCGCAACCTCCTCCTGCGCCGCGAGGTGCCCCCGCTCCTCGCCGACCTCGCCTGAAGGCGCGCGCGCTTCAGCGCGTGTGCGCGTAACCGACCAGCTCCACGTAGCCCTGACCGCGCGCCGGCTGCGCGCCGCGCGTGCCGGCGACGCTCACGGCGCCCTCCCAGTAGGGGGGCGTCGTGCGCAGCTCCTGGTCGGGCAGCTGCGGGTGCACGCGCAGATCGAGCGCGAGCTGCGCTACCCGCACGCGCCAGGCAGCGGGGTAGCGCACGCCCGCCCCGTTGCGCCACTGATCGGTGACCTCGATCGCGACCTCGTCGGACCTGAGCGCACGCACCGCGCCGTGCGGGTCGACGAAGGTGCCCGCGCTGTGCGCGTCGCGCGTGCCGTCAAGGTTACGCAGCGCGTAGAACATGAGCGTCGCGCCGTCATCCAGCTGCAGCGCGAACCAGTCCCAGCCCGCCTGGCGCGCACCGAGACCGCCGCTGCCCCACTCGCGGTCGCACCACGCGAGACCCGATACCGCCAGAACCTGCCCGTCGCGCGTCAGCTGGCCGCGCGCCTGCAGGCGCGGGAGCGAGTAGTAGTAGCTCGCCGCGCCCGCCTCGTCCGCCTTGCGCGACAGGCCCGACTCGCCGTTGAGGACCGGCGGGCCGAGCGCGGCGAGCGCCAGGTCGAGGGCGTAGCCCTGCGCGTGCGCGTGCAGCTGCCAGGGCGGGTCGCCGGCGTCCGCGCCGGTGAGCGACCAGTCGTCGATCCACACCTTGAGCGGCGGCGACTGCGCGCCCGCGAGCGCGAGCGCGCCGCGCGACATCTTCTGCGCGAAGCGAAAACGCCGCGCGGCGAGGTCGGTCACCGCGAAGTGCGCCATGTAGATCTCGCGCGCGCGCCACTGCGAGGAGCCCGCGGGCTGCGCCTTGGGTGGCGCGAGCGCGAAGCGGAAGAAGGTCAGCTCGAACCCGAACTCCTCGCCGCCGGCGGCCTGCAGGTGCCCGGTGAAGTACCACCACTCCTGGCGGAACTGCGGGTGCGGCCCGTGATCGCGCGGGAAGGCGAACTCTCGCACCGCGAGCGCCTGGGCGAAGCCCGCATCCGCGGGCTCATCGAGCGGCAGCCCGCTCGCGGCCGGGGGCGCGGCGTGCACCGCGAGCGATGCCAGCCCCGCCGCCAGCGCCGTGGCCGCGCGCCTCATTCCTCGCGCAGCCCGCGGGCGAGCGGCGCGCGCGCGGCGCGCCACGCCGGGTACAGGGCCGCGGCGAACGCGGCGGCGAGCGCCAGTCACAGCGCGTTCGTGAACTGCGGCGCGGCCAGGTGCAGATCGATCTGCCAGCCGAAGGCGCGGCGGTTGATCACCTCGGTCAGCACCAGCGCCGTGAGCAGGCCCGCGGGGATCGCGGCCAGCAGCGCCACCAGGCCCATGAACAGCGTCTGCGCGAGGATGAGGAGCGCGGTGCCGCGCGGGGTGAGGCCGAGCGCGCGCAGCAGTGCGAGCGTGCGGGCGCGCTCGAGCTCCCAGGCGAGCAGCGCGCTCAAAAGTCCGATGGCCGCGACCCCGGCGGCGAGCCAGTAGAGCACGCGCGTGATCGTGAAGGTGCGCTCGAAGATGCTCATCGAGAACGCGCGCAGCTCGGCGTTCGAGCGGATGAAGAGCCTCTGGCGGCCGCGCGAGAGCTCGCGCAGCGCGGCGATTGCCGTGGCCGGCGCCACCCCCGGCTCGAGATACACGCCGACGCCGCCGACGGCCTCGTCGTGCCAGAGCCGCCGGTACGTGTCCAGGTCGATGAGCACCTCGCCGCGGTCGTTGCCGTACTCGCGGTACACGCCCGCTATGCGGAAGGTGTGCGTGCCGTCGGGCGTCACGAGCGCGAGCGCATCGCCCGCCTTAAGGCGCAGCCGCCAGGCGAGCGGCTCGGAGACCAGTACCGCGCCCGCGGCGAACGCCCGCCACGCCGTGCCGGGCTCGCCCTGGGTGAGCCGGAACGCCCCCTGGCCGCCCGCCACGAGGCGCACGGCGGTGAGATCGAGTGCACCGTAGCCGGAGCCGACGAGCGCGCGGCGCACCTCGCTGTGCGTGCGCACCCCCGGCAGCGCGACGAGCGAGCGCAGCAGCGCCGGGTCCAGGCGCCGCGCCAGCCCGTCCGCCGGGCCCGGCGCGGTCACGTACACGTCCGCGCGCATGGTCCGGGTGAGCCACTCGCGCAGCGACTCGCGGAAGCTCTCGACCATCACGGCGACGCCGATCATGGCCGCGAGCGCCATGCCGAGCGCGGCGACCGCGACGCCGGTGCGGCTGAGCGAGCCGGCGACGTCCCCGAGCGCCAGGCGCATCACCGCGCTCCTGCGGCCGAGGACGCGCGCCGCGGCGCGCGCCACGAGCGCGAGCACCGCCGGGGTAAGCGCGGCCACGGCGAGCAGCAGCAGGAAGAGCGCCGCGAAGCCGGCGAGGAGCGACACGCGCGAGAAGGCGACGATGAGCGCCGCGGCGAGCGCGAGCGCGATACCGAGCACGCTCGCCGCGCGCGCGACGCTCCGCGCGCGCGCCTCGAGCACCGAGCGCGCGAGCCCAAGCCGCGGGGCGCTGCCGGCGACCTCGAGCGCCGGCACGAGCGCCGCCAGCAGCGCGGTGAGCAGTCCCGCGGCGAGTGCCTTGACGAGGGTCGCCGCCGGCAGCGCCAGCTCGTTCACGGCCACCACGAAGTACAGGTCGTTGATGGTCTGCGACACGAGCTGCACGAGCGAGCGACCGATGAGGGCGCCGAGCACGATGCCGCACACGGCGCCGAACGCGCCGAGCACCGCGCTCTCGGCCAGCAGCAGCCGCAGCACCTCGGCCCGCGTCGCCCCGAGCGCGCGCAGCACGCCGATCAGGTTGCGCCGCTGCAGCACCGCGAAGCTCACCGCTCCGTAGATGAGGAACGTGCCGACGAGCAGCGCGAGCAGGCTCATCGCCTTGAGGTTGGTCGTGAAGGCGTCCGTCATCGCGAAGGTCTCGCGCGCGGCCGCGCGCGTCTCCTCGACGTGCGCGCCCGCCGGCAGCCGTGCGCTGAGCGCCGCGAGGGCGGCCGCGCCGGCCGCGCCGGGCGGCAGCGCCAGGTCGATGCGCGAGAGGTGGCCCTTGGCGTCGAGCCACTCCTGCGCCTGCGCGATGTCGGTGAGCATCAGGTTGTCGAAGCCCGCGCCCGCATCCTTCAGCACGCCGGCGAGGTGTGCCTCGTGGCGTACGCCGTCGATCTCGACCGTGAAGGCCTGCCCGGGGGCGAGGTGCAGCGCGGCGGCGGCCGCATCACTTACGAACACCGCGCCTTCCTCGGTGAACCAGGCCCGCGCGGCGGCCCCCGCGGGCGGACCGCCGCCGCCCCGGCGCGCGGCGCCGAGCTCGCCGGCGGCCAGGGGGTCGGTGCCGATGAGCTCGAGCGTGCGCGCACCGACCGTGACGTAGCCGCTCACGAGCGGCGCCATCGGCGCGGACTCCTGCCCGGCGAGGAGCGGGTGGCGCCGCAGCTCGACGTACAGGCTCTCATCGAGACCCGCGGGACCGCCGACGATCTGATGCGTGGCGGCGCCGTTTACCGCCTGAAGCGACAGCGCGAACGCCCGCTGCGCGCTCGCGGTCGCGATATCGACGGCGACGATCGTGCCCACCCCGAGCGTGAGGCCGACGAAGGCGAGTGCCAGCTGCGCCGGGTGACGCGTGAGGTGGCGCAGGCTCGCGGCGGCGAGGGTCCTCACGCGGCCCCCGCCGGCGCCGCGGACGCGTGCAGCCGCCCTTCGCGCAGTTCCAGCACCCGGTCGGCGAGGCGCGCGACGGCGGCATCGTGCGTCACCATGAGGAGCGTCGCGCCGCGCGCGCGAGAGAGCGCGAGCAGCACCGGCAGCACCTCGCGCGCGGTGGCGTCGTCGAGATTGCCGGTCGGCTCGTCGGCGAGGATGAGCGCGGGCTCGTGCACGAGCGCGCGCGCCATCGCGACGCGCTGCTGCTCACCGCCCGAGAGCTGGTCCACGGCGCTGCCGGCGCGCTCGGCGAGGCCGACGGCGGCGAGCGCCGCCTGCACCCGCGCGGCGGCCGCGCGCGGCGCGACGCCGTTCAGCTCGAGCATCAGACGCACGTTCTCCAGCACGTTGAGGGTCGGGATGAGGTTGAAGAACTGGTAGACGAAGCCGACGTGCGCGCGGCGGAAGAGCGTGCGGGCGGGCTCCCCGAGCGAGCTCACCTCGCGACCGTCGAACTCGACCGTCCCGCTGTCGGCCTGCTCGATGCCGCTCACGATGTTAAGGAGCGTCGACTTGCCCGAGCCGCTGCGGCCGGTGACCGCCACCACCTCCCCGCGCGCGAGCGTCGCGTCCGCGCCCTCGAGCACGCGGTGCACGCGATCCCCCTCCCTGAAGCTGCGGAACAGTTGCCGGATGACGAGCACTCATGGCCTCCAGCCTCGCGGGCGGTGGGTCGCATTGTAGAAACATCCCGGCTTTGGCACTGTAATCACCATGAGCGAGGCCGAATGGCGCGTGCTTACGACCCTTCCGGACGTACCGAGCGCCCACTCGCTCGCGGGGCTTCTGGAGGCGGAAGGCCTCACCGTGCGCGTGAGCTCCGATGCCGGCGTCCTCGGTCAGGCGGCCCCGGCGCGCATCTACGTCGCGGCGCAGCAGCTGCACCGGGCGCGCTACCTGCTCGCCGAGCGTCAGTTCAGCGACGAGGAGCTCGCCGCGCTCGCCGCGCGCGACGCCCCGCCCGAAGGCTAGCGTGCTGACCGTCCATCACCTCAATAACTCGCGCTCCCAGCGCGTCCTGTGGCTTCTGGAGGAGCTCGGCGTCCCCTACCAGGTCGAGCGCTACGAGCGCGACCCGCGCACGCTGCGGGCCCCCGAGGCGCTCAAGCGCGTGCACCCGCTCGGCAAGTCCCCGGTGGTGAGCGACGGGGAGGAGACGATCGCCGAGTCCGGTGCGATCACCGAGTACCTGCTCGACCGCTACGGCGCGGGGCGGCTGCGCCCGAGTCCCGGCAGCCCCGCCCACCGCCGCTACACCTACTGGCTGCACTACGCGGAAGGCTCGGCGATGCCGCCGCTGCTTCTGAAGCTGGTGTTCCTGCGTATCCCGAAGGCGCGCGCGCCGTGGTACGCACGGGGCATCATCAACGCACTGGTGCGCAACGTGCAGGGGAGCGTCATCGACCCGGAGCTCAGGAGCCACGCGCGTCACTGGGAGGAGGCCCTCGCCCGGGCGCCGTGGTTCGCCGGGGAGGAGTTCTCGGCCGCCGACATCCAGATGAGCTTTCCCGTCGAGGTGATCGAGACGCGCGCTCCGGATGTGCTCGGGCCGAAGACGCGCGCCTTCCTCGCGCGCATCCGCGAGCGCGCCGCCTACCAGCGCGCGCGGCAGGCGGGCGGGGAGTTCCGCATCCCCGGCTGAGGGCAAAAAGCCGAGCGGTGCGCGGCCGGATCAGCGACACTCCCGGACCGTTGCGGCCCCCCGATTCCGTGCCGTGCCGCACGGCGGCCGTCTCAAGCGCAAAGGGACCCTCATGACGCTCCGCCCCGACCGTGTCACATCCTGCGTGCGCGCCGCGCTCGCCACCCTCCTCCTGGGCGCCACTGTCGCCGCGCTCGCGCAGCCGGCCGCTCCCGCCGCGCAGCCGGCGGCCCCGACCGCGAAGCCCGCCGCCGCGGAGAAGGAGGCGGGCGCGGGCAAGGCGCCCGCCGCGCACTCGACGAGCTACATCATCGGCGTCGTCACGGTGGAGCAGATGATCCGCACGGGCCTGCCGGCCGAGCATCTGGACAAGGCCGCCTTCGACCAGGGCATGCACGATGCGCTCGCCGGCAAGGCCGAGTCGAACGACGCGGATCACCAGGCACTCGACAAGCTGGTGCGTGACTACAGCGAGGAGAACAAGGCCGCCGCCACCCAGTACCTCGCCGCGAACGGCAAGAAGCCGGGCGTCGTCACCACCGCGAGCGGCCTGCAGTACAAGGTGCTCAGGGCAGGCAGCGGGGAGTCCCCGAAGCCGAGCGACGAGGTCACGGTGAACTACCGTGGCACGTTCATGAACGGCCGCGAGTTCGACTCGAGCTACAAGCGCGGCGAGCCGACGACCTTCCCGCTGAACCGCGTGATCCCGGCCTGGACCGAGGGCGTCGGTCTCATGAAGCCGGGCGGCAAGTACATGCTGTACGTCCCGCCGGATCTCGGCTACGGGTTCCGCCCGCACGCCAAGATCCCGCCGGGATCGCTGCTCATCTTCGAGGTGGAGCTGCTGAGCGCGAAGCCGCAGGTGATGCCCTCGACGCCGAACCCGGCTCCGCCGCCGCCACCGCCGCCGAAGTAGCCTTCACGGCTCGGCGTTGCTGCCGGGTGTAAAGCGCATGGGCTTCGTCACCCCGAGCCGGGTGAGCTCGCGCTGTACGCCCTCCGCCAGCTCGGCGCAGACGGCGCGGTCGAAGGCGGGCGCCGCGCTCCAGTCGTAGGCCCAGGGTTGCTGCGTGCGCAGCGGCTCGGGCTCGTCCAGGTAGCGGGGGATCACGTGCGCGTGCAGCGCCGGGTCCTGGTTACCGAAGATCGCGTAGTTGATGCGCGCCGCGCCCGTCACCTTCAGCAGCGCGTCCCCGAGGCGCGACATGTCGGAGAGGAACGCGATGCGCTCGCGCGCCCCCAGGGCGTTGAGGTTCGGGACCACCGGATCGGGCAGCAGCAGCGCGTAGCCGCGCACGAACTGGCGCTCGCCGAAGACTGCCCAGCCGGTGAACAGGCGGGCGATCACGCGCGGCTCGCGGCCCTCGCGGGCGGCGACGACCTGGTGATGGATCGCGGTCAGGGGCTCGGCAGCGCTGTCGTTCTTCATGTACTGGCCGGTGCTCGGAACATGAAATATACCGCACCCAGGATGCACAGTGCCGCCCACAGGTAGTCCAGCTTAAGCGGCTTGTGCATGTAGAGCACCGCGAACGGCACGAACACCGAGAGCGTCACCACCTCCTGCAGGATCTTCAGCTGCGGCAGCGTGAGCGCCGTGTAGCCGATGCGGTTGCCGGGTACCTGCAGCAGGTACTCGAAGAACGCGATCCCCCAGCTGACGAGCGCCGCCACGTACCAGGGGCGGTCGGCGAGGTTCTTCAGGTGCGCGTACCAGGCGAAGGTCATGAACACGTTCGAGGCCATGAGCAGGAGCGTGGCGAGGACGACCGGACGGGCGATGAGGCCTCCTAGCAGGCGATCGCGAGAGCGCGCAGTGCCGAGAGTGTACTCCCGAAGTCCACGTGCACGATGCCCGCCCAGCCGCGCGCGCGCGCCGCGGCGATGTTGTCGCTGCGGTCGTCGACGAACACCGTCGCCTCCGGGGTGAGCGCGAAGCGCCGCTCCGCCTCGGCGTAGATGTCCGCGTGCGGCTTCATCGCGCCGGCGAGGTACGAGGGCAGCGCGCCGTGCCCGATCGCGTGCAGCGCGTACTCGCGCGAGAGGTGCGCCCAGTGCAGGTCGCCGATGTTGGAGAGCAGGTAGACCCGGTAGCGCTCGGAGAGGCGGTGCGCGAGCGCGACCATCGCGGGCTCGAGCTCGAACATGTCGAGCCAGGCGCACTCGAGCGCGGCCAGCGGCGGCGCTCGCGGCGCGAGCGCGGCGAGCTGCTCGAGAAAGTCCCGACCGCTCAGGCGCCCGGACTCGTGCTCGGCGAGCGCGACCCGCTCCAGGAGCCAGGGCATGTCCGGGGCCGCGGCGCCGTGCGCGCGCAGGCACTCCAGCAGCGGGCGGTAGTTCAGCCGCACGAACACCCAGCCGATGTCGAAGACGACGTTCTCGATGGCCACGGCTGCCTACAGGGGCGTGACGCTGCCGGTGTCACCGGGGCGCTGGTTCACCGCCACCACGGTCGGCCTGGGGAAGAAGTTGAACTGCGTCGCGCTCGCCCAGGTGTACGCGCCCATGGCACGGGCGACGACCAGGTCGCCGGCCTTCAGCTGCGGCAGCATCAGGTTCTCGGCGATCACGTCGATGCTGTCGCAGGTGGGCCCGGCGAGCACCGAGGGCAGCCGCTCCGGGTCATCGCGCAGCGGCTCCACGGGGTAGCGGGCGTGGTCGAAGAGCTGGCCGCTGTAGGAGCCGTACAGGCCGTCGTCGAGGTAGTACCACCAGTGCCCCTCGCGCCGCGCGCGGCCCATGACCGACGCGACGCCGAGGGCCGCGGGACCGACCACGTAGCGGCCGGGCTCGGCGATCACGCGCACGCGGCGCGGCAGCCGGGCGCGCGCCGCGCGCAGCGGCGCGCAGAAGCGGGCGATGTCCTGCACCGGCTGCGCGTAGTCGATCGGGAAGCCGCCGCCGATGTCGAGCGTATCCAGCGCCCCGAGCTTCTCGCGGCGCGCGGCGGCGAGCAGCTTCGCGCACGCCTCGAGCGCCTCGACGTGCTTGGTGGCGTCCGCGGTCTGGGAGCCGACGTGGAAGGACAGGCCGCGCACCGGTACGTCGAGCTCGGCGGCGAGCCGCGCGAGCGGCAGCAGGTCCTCCGGATCGCAGCCGAACTTGCGCGACAGGTCGCACACCGCCCCGGGGGCGCGGAACGAGACCCGCAGCAGCAGCTCGGCGCGCGCGCCCAGGCGCGCGAACTTGCGCACCTCGTCGGGATTGTCGGCGACGAAGGTGCGCACCCCGAAGGCGAGCGCGTTCTCGATGTCCTCGGGGCGCTTGATGGGATGGGTGTGGATGCAGCGCTCGGGCGCGACCCCCAGGCGGCGCACGAGCTGCACCTCCCCGGTGGTGGCGAGATCGAGGAAGCCGCCCTCGGCGGTCACGGTGTCGACGACCGCCGGGTGCGGCATGGGCTTCAGGGCGTAGTACAGGTCGACGTGCGGCAGCGCCCGCTTGAGCTTGCGCCACTGCACGCGCACGCGCTCGCAGTCGAGGATCAGGAGCGGGGAGCCGAACTCGCTGACGAGGCGGCGGATCTCGGCGGGCTGGAACGGGTCGATGAAGCGCGCGCGGCGCGACGCACCCATGCCTAGGGCAGTACGGCCATCGTGCCGGTGCCGTCGTCGCTCTCGGCGACGCTGCTCGCCGCGCGCAGCAGGCGGTCACGGATCGCCTCCCAACGCTCCCCGTCGGGCACCGCCTGCACCAGGATCCGCTGGCACCCGGCCCGATCGAGCGTGCGCAGGTTGTTGTAGAGATCGTGCGCGTACGCCTCGGGGCGGCGCCCGGCGTTGATCCAGGTGACGTACTTGTGCGAGCGCAGCGGCAGGCGCTGCGCGAGCACCGCGATGCGCCGGCCGCCGGCGGAGGCCGCGTCCGCCTGGGCGTCCACCTCGCCGGCGGGCACGATGGTCATGTGCGTCAGCGGCGCGTAGTGCGTGGGCGGGCCGCCGGGTACGCGCGGGGAGTCGGCCCCGGGGCCGGCGCCGAGCTCGCCGACCACGCCGCGGATCTGCTGCGCGCTGATGCTGCCGGGGCGCAGCAGGCGCACCCGCTCGCCCTCGAAGGAGACGATCGTGGACTCGAGCCCGAGCGGGCACTCCCCGCCGTCGAGGATGACGCGCACGGCATCCCCGAGCTCCTCGCGCACGTGCTCGGCGCGGGTCGGCGAGAGGCGCCCGTAGCGGTTCGCGGACGGCGCGGCGATGCCGCCGCCGAAGGCGGTGAGCAGCTGCTGCGCCATCGGGTGCTGCGGCACGCGGATGGCGATCGTGTCCTGAGCGCCGGTGATCACCTCGTGCACGTGCGCCGCGCGCGGCATCACCATGGTGAGTGGCCCCGGCCAGAAGGCCTCGGCGAGACGGTGGGCGAGCTCGGGCACCTCGCGCACCCAGCGGTGCAGGTAGCGCGGGCTGTCCAGGTGCACGATCACCGGGTGATTGGCCGGGCGGTTCTTGACCTCGAAGATCTTGCGCACGGCGGCCGGGTTCTGCGCGTTGGCACCGAGTCCGTAGACGGTCTCGGTGGGAAAAGCCACGAGCTCACCGTCGCGCAGCGCCTGCACGGCAGCTTCTATCTCGACCTGAGTCGCCCTGACGGTTCGCACCATAGTAGGGGCGCGATTCTACCAAGCCACCGGCGCGCCCTCGCGCATGTTGTGCGAAAGCATCAGGTTCTTTCTGTCATAACTCGGAATACGCCGCGCGCGACGTGCGCGCCGCTGTCGCGCGTCACCGACGCTCCTAGCGCGCGGCGGTGGCTACGCTCGCTGACTCGAGATCTTTGCGCACCCAGGGGCCCTCGCCCGTGTGACGCAGCTCGTAGGCCGGCCAGTAGTGGCGGTCGAGCTGCACGGTGATCACCTCGGGGGCATTGTTCCAGGTGATGGTCTTCAGGCGCACAGAGGAGCGGTCGGGGCGGCCGACGACGAGCTTGAGGAAGGCGTCGAGGTCGGGCGTCGGCACCCCGTCGACCTCGACCACGCGCCGCCCGGGGTAGAGCCCGTAGCGCGTCGCCGGGGAGCCGTAGGCGAAGTAACCGACGTACACGCCGACCGGCGGGATGCCCCGCTGCACGCTCATCGCGCGGTGCGGCGCCTGCAGCGTCGCCCCCGCCCACACGACGATGCGGTCGACGTCGTTGCCGCTCAGGTCGGCGGTCGGCACCTCGAGCGTCTGCTCGCCCGCGCCGCGCCAGAGGGTCACCTTCACCGTCTCCTTGTCGGCGGCGGCCTTCTCCACCTCGCGGAAGCGGGTGACCACCTTGTCGTCGATCGCGAGGATCAGGTCGCCCGGCTGCAGGACCTGGGCCGCGGGCGATCCGCCGACCAGGCGCACCACGGCGAGCGCCTGGCGGCGCTGCGGCGTGTGCTGCGCGAGGCGCTGCGTCCAGCCCGACCCCAGGCCGATCTCGCGCGCCTGGGCGAGCGGCATCACGGTGAGGGTCGCCTCGAGGGAGTGCAGGGTGCGGTGCCCGCGCACGCGCTCGACCATGTCGGCGACCTCGTCGACCGGCACGCCGCGCGTGTCCTGGGCGAGCTCGCGGCCGTTCTCGTAGGCGAAGCTCGACCAGGTCCCGACCACGTTGCCGGCGGCGTCGCTGAGCACCCCGTCGTAGTCGAGCGGGGGATTCACCAGCTGCACGGTCTCGATGTTGGTGTCGATGAAGCGCATGGTGCGCGACAGCGGCAGCTCGAGCGGGTCGACGCCCGCGATCTCGGTGCTGCGCGCATGCAGCTGGCTGTCACCGCCGAGTCCCACGACCCAGACGCGCTCGCCGGCGGCGAGCTCGCGCGGCACGAGGCGGGCGCTCTTCACCGGGGTGTTGCCGATCAGTCGCGGGTCGTAGGCGACCATCGCGTAGTTGTGCAGCGGGTGCACGTACACCACCCGGCCCGGCACCTGCACGGTGCCCGCGAAGGTGATGGTCACGTCGCCGACGGCGACCGGCACGGTGTTGCGGTCGACGACCACCAGGCCGCGCTGGGCGTCCACCACGAGGCCCGTGCCGTGGTAGTTGCGCTCGGTGATCCCGGACACCGAGTAGGGCATGTCGAAGGTCACCATGACGAGCGAGGGGGCGAGCGCCTTCATGCGCGCGTCCTGGTAGCCGGGGAACTGCGCCGCGCTCACCTCCGTGGGCTTCGGCTCGGGCCCGGGCGCGAGGTCCTTGCAGTCCCAGACGCCCGCGGCGTCGTCGCGGTTGCAGTGGTGCGCCGGGAACCACAGGCGGTCCATGCGGATCGAGCGCAGGTCGGAGCTGTTGGGATCGTCGATGGTGACGTAGCGCACCGTGGCGCGGTCACGGTCGCCGAGCTGCGCGATGCCGCCCTCGAAATCCTTGAGCGTGTTGGTCGGCCGGCCGTTGAGCGTACGGATCACCGCGCCGCGCGGGATGCCCGCGGCCGAGAACACGTAACCGGGATTGGCGACGTACACCCCGCGGGTCGGCACGTTGAAGTGCCGCGCCTGCTGGTAGGAGAGCGTGTGCACGACCGCATCGCCGAACTCGGCGAAGGAGCTCGGCGTGATCGCGTGCAGGTCCCCGACCGGCAGCTTCGCCGACACGATCTTGCCTCCGCGCTCGAGCTCCAGATCCACCTGTCCGCCGACGGTGCCGTCGAGCACCTCCTCGAGCGGCTCGAACTGCGCGACCGGCCGGCCGTTGAGCTTGACGAGAATGTCCCCGGGCTGCAGCACGTTCTCGCTGGGGCTGCCCGGCAGCACCTCGTTCACGACCAGCATGCCGGTGAGGCGCGGGAAGTCCTTGCGCACGGCGGCCTCGGTGTTCTGGTCGAGTCCCAGTCGCTCGAGCTCGTCGTAGGGTACGTAGCTGAATACCGTGTAGAGCGTGCCGCGCGGCACCGGCTTGCCCTGCTGCACGAGCTCGAGCGCGCGCCGCACGCGCCCGAGCGGCAGGTAGAAGCTCGACGCGTTGCCGCTCGCGCCCCCGGCGTTGAGCGCGACCACGCGGCCGCGGATGTCGATCACCGGCGAGCCCGAGGAGCCCCCGGAGGTGCCCGACGCCGCCTGCAGGTAGAAGGTGTTGAAGTCGTTGTACTTGGTGACGCCGTAGTCGGGCGCGTCGCGGTCGAGGCGCGCGAGGGTGCCGGCGAGGATCGAGAGCTGCTCGCCGGCGTTGTTGCCGACCACGCGGATCTCGCGCCCCACCTGCGCTCCCTCCGGATAAAGCGGCAGCGCCTTGGGATGGATGAAGCGCAGCTTCTTCGGGTCGTAGCGGTAGATGCCGAAGTCGTGCACCGGATCGCGGTACACCGGATACAGCTGCACCTCCTCGCGATCGAGGAAGGTCGCCATGGAGGTGACCGGGCCCGGGGTGACCACGTGGCGGTTGGTGAGGATCAGGCCGCGGTCGGCGTCGACCACGAACCCGGTCGCCTGCGCGGTCGAGTTCCACTCGGTGTCGAAGGCGCGCGTCAGGTCGACGTCGATCGAGACCACGCTGCTCGCGATGCGCTCGAGCGTGACCGCCCAGTCCGGATTCTCCTCGGCGACCGCGGGCGCGGGCACGGTGACGGGCGGCTGGGCACCCACGCCGCCCGGGGGCGGGCGCTGGCCGGGCTCGCCGGCCGGCGGGGGCTGCAGGACCGGCGGGGGTACGGGCGAGGCGGGCGCCGCGGCCGGCGCCGCCGGCGCTTCCGGGCTCAAGGCCGGGTTCGCGGGCGCAGCGCCGGGGCCGGCCGGGGGCGGCGCGGCGAGCACCACCGCGGACCAACACAGGCACAGCCACAGGCGGCACAGCGCTCGCATCCGGTGTCTTCCTTAGCGGCCGAGCAGCACGATCAGCCACACCAGGAGGCACAGCACGAAGGACATGAACACGGCGGCGGAGCCGATGTCCTTGGCGAGCCCGGCGAGCTTGTGCCGCTCGAAGGAGATGCGGTCGACGGTAGCTTCGATGGCGCTATTCAGCAGTTCCACGATGAGAATGAGCAGCACGGGCGCGGTGAGGAGCACCCGCTCGGTGCTCGAGTGTCCCAGCCACAGCCCCAGCGGTATGACGATCAGCGCGAACGCAAGTTCCTGGCGGAACGAGGCCTCCTCGCGGTAAGCGCCGGCGAGGCCGCGCGCGCTCGAGGCGCAGGCGCGCGCGAGCCGCGCGAGTCCGCGCGGCTTGTAACGATCTACGGCTGCGCCGTCGGCTTCCATGTGAGATCCAGCTGCCTGGCCGCCCGGACATCGTCGAGGCGGCGCACCGGCATGGTATGCGGTGCGCTGGTCACGCGCCCGGGTTCTTGCTCGGCCTCCTTCTGGATCTGTGACATGGCCGCCACAAAGGCATCCAGCGTGTCCTTGCTCTCGGTCTCGGTGGGCTCGATCAGCAGGCACTCCGGCACCAGCAGCGGGAAGTAGGTCGTCGGGGCGTGAAAGCCGTAGTCGAGCAGGCGCTTGGCGAAGTCCATCGCCGTCACGTTCAGCTCGCGCGCCTGACGCTTGAGCGTAATGATGAACTCGTGGCTCGCGCGGCGCTGCGGATAGGCGGCGTCGAAGCCCGCGTCCTTCAGGCGCTTCATGAGGTAGTTGGCGTTCAAGGTGGCGTACTCGCCGACCTTGCGCATGCCCTCGCGCCCGAGGAGTCGCATGTAGATGTAGGCGCGCAACAGCACGCCCGCGTTGCCCATGAAGGCCGACAGCCGGCCGATCGACTGCGGCAGGTCGGCCTCGGTCAGCCAGCGGTAGCGCTCGCCGTCCTTGCCCACCACCGGCACCGGCAGAAACGGCAGCAGGCGCGTGCCGACGCCGACCGCGCCCGCACCCGGACCCCCGCCGCCGTGGGGCGTGGAGAAGGTCTTGTGCAGGTTCATGTGGATGACGTCGAAGCCCATGTCCCCGGGGCGCACCTTGCCGAGGATCGCGTTGAGGTTGGCGCCGTCGTAATAGAGGAGTCCGCCGGCCTCGTGCACGATGCGCGCGACCTCGCCGATGCGCCGCTCGAACACCCCGAGGGTCGAGGGATTGGTGAGCATGATGCCGGCCGTGTTGGGCCCCACCGCGGCCTTGAGTGACTCGAGGTCGACGTCGCCGTGCGCGTCCACCGGGATCTCGCGCACCACGCAGCCGCACATGGTGGCGGTCGCCGGATTGGTGCCGTGCGCGGCCTCGGGCACGATGATCTCGTTGCGCTTGAGGTCGCCGCGCGCGCGGTGATAGGCGCGGATCATGGCCACCCCGGCGAACTCCCCGTGCGCGCCCGCCATGGGCGAGAGCGCGACGCCCTGCATGCCGGTGACCTCCTTGAGCATCTCCTGCAGCTCGTACATGCATGCGAGGAAGCCCTGGCCGTGCGCCTCGCTCGCGAGCGGGTGGCGGGCGAGGAACTCCGGCAGCATCGCGTACTGGTTACACGCCTTGGGGTTGTACTTCATCGTGCACGAGCCCAGCGGGTAGAAGTGCGTGTCGATGGAGAAGTTCAGCTGCGAGAGGCGCGTGAAGTGGCGCACCGCCTCGAGCTCGCCCACCTCCGGCAGCTGCGGCGGCTCGCGCCGCAGCAGCTGCGGGGGCAGGTCGGCGAGTGCGCCCGCGGGTGTCTCCTGCGGCCACTGATCGCTCGCCCCGCGCCCGGGATGGGAGTACTCGAAGATGACTTTTTCGTTCGCGGCCATGAGGGTCCTTATTGCGTTTCCTGGCTGCGCCTTCAGGCGGCGCGCGCGGTCTGCAGCACCTCGCTCAGACAAGCGCGGTAGTGCTCCAGGTCCGCCTGCGTCTTGGTCTCGGTCGCGCACACGAGCAGCGCCGGCCCGAGCTCCGGGTAGTAGCGCTCGAGGTCCAGACCGCCGCAGATGCCGCGCGCGGCGAGCGCCTTGAGCACCGGGGCGACGGGGCGATCGAGCTGCAGTACCGCCTCGTGGAAGCACGGTCCGCTGAAGGCGAGCCTGACCCCGGGCACGCGCGTCAGGAGGCCGACCAGCTCGCGCGTGCGCGCGTGCGCGGCCGCTGCCGTGCGGTACAGCCCCTGCGCTCCCATGAGCGAGAGGTAGATGGTCGCCGCGGTCACCAGCAGGCCCTGGTTGGTGCAGATGTTGGACGTCGCCTTGGCGCGGCGGATGTGCTGCTCGCGCGCCTGCAGTGTCAGCGTGAAGCCGGGACGCCCCGCGGCATCGAGCGTGCGCCCGACGATGCGCCCGGGCATCTGGCGCACGTACGCGAGGCGCGTCGTCATGAAGCCGAAGTACGGGCCGCCCGAGGAGAGCGGCACGCCGAGCGGCTGGCCCTCGCCCACGGCGATGTCGGCGCCGCGCGCGCCCCACTGCCCGGGGGGCTTCAGCAGCGCGAGCGAAGTGGGATTGACGACGGCGATCACGAAGATGCCGCGCTCGTGCGCCCAGTCGGTGAGCGCGTCCACGTCCTCGAGCCGCCCGAAGAAATTCGGCTGCTGGATGAGGAGCGCGGTCACGTCCTGACCGTCGTACTTGCGTAGCGACGCCGGCAGGATCACGCCCTCCTCGGTGCAGTACGGCAGTTCCTCGAACTTCAGCCCCTGGTTCGAGGCACTCGCCACCTGCACCTGACGGTAGTGCGCGTGCATCGTGGTGGGCACGAGGATGCGCGCGGACTTCGACTTGCGGTTGGCGCGCACCGCCATGAGCGCGGCCTCGGCGCTCGCGGAGGCCCCGTCGTACATGGAGGCGTTGGCGACCTCCATGCCGGTGAGGCGCGCGACCATGGTCTGGAACTCGTAGATCATCTGCAGCGTCCCCTGGCTGGCCTCTGCCTGGTAGGGGGTATAGGCGCTGTAGAACTCACCGCGGGTCGTGATCGCCCAGACCGCGGCGGGGATGTGGTGCTCGTAGGCACCGGCACCGATGAAGTTGAGCGCGATCCCGTCGGCGCGGGCGCGCTCGGTCATGAGGCGCCCGACCTGCATCTCGTTGAGCTCCTCGGGCACGCCCGCGAGGGACTTGATGCGCAGGTTCGCGGGGATCTCGTCGAAGAGCTCCTCGAGGCTTGCCGCGCCGATGGTCTCGAGCATCGCCGCGACGTCCGCCTCCGTGTGGGGGATGAAGGCCATCAGCCGCCCTCCGCGTCCAGTACCTTCTGATAGTCCGCCGCCGAGAGCAGCTGCGCGGCGGCGAGCGAGCCGGCGGCCGGCTTCAGGCGATAGAGCCAGCCCGTGCCGTAGGGATCGGCGTTCAGCGTCTCGGGCTCGGCGGCGAGCTTGGGGTTCGCGGCGCTCACCTCGCCGCTGATCGGCGCGTACACGTCGGAAGCCGCCTTGACCGACTCGACCACCGCGCAGGCCTCGCCGGCGCTCACCTTGCGCCCGACGTCGGGCACCTCGATGAACACCAGGTCACCGAGCGCGTGCTGCGCGTGATCGGTGATCCCGATCTCGACCGAGCCGTCGGCGAGCGTGCGCAGCCATTCATGCGACTTAGTGTACTTAAGATCCGCGGGAACATTGCTCATATGCAACCCTTCGAGTGCGTTTGCGACGTCAGCTGATCAGCGAGCGGCCGAACCTCACGAACGGCGGCTTGACCACGCGCGCGTTCAGGAGCTTGCCGCGGATGTCGACCTGCACGGCCGCGCCGGTGGCGGAGGGCACGCGCGCGAACGCGATCGAGCGCTCGAGCGTCGGCGAGAAGGTGCCGCTCGTGATCTCGCCCTCCCCGACCCCGGGCACCGTGACCTTCTGGTGACTGCGCAGGACGCCGCGGTCCTCGAGCACGAGCCCCACGAGCTTGCGCGGCGAGCCGCTGCGTGCGATCTCCTCGAGCGCGCGGCGGCCGATGAACTCGCGCTCGCCCTTCATCGCCACCGTCCAGCCGAGGCCGGACTCGAACGGGTGCGTGCTCTCGGTCATGTCGTTGCCGTAGAGATTCATGCCGGCCTCGAGGCGCAGCGTGTCGCGCGCGCCGAGGCCGCAGGAGGCGACCCCGAGGGAGTTCAGGCTCCTCCACGCGGGCACGGCATCCTCGGCCGGCATCATGATCTCGAAGCCATCCTCACCGGTGGAGCCGGTGCGCGCGACGAACCAGCGGCCGAGCTCGCGACCGACGAAACTATCGAGCGCCAGCGCCCCCTCACCATCGGCGGGCGACAGCAGCTGCGCGGCCTTGGCGCGCGCCTCCGGTCCCTGCACGGCGAGCATGGCGAGATCGGCGCGCTCGGTGACCTCGACGCCGAAGGCGCCGGCCTGCGCCCGGATCCAGGCGAGGTCCTTGTCGCGCGTGCGGGCGT
>DATBBQ010000149.1:0-2310 GCA_036270915.1 Steroidobacteraceae bacterium
CTCGCGCCGTCCGCCTCGGCCTGCTCGGCCGCGGCGCGCTCGGGCGCGAGCCGCGCGAGCTCCTCGCGCACCGCGGCGAGCTCGGCTTCGTCGCGCTCGATGTGCGCAGAAAGCTCAGCGAGCGCCGCCTGCGTCTGCGCCAGATCGTCGCTCTGCCGTTCGCGCAGCTCGCGGGTGTGCTCGATAGATTGCTCGAGGCGCGAGATGTCCGCGCCGACCTCGTAGTAGCGCGCCTGCACCGCGGAGAGACTGTCGCTGTGCGCGGTGTGCACCGCACGCTGCTTCTCGATGGCGGCCTCGGCGGCGCGCTGGGCTGCGAGCTCGCCCTGCATGAGGAGCTCGCGCGCGCGCAGCGCGGCATCGTGCACCTCAGCTCCGCTGTCGAGATCGCGCAGGCGCAACGCGAGGACCTCCGCGGCCAGGCGCCGCTCCTCCTCCTTGAGTGCCTGATAGCGGCGCGCGGTCGCGGCCTGACGCTGCAGATGCCGGATCTGCTTCTCGACCTCATCGCGCACGTCCTGCAGCCGCTCGAGGTTCTCGCGGGTCTCCGCGATGCGCACCTCGGTCTCCTTGCGCCGCTCCTTGTAGCGCGAGATTCCGGCGGCCTCCTCGACGAAGGCACGCATGTCATCTGCCTTCGCGTCGATGACGCGCGTGATCATGCCCTGCTCGATGATGGCGTAGCTGCGCGAGCCGAGCCCGGTACCGAGGAACAGGTTGGTGATGTCCTTGCGGCGGCAGCGGGTGCCGTTGATGAAGTACGCGGAGCTGCCATCGCGCCCCACCTGGCGGCGGAGCGAGATCTCCGTGAAGCTCGCATAGGCGCCGCCGATCTTGCCATCGGCATTGTCGAAGATCAGCTCGACCGAGGCGCTGCCGACCGGCTTGCGCGCGGCGGAGCCGTTGAACACCACATCGGTCATGCTGTCGCCACGCAGGTGCTTGGCGGACAGCTCGCCCATCACCCAGCGCACCGCATCGATGACGTTCGACTTGCCGCAGCCGTTGGGACCTACGACGCCGGTAAGATTGCTGGGGAGGTTGATTTGGGTCGGATCGACGAAGGATTTGAAGCCGGCGAGCTTGATCTTGGTCAGCCGCATCTGATGATTTCTTCCGTCGCGCCCTAGCCTCTCGAAGATGGTGGTGTAGTGTAGTGCAATATGCCGACGACGCCCACCGATGAGCTCGAGACCTTCGCCAATCCCGAGCTCACGCGCGACTACACGATCCGCATGCAGATACCGGAGTTCACCTGCCTGTGCCCGCGCACCGGGCAGCCGGACTTCGCCACGCTCGATCTGGAGCTCGTCCCCGATCGGCTGTGCGTCGAGTTGAAATCACTGAAGCTCTACATCTGGTCCTTTCGCGAGCGCGGTGCGTTTCACGAGGCGGTCACCAACGAGATTGCCGATCATCTCGACTCGACGCTGCGACCACGGTTTCTGCGCCTCACGGCACGCTTTAACGTGCGCGGTGGGATTTCCACCAGCGTCGTCGTGGAGCGGCGACAGTCGAGCTGGCAGCCGGCATCGCCAGTGCCCCTGCCATAGCCGCATTCCACAGCGGCGAAGCACTGCGGGAACCCGCTGAATCTGCCGCAGCGCCCGGTTCAGCGCACGGTTCGGCCGCGCCGCGCCATCGCCCGAGGGGCCTCCTGCAACCCTGGCACGGGCTCCCTGTACAGGCCGGGGTCGGCCGGTATAATCGCGCGTTCTTCACGGGGCTGACCCCCGTTTTTGAGGAGCGATTGATGCCGGGCAAAAGACCTGCCCCGAAGTCCCCCAAGGGCAAGAAGACGGCCAGCCGGCCCGCGACACGCAAGTTGGCGGCTCGTAAACCCGACGCTGCCCGTGCCCGGGTCGTAGCTGGACATATCCGCAAGAGCACCCCCACGGCCGTGCCGCGCAAGCCGGCCGTTGCGCACGCGGAGGAGACGCCCACGGAGCCGCCTGCAGAGATGAAGAAGCCCGCACGACCGGCGCCTGTGGCGACGAGTGCCCCGGCGCCAACGCCCCAGCTCACTGCCCCGCGCGCGGCGCCGCCCGCAATGAATGCCGACGGTGATGAGGCCGACGGCATCGAGCCCGGGAGCCTCCTCGCGGGGCCACGCGACGTCAAGCCGTACATCGCCAAGCGCGGCGAGCTGTACATGAGCAAGGAGCAGCTCGATCACTTCCGCAGCATCCTCAACGGCTGGAAGCGCGATCTCATGGTGGAGGTGGATCGCACCGTTACACACATGAAGGACGAGGCGGCGAACTTCCCCGATCCCAATGACCGTGCGACGCAGGAAGAGGAATTCAGCCT
>DATBBQ010000150.1:0-7488 GCA_036270915.1 Steroidobacteraceae bacterium
ACTGGATTGGGCTACCACGCCGTCTCGTCCCTTTTGCAGCGAGCGGTGCCGCCTGATCGATCTCGGCGCCTGGTTCAGCGGGGGGCACGCGATAGCGGGCGATCCCGTTGCGCAGGACGGTGACGCAGATCCCGGAAACGACTCCGACTCTCAGTAGCATTACGCGGATGAGCCTGCGTCCCAAGGCCTTTGGCGTCCATTTATTGGGCAGCGCCCTAGCGCTGAGCCTGGTGTTCGGATTCCTGTACTTCGGGTGGTACCGCTGGCCGGGCTGGTACCTCGCCGACGCCCTGCACGTGGCGGCACTGGTGATCGCGGTGGATCTCGCTCTCGGTCCGCTGATCACGCTGGTAATAGCCAATCCGCGCAAGCCACGCCGCGAGCTGACGCGTGACATCGCTATGGTGGTCGCGGTTCAGCTCGCGGCCCTCGTCTACGGCGGCCTGACGCTCTGGCACGGACGTCCGCTTTACTACACGTTCTCGCAAGACCGGCTCGAGATGGTGCAGGCCTCGGATCTAGACGACCAAGAAGTGCAGTTGGCACGTCGGCTGAATCCCGATCTTGCCCCGCACTGGTACAGCCGGCCACGCTGGATCTGGGCGCCACTCCCGGACGATAAGGACGAGGCAGAGAAGATCGTGGCGGGCGCCGTGATGGGCGAGAAAGACGTGATCCAGATGCCGCGGTATTTCAAGTCGTGGCAGGACGGCCGGCACGCGCTGGATCAGCAGCTGCACCGCATCGACGATCTCAAGGCGTTCACGCCCACCGAGAACCAGGTGCTCAAGAGCAAGCTGACGCATCTCGGGGTCTCACCTGACAGGCCGGACGGCCTGCCCATGTGGGGACGCGGTCGACCGCTGCTGGCGCTCGTTGATCCCGCCACCGGACGCGTCAGCACGATCCTCATGGCCAAATGATCAGTTGCTACGGGGTTTGCTCGGGCGGTTGCAATCCGAGCCACTTGCCCGCAAAAGCAAGCTGATCGGCATAGTCCTCGACCTGCATCCATACGGGTTTGCCCGCGCCATGTCCCGCGCGCGTCTCGACCCGGATCAGGATCGGGTTGGGGCAGGACTGGGCCGCCTGCAGCGCCGCGGCGAACTTGTAGCTGTGCCAGGGCACGACGCGGTCGTCGTGATCGGCCGTGGTGATGAGCGTGGGCGGGTAGCAGGTGCCCTTCTTGACGTTCTGCACCGGTGAGTAGGCGTAGAGCGTCTTGAACTGCTCCGGGTCCTCGGAGAGCCCGAAGTCGGATGACCACTGCCGTGCGTTGGCACTCGCCTTCTGGTAGCGCAGCATGTCGAGTACCCCGACCGTGGGCAGCGTCACACCGAAGAGGTTCGGGCGCTGCGTCTCCACCGCGCCGACCAGCAGACCGCCGTTGCTGCGGCCGTGGATGCCGAGGCGCGCCGTGCGCGTGTAATTCTGGTTGATGAGGTACTCGGCGGCGGCGATGAAGTCGTCGAACACGTGCTGCTTGTTGGCGAGCGTCCCGGCCTTGTGCCAGGCCTCACCATACTCCCCGCCACCGCGCAGGTTCGCCTCCGCGAACGCCCCGCCCATCTCGAGCCACGCCTGCACCACCGGGCGGTAGCTCGGCGTCGCCGAGATGTTAAAGCCACCGTAGCCGTAGAGGAGGAACGGATTGTTGCCGTCCTTCTTCAGGTCACGCCGGTGGGTGATGTACATCGGTACGCGCGTGCCGTCCTTGCTCTGATAGAAGACCTGCTCGGTGACGAGATCCGCCATCGACGCGTCCACCTTGGGCTCGCGCCAGACGACCGCCTGATTGGTCTTCACGTCGTATTGGTAGATGCGCCGCGGCGTCAGGTAGTCGGTGTAGGAAAAGAACGTCTGGGTCTGCGTGTCCTCCCCGTGAAACCCGTCGATGCCGCCCATGCCCGGCAGCGGCACCGCGCCGACCGCGCGCCCGTCGCGCTCGTAGAGTCGCGCCACGCCGTGCGCGTCCTCGACGTACTTGACGACGATCCGCCCGCCGACGTAGGTCGCCTCCTGGATGGCGGTCGTGCCCTCGGGCACGACCGCGTGCGGGTTCTGCGGCGCTCGCGCATCGACCATGATCACGCGCCCGAGTGGTGCGTCGCGCGTCGTCTCGAAGAAGAGCTCGTCGCCGTGCGCGCCCATGAAGGTGTAGAGCGCGTCCCAGGCCATGAATACGGGCTTCGCCTTCGCGCCCGGTGTACGCAGGTCGAGCAGCATGACGCCGTTCTTCTCGTAGCCCTCGACCTGGGTGATGACGAGGTAGTGGCCGTCCTCGGTGACCCGGCCGGCTGGTATGCGGGTCGGGTTGTCGGTCACCTCGAAGACCAGCCGGTCCTCGTCCTGGCTCGTTCCGAGCTTGTGGAAATAGATCGAGGGTCGCGCGGCGTCGTCGGGCCTGCCATCGGTGAGCGAGGGATAGCGGCTGTAGAAGACGCCCGAGTCATCGTGCGCCCAGGAGACGCCCCAGAACTTGGTGTAGCGCAGCGTGTCGGACAGGTCGGAGCCGTCCTTGGCGCGTCGGAAGCGCCAGATCTGCCAGTCCGTGCCGCCGTCGGAGACCGCGTAGGCGAGGGTCTCACCGCGCCAGGACGGGGTGTAGTCCGAGACGGCGATGGTCGCGTCCTCGCGCGTGGTGTTGGGATCAAAGAGAACCCGTCCCGTACCTGCGAGCGAGTCCGACACGTACAGCGCGCTCTGGTTCTGGTGTCCGTCGTTGTAGAGATAGAAGTAATGCGCGCCGCGCTGCACCGGCAGCTCGTAGCGCTCGTAGCTCCAGAGCTGCGTGAGGCGGGTCTTCAGCCAGGCGCGCGCCGGCAGCGCCTGCAGCTGCGGCCGCGAGAGCTCGTTCTGCGCCGCCACCCACTGCTTGACGGCCGGCGAGTCGAGGTCCTCGAGCCAGCGGTACGGGTCGTCGACCTCGGTCCCGAAGTAGTTGTCCTTGGCATTGCCGCGCACGCTGAGCGGATAGGTCATGGTCCGCTGCGCGGGCGGCAACCCCACCGCGGTGTCGGTGACCGTGGGCATCTGCTTGCCGCCCGGGCCCGGGCCGCTAGCGATGGTGTGGGAGCACGCGCCGAGGAGACAGAACGCGGCGAGCGCGCCTGCGAGCGCCGCGCCCGTGAGCAGGCGTTGGAAATGACTCATCGCGTGAGTGTAACAAGGCCGCCGCGACACGACGGCCGCGCGTCGCCGACGCGCTTAAGGAAACTTGATCTTGCCGCCGGAAGCCGGACCGCCGGGCCCGGGGCCGACGCCGCTCCCCACATCGGGCACGACGATGCGCGAGGCGGCCTCGCGGCGCATCTCGCGCGCCTCGTCGATCGCCTGCTCGAGGGCGACCTTCACCCCTTCGGGAAATTTCTGCAGCGCCTCTTCCAGCGTCTTCGCCTCGATCTCGAAGCCGAGCGGCAGGACGCCCGCGGGCGTGAGCAGCTGCGTCTGGCCGGAGAAGAGTACGGGACGCGAGGGATCGTCCGCGCCGGCGACGGTCACGGGCGTCAGGCGGCGGAGGCTGCCCGCGCGGCGGTCGGTGTACACGTCCTCGCGGTAGAGGTTCTTGGAATCCAGCTCGATGTCCGGAAGATCGTTCTGCGCTGCCATGACGTCCTGCCTTGCGCGAAATATGCGCGACCATTGTACACGGGGAGCCCGACGCCCCCGCGGGGGCGCTACGGCGCGCGCCTCGCCGCGAGCGCCGCGACGAACGGCCGGTCCGCCTCCAGCAGATCCTCACCGGCGAGCGCGCCCGGGGGCACCCACTTCAGGCGCTGCCCGTCGAGCCCGCGCGGCGTGCCGGCGTAGCGCTCGATGATCCAGAGCGAGAGCTCCACGTCGCGATCCGGATAGGCGTGCTTCAGGCGCATGTACGGTCGCGCCGCGCCCACCTCGATGCCGAGCTCCTCGGAGAGCTCGCGGGCGAGAGCGGCGAGCTCGTCCTCGCCCTCGCCCACCTTGCCCCCCGGAAACTCCCAGCGCCCGGCCATGTGCTTGCCGGGCGGGCGCTCGGCGATCAGGACCTGGCCGAGCGCGTCGTAGAGCGCCGCGGCGACGACCAGGATTAAGGGTCTGGCGATGCCCGTGGGCCCGTCAGGCCGCGTCGCCGCTCGAGAGCACGCCGTGGCAGTGCTTGTACTTCTTGCCCGAGCCGCACGGACAGGGCTCGTTGCGTCCCACCTTGCGCTCGGCGCGCACGAAGGTGCCCGCCGAGTCGGTCGCGGGAGGCAGCTGCGGTGCGGCTGCGGTGCGGCGCTCGCCGGACGCCGGGCGGCCCGCGGAACGGGGTGCGGCCTGGGGCGGTGTCTCCGGGGGCGCGAGCAACGAGCCGGCTTCCTGGTGCTGGGCCTGCAGCGCCCTCATCAGGCGTTGCCGGCGCTCCTCCTCCTCGCGCTCGATGTCCTGCTGCGTGCGGATCTCGACGGTGGCCATGAGGGAGGCGGTCTCGAACTTGATGCGCTCGAGCATCGCGGCGAACAGCTCGAAGGCCTCGCGCTTGAACTCGAAGCGGTAGTCCTTCTGCGCATAGCCGCGCAGGTGGATTCCCTGGCGCAGGTAGTCCATGGCGGCGAGGTGCTCGCGCCAGTGCATGTCGAGGCGCTGCAGCATCACCTGCTTCTCGAGGTGGCGCATGTTGTCCGCGCCCACGCGCGCGACCTTGGCGTCGTAGGCCGCGTACACCGCGTTCAGCAGTCGCTCGCGCAGCACCGGCTCCTCGAGGTCCGGCTCCTCTGCGAGCCAGCCCTTCGGGTCGACCCGGGTCGCGAAGTCGCGCTCGATCGCCTCGGCGAGCCCGGCGAAGTCCCAGTCGCTCTGCGCGGCCTGCTTGGGCATGTACTGGTCCATGAGCGTCGCGACCGAGTCGGCCATGAGGCCGCGGATCGCCGGCGAGAGGTCCTCGGTCGCCATGATCTCGGTGCGCTGGCTGTAGACGACCTTTCTCTGGTCGTTCGCCACGTCGTCGAACAGCAGCAGGTTCTTACGGATGTCGAAGTTGTGCGACTCGACCTTGCGCTGCGCCTTCTCGATCTGGCGGGTCAGCATACCGCTCTCGATGACCTCGCCCTCCTTCATGCCGGCCATCTTAAGCAGGCGCTGCGTGCGGTTCGGATCGCCGAAGATCCGCATCAAGTTGTCTTCCATCGACAGGTAGAAGCGGCTCGAGCCGGGATCGCCCTGACGGCCCGAGCGGCCGCGCAGCTGGTTGTCGATGCGGCGCGACTCGTGGCGCTCGGTGCCGACGATGTGCAGCCCGCCGGCCGAGAGCACCTTGTCGTGGCGCTCCTGCCAGGCACGCTTGAGCTCATCGCGCGCGAACTCCGTCAGCTCGCCTGCCTGGGCGAGCTCGGCCTCGAGGGTGCCGCCGAGGACGATGTCGGTGCCGCGGCCGGCCATGTTGGTGGCGATGGTCACCGTGCCCGGGCGGCCGGCCTGGGCGACGACGTGCGCCTCGCGCTCGTGCTGCTTGGCGTTCAGCACCTGGTGTGCGACCTGCTCCTTGTTGAGCAGTCCGGAGAGGAACTCGGAGGTCTCGATCGAGGTGGTGCCGACCAGCACCGGCTGCTCGCGCGTGACGCAGTCGCGGATGTCCTCGATGATCGCCTCGAACTTGTCCTTCTGCGTCAGGTAGACGAAGTCGGAGTTGTCCTTGCGGATCATCGGCCGGTGCGTGGGAATCACGACCACCTCGAGCCCGTAGATCTGCAGGAACTCGGGCGCCTCGGTGTCGGCCGTGCCGGTCATGCCGGAGAGCTTCTTGTAGAGGCGGAAGTAGTTCTGGAAGGTGATCGAGGCGACCGTCTGGTTCTCGTCGCGTACCTGCACGCCCTCCTTCGCCTCCACCGCCTGGTGCAGGCCGTCGGACCAGCGCCGTCCCGGCATGGTGCGCCCGGTGAACTCGTCGACGATGATCACCTCGCCCGCGCGCACGATGTACTCGACGTCGCGCTTGTAGAGCGCGTGCGCGCGCAGGGCCGCGTTAAGGTGGTGCATCAGGCGGATGTTCGCCGGGTCGTAGAGGCTCTCGCCCTCCTTGAGGAGCCCGGAGCGCAGCATGAGCTCCTCGACGTGCTCGTGGCCGGCCTCGGTGAGGTGCGCCTGCTTGGTCTTCTCCTCGACGCTGAAGTCGCCCGGGCCGTCCTCTTCCTTCTGCCGGGTCAGGCGCGGCACGAGCTCGTCGACGCGCACGTACAGCTCGGTGCTCTCCTCGGCGGGGCCGGAGATGATGAGCGGCGTGCGCGCCTCGTCGATCAGGATCGAGTCGACCTCGTCGACGATCGCGAACGCCAGCCCGCGCTGCACGCGGTCCTCGAGCCGGTAGGCGAGGTTGTCGCGCAGGTAATCGAAGCCGAACTCGTTGTTGGTGCCGTAGGTGATGTCGCAGCCGTACGCCTCGCGCTTCTCCTGCGAGCTCTGGGAGTTCTTGATGACCCCGACGGTGAGCCCGAGGAAGCGGTACACCGGCCCCATCCAGTCCGCGTCGCGCTGCGCCAGGTACTCGTTCACCGTGACGATGTGCACGCCCTCGCCGGTGAGCGCGTTCAGGTACGCCGGCAGCGTCGCCACGAGCGTCTTACCCTCGCCGGTGCGCATCTCGGAGATCATGCCCTTGTGCAGCGTGATGCCGCCGATCAGCTGCACATCGAAGTGCCGCATCTTCAGCGTACGCCGCGCCGCCTCGCGCACCACCGCAAAGGCCTCCGGCAACAGCTGATCGAGGGTCGCGCCTCCCTTCAGGCGCTGGCGGAACTCCTCGGTCTTGGCACCCAGCGCTTCATCGCTCAACGCCTGCAGTTGCGGCTCGAACTGATTGGCGGCACGCACCGCGCTGCCGTGGCCGCGGACGATGCGCTCGTTGCGGCTACCGAAAACGCGGGTGAGAAGCTGGCGCAAGGTGTGACTCGCTTGGGGGAAAACGTCTTTCCCGACAAGCACTTACCGTACAGGCGGGCACTCGAAAGCGGCGTATTGTAGCCATAAGACGCGTGAGCCGCCCAATTGGTTCGCAGGTGCGGCAATTCAAGGGGAAGGTGCGGCATTCGGCCGAAACACCCGCCCCGCGCTGCGCGCGCCGGATACTTCCTCCGCGCGGGTCTCAGTGGCCGACGAAGGAGAGGGGGTTGACCTGGCGGCCGTTGCGGAGCACTTCGAAATGCACGTGCGGACCGGTCGAGCGGCCGGTCGAGCCCATGAGCGCGATCCGCTCGCCGCGCTTGACGGTCTGGCCGACCGTCACCAGCGTGCGCTCGTTGTGGGCGTAGCGCGTGGCGAAGCCATCGCCGTGATTGATCTCGATGAGCCTCCCGTAGCCGGTGCGCTCACCCGCCCAGGTGACGACGCCAGCCGCGACCGCCACCACCGGCGAGCCAGGTGTGCCGGCAAAATCCACGCCTTTGTGGAAGGTCTCGAGGCCATCGAAGGGGTCGGCGCGCTCACCGAAATACGAGGAAATGAAGCCGTTGGCGACCGGTCGGCCCTCAGGGTGGA
>DATBBQ010000151.1:0-13830 GCA_036270915.1 Steroidobacteraceae bacterium
TTGATGGTCACGTACATCGCGTGATCGGAGATCGGCGTCTTGATCTTGTAGGTCGAGCCGATGAGCACCTCCGGACGCTCGAGCCTCTCGTGCATCCGGATTACTTTCGCCATGTGGCCGTTGCGGTCGCGCACCGTCTCCGGTTCGCCCGCCTGCGGCTTCAACTCGAGTGCCTTCTCGGCCGCCTTGTCCTGCGGCTTCTGCACCTGGTACTTGACGATCTTGCGTTCAATCTTGATGGTCATGGAAAGTTCCCGCGCTCAGTAGCGCCCGTAATACCCGTCCTTGATGGCGTCGAACAGGTTCGCCGCCGTATGAACCTCACCGTCGTAGTCGATCTCCTCGTCGCCACGCGCCTCGATCACCGTGCCGTCGTCGAGAGTGAACTTGTAGATCGTGTTCTTCAGGTCCTGCTCCTTCACCAGTACGCCTTGGAAGGCGTCCGGGTTGAAGCGGAAGGTCGTGCAGCCCTTGAGACCCTGTTCGTGTGCATACAGATAGATGTCTTTGAATTTTTCGTAGGCAAAATCCGTAGGCACGTTCGCCGTCTTAGAAATCGATGAATCGATCCACTTCTGGGATGCAGCCTGCACTTCGACATGCTCTTTGGGAGCGATGTCGTCCGAAGCGATGAAGTAGTCCGGCAGTCTCTCAGCATCGTTGGTCGCTCCAGGTTTGGCATTGGGATTGACGAGCTCCCGATACGCCAGTAGTTCAAAGGAATAAACGTCGATCTTTTCCTTGGACTTCTTGCCTTCCCGGATCACGTTTCTGAAGTAGTAATGAGCAAACGACGGCTCGATTCCATTCGATGCATTGTTGGCGAGTGATAACGAGATCGTGCCCGTCGGCGCGATCGAGGTGTGGTGCGTGAAGCGCGCGCCGGTCTCGGCGAGCTCGTGCACGAGGTGCGGCGCCACCTGCGCGACGCGCTGCATGTAACGGCTGTACTTGGCGTGCAGCAGACGGCCGGCGATCTTCGAGCCGGGCTTCCAGCCGTCCTTTGCCATCTCCGGACGCTTGCGCAGCATTTCCTTGGTGACCGTGAACTCCTCGCTCATGATCGGCGCCGCGCCCTTCTCGCGTGCCAGTTCGAGGGCGGCCTCCCAGCCCGCGACCGCCATCTCGCGCGAGACGTCCTCGGTGAACTGCACCGATTCGGGGGAGCCGTACTTCATCTTGAGGAGCGTCATGGTGCTGCCGAGACCGAGGAAGCCCATGCCGTGGCGGCGCTTGCGCAGGATCTCGTTGCGCTGGTTCTCGAGCGGCAGGCCGTTCACCTCGACGACGTTGTCGAGCATGCGCGTGAACACCTTCACGACCTCGCGGTACTCGTTCCAGTCGAATTCGGCGAAATCGCCGAACGGGTGCTTCACGAAGCGTGTCAGGTTCACCGAACCTAACAGGCACGAACCGTACGGCGGAAGCGGTTGCTCACCACACTGCCCTGTCACGAGGCCATTGAAGATGACCGTGTTGTGATCCGACTGTGTCGTATCAAACACAGCCTCCTTTCCAACATACGAGATCTCGGCGATGCGACTGACGAAGCGCTGCGATTTGCGAAGCGCTTTGCCGGCGACCCAATTGCGGTATTTCTCGTTCTTGCTCTCGCTGATGAAACCAACTTCCGCCATGAAGCGCTCGCGCGATTCCCCGTCGATAATTAGCTCGTAGTCCGCCTTGCACTGATATAACTTCGTGCCCCCCTTGCCGTCCGGCAGCGCCCGTTCGCCGGCCGCGCGTCGCTTCATGACACGACAGAAGATTCCGAAATTCGCCAGCAGCACCTGTACGTCCTTGAGTAGCGAAGGCTGACTGGACGACAGACGGACCGAGCAGCTAGTGCTGTTATTGCCGGAGATATTGACTGTGCCATCGGCCTGGAAGAGCCCGCGCAGGTAGCCGCGCACGCAGCCCTCGTTGCCGCGCCAGACGATTTCCGGCACTTGTGTCTTGGCCTTCGGGCCGAAACCATAGAACTCGAGCAGCGTGCGCGCGAGCAGCACCGAACGGATCTGCAGCAGATTGCGCTGGGGAACTGCGACCGCCTTGACCGTGTACTGGCGCGCGTTGCCAGACCAGCCACGGATCATCGAATTAACGTAGTCGACCAAGTGTTGCGCATAGCCACGGTCCTCGCCCCACAGGTCGACGATCGCCGCAGTCTGACCCTCGCGGTTCGTGAAGTGGCCGTCGCCGGTGATGAGGCCCAGGAGCTCGCCGAGCGGCTCCTCGCCGCAGCCGCCGAACTGACCCTTGCCGGACTGCACGAGCAGTTCGTCGCCGGGCTTCAGGTCCTTGAGCTTGATCTTGCCGCGACTCGTGTAGAAGTCGTGCCACTCGGTGGCCTTGATCTCGTAGCCGTCCTTCGTGGTGACACGGTAGACGTCCGCCGAGGCTGCGGTCATGAAGGCCGGCACCGCCTCACGTACCGCCGTGCCCATGCCTTCGCCCAGCGCACGGTTGTCCACCGTCGCCTGGATGTTCAAGCCCTGGTCGTAGAGCTCGCCAATGCGCACCAGGCCGTAGCGGGTGTGCAGGCGCGTATCGGCGGTCACGCACGGGTTGGTGGCGCGGATGTTCTCGCACCACCAGTTGTTGTTCATCTCGTTAACACGGTCAATGAGAATGAACCCGGGCTCGGCGAAGTCGTAGGTGGACGCCATGATGACGTCCCACATGCGCCGCGCCGGCAGCGTCTTGTAGACCTTACAGGCGACCAGGCCCTCCTCGTTCACCACGTAGCCCTCGTGCACCGGCCACTCGCGCCACACGAACTTGGTCGCGTCGGTGAGATCGGGCTTATCGGCCTCGAACTCCCTCTCGGAGAGCGGGAAGGCGAGCTTCCATTCACGGTCCTCGCGCACCGCCTTCATGAACTCGTCCGTGATGAGGAGCGACAGGTTGAACTGGCGCAGCCGCCCGTTCTCGCGCTTGGCGCGGATGAATTCCATGACGTCCGGATGCCCGACGTCGAAGGTGCCCATCTGCGCCCCGCGGCGACCGCCGGCGGAGGAGACGGTGAAGCACATCTTGTCGAAGATATCCATGAAGGACAGCGGCCCGGACGTATAGGCACCCGCCCCCGACACGTACGCACCGCGCGGCCGCAGCGTCGAGTGCTCGTAGCCGATGCCGCAGCCCGCCTTGAGCGTGAGTCCCGCCTCGTGCACCTTCTTCAGGATGTCGTCCATCGAGTCGCGGATCGTGCCCGAGACCGTGCAGTTGATCGTCGAGGTCGCCGGCTTGTGCTCGAGCGCGCCCGCGTTGGAGATGACGCGGCCGGCGGGGATCGCCCCGCGCCGCAGTGCCCACAGGAAGCGCTCGTACCAGTGCTCGCGCAGGTCCTCGTCCTCGACATCCGAGAGCGCGCGCGCGACGCGTTTGTAGGTATCGTCCATCGACTTGTCGATGGGCGTGCCGTCCTTCGCGGTCAGGCGGTACTTCTTGTCCCAGATGTCGAGCGAGGCCTCCTGAAAGGGAATCGCGTCGACGTCCTTGGGTTCGATTTTCACGACTGTGTTCATGTAATCCGCGGCGCTCCGATGTTCTTACGCCTTGTCCAACGGATTGCAGGGAATGCCGGTCAGAGCACTCTTGTGCTCCGCAAGCCGCGTGCCCGACCGGTACCAGCTGCCCTCGGTGTGACAGTCAGGCCCCTGAAACCTCCCCCCGACCGCGTGACCCTGATCGCCTGCGCGAACACAAGATCTTGTGTCGGGGTCAAAAGCCTAATGACGGCTTCCGGGGTCGTCAAGCTGTGCCGCCGTATTTTGTCGTATCGTTTTTGCTGTTATTTTTCCTGACGTTACGACGTTTTCGGCCGCAGCTTCAACGCCTCTTTTTGAATTAACGCGTGTCTTCCGTGACGCACGTCTCACCCCTATATCTTGTGCCCAGCCCAAGCACAGCTTTTGCACAGCCTGCGCACAGGAGACGCACCTGAGGCGCAGACGCTGCCGCGGGCCTGATCACTTCTTGACCACCCTGCGACGCAGCTGCAATCCACCACGACCTCTAAATGCGGGCGCAGGGAGGTCTTCGCAAGGCGCGGGATTTTTCACGCCGGCGTGCGGATCACGCCTTGAAAGGCTGCGGCGCGAGCCGCACATCGGCAGCAACCGCGCGGGAAGCCGCGCACGAATTCCAACTTCACTTTGACCTTTGAGAGGAGATTTTTCATGACACTGGTTCGTTATCAGCCGTGGGCGTTCGTCACCCGCCTGCAGCAGGAGCTCGATCGGGCCCTGAGCAGCGACACCGACGTCGCGTCCGCGAGCGTCAGCTGGATCCCGCACGTAGACATCCATGAGGAGGCCGAGCGCTTCGTCGTGGTCGCCGACCTGCCGGGCGTCGAGGGCAAGGACATCGAGATCACCGCCGAGAAGGGCGTGCTGACCGTAAAGGGCGAGCGTCGCTCAGAGAAGAAGAGCGCCGATGAGGGCTTCGCGCGCGTCGAGCGGGCCAGCGGCTCCTTCCTGCGTCGCTTCACGCTCCCCGAGAGCGCGGACGCGGAGGCGATCAAGGCCACGCATATCAACGGCGTGCTGGAGATCGCCATCCCCAAGCGCCCGCAGGAGCAGCCGCGGCGCATCAGCGTCCAGGCGGCCTGAGGCCTCCGGGAACAGCGTAGAGCCGGCAGTGCCAGGCACTGCCGGCTTTCTTTTGCCTGAAGAAAGCGCCGCGCGCGGGGCGTGGGCTAAAATTGCCCGGGCAATGAACCGCCCCGCCCTCGTTCTTCTCACCCTCGTGCTCGCGCTCGGCGCGGCGCCCGCGCCGGCCGGCCTGCCGCCGGTCGTCGGCGACACGCCCCTGCCGACGCTCGCGCCCATGATCAAGAAGGTGTCCCCGGCGGTGGTCAACATCGCCACGCGCGGCACGGTCCGTGAGCGCGGTCCGCAGAACCCGCTGCTCGATGACCCCTTCTTCCGGCGTTTCTTCGACGTGCCGCCGGACACCGGCCCGCGCGAGCGGCCCTTCCAGAGCGCCGGCTCCGGGGTGATCTTCGACGCCAAGAACGGCTACATCCTCACCAACGCGCACGTCGTCGAGAACGCCACCGAGATCACCGTGACCCTGCAGGACGGGCGGGACGTGAAGGCCGAAGTGCTCGGCAGTGACGCACCCTCCGACGTCGCGCTGCTGAAGGTCAAGGCCGACAATCTGACGCAGGTGGCGCTCGGGGACTCCGCCCGGGCGGAGGTCGGCGACTTCGTGGTCGCGATCGGCAACCCCTTCGGCCTGCAGCACACGGTCACCTCCGGGATCATCAGCGGCCTGTCCCGCTCGGGGATCAACCCCGACGGCTACGAGGACTTCATCCAGACGGACGCCTCGATCAACCCGGGCAACTCCGGCGGCGCGCTCGTCAACCTGCGCGGCGAGCTGATCGGCATCAACACCGCGATCCTCTCCCGCAGCGGCGGCAACATCGGCATCGGCTTCGCCATCCCCGTGAACATGGCGCGCGCGGTCCTGGAGCAACTCCTCAAGTACGGCTCGGTGAAGCGCGGCCAGCTCGGGGTGAGCATGTATACCGTGACTCCCGACATCGCCCACTCCCTCGGGCTGCCGAGCGCTACCGGCGCGCTCGTCTCGCAGGTGGTCGAGGGCTCGCCCGCCGACCGGGCCGGCATCCGCACCGGCGACGTCATCACCTCCGTGAACGGCCAGCCGGTGAAGTCCAACAGTGAGCTGCGCAACACCATCGGGCTGCGGCGCGTCGGCGACAAGGTCGACATCGGCCTGGTGCGCGACGGCAAGCCGGTCAAGGTCACCGCCGTGATCGCCGACACCGCCGCCGAGCCCGGCGGCGCACCGGCGAGCATCCACAAGAGCCTGGAAGGCGCGCAGCTGGGCGACGCGCCCGAGGCGGGCGGCGCGCTGGTGCGCAGCGTCGAGTCCGGCAGCGCCGCGGCGCAGGCCGGATTGCGTGCGGGGGACGTCGTCGTGGGCGCGAACCGCGGCCGCGTCGCCTCCGTGCACGACCTGCGCGAGCGCGCCAAGGGCGCGTCGGTTCTGGTGCTGGAGATACGCCGCGGCAACACCGTGCTGCTCGTGCCGCTGCGCTGAGCGCGCCGTCAGTCCCCGGCGTCGTCCTGCTCGGTCGCCGCATCCGCCGGGCACAGCTGTGCGTGTCGCGCGGCACGGGTCCGGCCGGCGAGCTCGCGCACGGCGGCATAGAAGCGCGGCAGGTCGTTGTCCTCCTGCGCGAGGATCTTCATGAGCCCCGGCACGCAGTCGTAGTAGGTCGCAACCGACGCCAGGCGCGCATTGTTGAGTCCCTTGCTAACCCACTCGTCGTACAGCGGATAGCTGACGCCCTCCGTGCGCTCGAAGGCCGCGATGCGCACGCCGAGCTGGTGCAGGATCGCCGCCTTGCGCTCGCGCATCACCGCGGGCGGCACGCCCGAGCCGTAGAGCCGGATGAGCTCGGCGCGCCCTGCCGCGAGCAGCTCGATCAGGCGCTGGGCGCGCTCCTGCTCCTTCAGGAACTGCGCCATCCGCTCAGGCTTGCCCTGTGCCTTGAGCCAGCGCTCGAGCCCCGCGTCCTCGACCGTGGTGGCGAAGGCCTCGTTGAAGGCGGAGTCGTCCTTCACGTAAATCAGCTGGTGGGCGAGCTCGTGGAAGATCATCGCGACGAGCTCGTCGTCCCCGTAGCGCAGCATCGAAGAGAGCACCGGGTCTGCGAACTTGCCGAGCGTGGAGTAGGCCGGCACCCCGTCGATGGCGACGTCATCGCCCGCGACCGCCCGGTGGGCGGCGAACGCGCGCGCCTGCTCTTCGCTGAAGTAGCCGCGGTAGGCGACGCAGCCGGCCACCGGGAAGCACCAGTGGTGCGGGGTGAGCGAGAACTCCGGGGCCGCGACCACGTTCCACACCACGTACGGGCGCCCGATGTCGGCGTAGCTCGTGTAGCTCTTGTTGTCGGGCAGCCCGAGATCGGCGGAGGCGAACTTGCGCGCCGACTCGACCACCTCGAGTCGCTCGCGCACCGCGGGCTTGGTCGCGGGATCGGCGATCACCTTCGCGATCGGCTCGCGCGCGTGCAGCACGTGGTACTCGCCGCTCGTCGCCTGCCAGACATACGCCGTACCGCAGCCGGCGAGGAGCGAGGCGGTCACCAGCGCGGCGAGGGCGCGCAGGGGAGGCCCCGTCAGTGCGCCGCGCGCGCTGGCGGTGAACGTCTCGGTTACCATGGCCACCATGCGAGTCTACTTGGTCGGCGGCGCCGTCCGGGACCGGCTGCTGGGACTTCCGGTACGCGAGCGCGACTGGGTGGTGGTCGGCGCCGATCCTCTCGAGCTCACTCGCCAGGGCTACACGCCCGTCGGGCGCGAGTTCCCCGTGTTCCTCCATCCCGAGACACACGAGGAGTACGCGCTCGCGCGGCTCGAGCGCAAGGTCGCCCCCGGCTACCGGGGCTTCACGACGCAGTTCTCGCCCGACGTGACGCTCGAGGAGGACCTCAGGCGCCGCGACCTCACGATCAACGCGATGGCCGAGGAAGCAGACGGCACCGTCATCGATCCCTACGGTGGCCAGAAGGATCTCGCGGCGCGCCTCCTGCGACACGTCTCCGACGCGTTCGTCGAAGACCCGGTGCGGATCCTGCGCGTCGCCCGCTTCGCGGCGCGCTACGCGCACCTGGGCTTCAGGGTCGCCGACGAGACCCTGCAGCTCATGCGGCGCATGAGCGCGGGCGATGAGCTGCGGGCGCTGGTGCCCGAGCGCGTGTGGCAGGAGAGCGAGCGGGCGCTCATGGAGAGTCGCCCCGACGTGTTCTTCCAGACGCTGCGCGAGTGCGGCGCGCTCGCGGCGGTCTTTCCCGAGGTCGACGCGCTCTTCGGCGTGCCGCAGCCGCCGCGCTGGCACCCGGAGATCGACACGGGCGTGCACGTCCTGCTGGCGCTGCGCTACGCGGCGGAGCATGGCGCCGCGGGGATCGTGCGCTTTGCGGTGCTGACGCACGACCTGGGCAAGGCGCAGACCCCGCGTGAGTCCTGGCCGAGCCATCACAACCACGAGGAATACGGGGTGCCGCTCATCGAGGACCTGTGCGATCGGCTGAAGGTCCCGAACGCTCATCGCGAGCTCGCCGTGCTCACCGCGCGCCAGCACACCCTCGTGCACCGGGCGCTCGAGCTCAAACCCGTCACGGTGCTGACACTCCTCGAGAACGCCGACGCGCTGCGCCGCCCGGAGCGGTTCGCGCAGCTGCTCAGCGCCTGCGAGGCGGACGCGCGCGGGCGCACGGGTCGCGAGCACGAGCCTTATCCCCAGGCGGACTACCTGCGTGCGGCGCTCGCGGCCGCCGCGGCGGTGTCGGTCACGGCCGAAGAGCGGCAGGGCCTGCCGGGACCTGCGATCGGAGAGGAGCTGCGACGGCGCCGACTCGCCGCGCTCACGCAGCTCAAGAGCCGCGGCGGCTGACCCTCAGCGCAGGGCGCCGGTCGCGATCGCCCCGAGCAGCAGCGCCCCCGCCACGATCCGGTACCAGGCGAAGAGCGTGAAGCGGTGGCTCTGCACGTAGCGCAGCAGCCATTTGACGGCGATGAACGCGACGATGCCCGAGACCACGAACCCGACGATCACGGCGTTCCAGTCCTCGGTCGCGCCCTCGTGGCGCACCTTCAGGAACTCGTAGCCGGTCGCGGCGAACATGGTGGGAATCCCGACCAGGAAGGCGAACTCGGTGGCCGCCGGGCGCAGCGTGAGTCCGGCCAGCATGGCCGCGAAAATGGTCGCCGCCGAGCGCGACGTGCCGGGAAATACCGCGGCGAGGATCTGGCAGGCGCCCACCCAGAAGGCCACCTTCCAGGTGACCTCGGCGGAAGGCGGGCGGCCGGCGACGTACTGCTCGATCACGAGGATCAGGATGCCGCCGACCAGGAAGGCGATCGCGATGGGCAGCACGGTCTCGGGCAGCTTCCACCCGAGGCGGGTCGCGATGAAGCCGCCGGTCGCGGTGATGAGGAAGGCGAGGACGAGCTTGGCGAGATAGTCGCGGTTCGCCGGCTCGTCGAACCGGGTCAGGAGCGCGAGCAGGCGCTTCCAGTAGATGAGCACGATCGCGAGGATCGCGCCCGCCTGGATGCAGACGTTGAAGAGCTCCGAGCGGGCGCCGAGCCAGCGCTCCGCGACCAGCAGGTGCCCGGTGGAGGAGACCGGCAGGAACTCGGTGATGCCCTCGATGATGCCGAGGATGACGGTGCTCAGGGTGTCGGACACGACTCGCTCGCTCGCGGGCTCAGGTGCGCGCATCTTACCGGGCCGCGCCGGGCGGCGCGGGACGTGCGTCAATCCGTTACAACTGGTGCCGCAGGTCCTGCAGGGCGAAGCCGCGCAGGGGCGCGTCCGCCGCGCGCGTGAGCGCCATGACCTTGAACGCCTCGCCCATCTCCTCGGGCATGACGAGGCGGCGCGCCTCCCCCGCCAGCCGGGCGCGCTCGCGCGAGTCGGCGGCCCCGGCCACGAACTCCTCGAGCCCGCAGCCGAGCAGGAAGGCCGTCTGGGTGGCAAAGCCCGCGACCGTGAGGTCCGCGGCGCCGGCGGCCTCGGCGACCCGCGTGAAGTCCACCCAGGCGGTGATGTCCTGCACGCCCACGTTGAGGTAGGGATCCTCGTGCGCGCGGTGACGGAAGTGGCAGCGCAGCGTCCCGGTCGTGCGCTGCGGATGGTAGTAGTGCCGCCGCGGCAGCCCGTAATCGAAGGCGAGCAGCACGCCCTCCCCCAGGCAGTCGGCGAGGCTCGCGATCCAGGGCTCAAGCCGCAGGCACAGCTCGGACGTGTAGCCCGGCGGCAGCGCCGCCGCGAGCCCGGAGGTGAGCCCGCAGTAGGCCTCCGCGAGCGTCGCGTCCGCTGCCGTCGCGCGCTCGGTGAACTCCCCGGCCGCATCGAGTGCCACGCCGAGCTCGCAAACGGACGCCTCCTCCACGCGCACACGCCGCACCGGCAGCGCGTCCAGCACCTCGTTGGCGAGTACGACGCCCGTCAGCTTCGTCGCCGGGAGGCTCTCGAGCCACACGACGCGCCGCGCGAGATCCGCCGGCAGCGCCGCGAGCCTCTCGCGCTGGCGCGCGCTCAGATCCGCGCTCACCTCGAGGATGGCGTAGCGCTCGGGCAGCCGATCATCCGCCGCGAGCGCGGTGAGCAGGTCCGCCGCGAGCCGCCCGGTGCCGGCGCCGAGCTCGAGGATCTCCCCGCCGGTGCGGCCCAGCACCTCGGCGCACTGGCGCGCGAGGCAGCGTGCGAAGAGCGCCGATACCTCCGGCGCGGTGACGAAGTCTCCCGCGGCGCCGAGCTTGGTGCTGCCCGCGCTGTAGTAGCCGAGCCCGGGCGCATACAGGGCGAGCTCCATGTAACGCTCGAAGCTCATCCAGCCGCCGCGGGCGGTGATCTCGCCGCGAATCAGCTCGCGCACGGCCCGGGAGTGCCGTTTCTCCTCGGCCGTGAGCGGCGGCAGCATTGAGTGCGCCGGCGGCGGCGTCATAATCGCGCCCCATGGAAAGCGAAGCCCCCCCGCCGGTCCCCGCCACCCTGCACGGCCGCACGGCGCTCGTCACCGGCGCCGCGCGCCGCGTCGGCGCGCAGATCGCGCGCACCCTGCACCAGGCGGGCGCCAACGTGCTGCTGCACTACCACACCTCCGCGGAGGATGCCGCGGCGCTCGAGGGCGAGCTGAACGCCCTGCGCGCCGGCTCCGCCCGCGTCGCCTCCTGCGACCTCCTCGACGTGGCGTCGCTCCCAGGGCTCGTCGCGGCGGCGACCCAGGCCTTCGGCGGCCTCGACGTCCTGGTCAACAACGCCTCGACCTTCTTCCCCACGCCGGTGGGTGACATCACCGAGATCGACTGGAACGACATCGTCGGCACGAACCTGAAGGCGCCGCTGTTCCTGACGCAGGCGGCCAAGGCGCCGCTCTACGAGCGCGAAGGTCTGGTGCTCAACATCGCCGACATTCACGGCCTGCGCCCCCTTGGGCGCTACCCCGTGTACAGCGTCGCCAAGGCCGGTCTCATCATGCTCACCAAGGCGCTCGCGCGCGAGCTCGGCCCGCACGTGCGCGTCAACGCCATCGCACCCGGTCCGGTCATGTGGCCGGCGGACGGGCTCGACCAGGCGCTGCAGGAGAAGATCATCCGCCGCACGGCGCTCAAGCGCCCCGGCTCGGCCGCCGAGGTGGCGCGCGCGTGCCTGTTCTTCGCGACCGAGGCCCCCTGGGTCACCGGCCAGGTGCTGGCGGTGGACGGCGGTCGCAGCATCGGCTGGTAGCACGGCGCCGCCTGACGCTTCAGTGCGGCAGCCGCTCGAGCGGATGCGCCGCCTGGTCGAAGTCCCGCCACAGTTCGCCGATGCTCGCGTGCGCCGTCGGGTGCACGGCCTCGGGCGCGAGCGCGGCGAGTGGCCCGAGCATGTAGGCCCTCTTCAGCAGGTCCGGGCGCGGCACCTTCAGGTGCGGCTCATCGCACACCAGGTCCCCGTAGAGCAGCACGTCCAGGTCCATCGAGCGCGGCGCCCAGCGCGGCGCGTCCCGCCCGCGCCCGCACAGCGCCTCGATGGCCTGCAGCCGGGTGACCACTTCCGCGAGCGGCAGAGCGGTATCGAAGCCGGCCACGAGGTTGATGAAGTCGTCCCCCGTGAAGCCCACGGCGCGGTTGCGGTACCAGGGCGAGAAGCGCGCGCCGGGGAACTCGCGCGCCAGCTCCGCCACCGCGCGCGCGAGGTTCTCCTCGGCACGCACGTTGCTGCCGGCCGCGACGTACACGCGCGGCACGCTTCAGGCTCCCGGCACGAGGGCCGCGGACGAGGGCAGGTCGGCGCGCGTACGCACGACGACGACGCCGACATCGCGCGAGCCGCGAATGGCGCCCGGCTTGTTGAGCGAGATGCGCACCCACTCGACCGGGAAGTCCGCGAGGATCACGAGCGCCAGACGGTGCGCGAGCGTCTCGACCAGCTGGAACTCGGAGTCCTCGACGAAGGCGAGCACGCGCTTGGCCACCTTCTTGTAGTCGAGCGTGTCGGCCACGTCATCGCTGCGCGCCGCACGCGCGCAGTCGACCGGCAGCTCGAGGTCGAGCACCACGGTCTGCTTGACGCGCCGCTCCCAGTCGATGAAGCCGATGATGCACTCGGTGGTGAGGCCGTGGAGGAAGATGCGGTCACCGTCGGGGGTGTGTGTCATGGGCGTGTGTTCAGTTCGCGTCGGCGGCGGGCGGCCGCGGGGGCTTCAGGGACTCCAGCGGCCACTGCGCGCGCGCCTCGATCGCGAGCGCATCGTGCTGCCCGGCGGAAAGGCGCGTGAGCCCGGCGACGGCGATCATCGCCGCGTTGTCGGTGGCGAACTCGATGCGTGGATAGTACACGCGCGCGCCCTGCACGCATGCCGCGCGCGTGAGGTGCTCGCGCAGCCGGCGGTTCGCGCTCACCCCGCCGGAGACCACGAGGACGTCGAGGCCGGTCTCGGTGAGCGCTCGCAGTGCCTTCACGGTGAGCGTCTCGACGATCGCCTCCTCCAGCCCGCGGGCGATGTCGGCGCGGCGCTGCTCATCCAGCGGGCCGGCGCGCACCGCGTTGAGCACCGCGGTCTTCAGCCCGGAGAAGCTGAACTCGAGCCCGGGCCGGTCGAGCATGGGGCGCGGGAGGCGGCAGGCTCCGCTCACCCCGCGCGTCGCAAGTTCCGCCAGCTGCGGGCCACCGGGGTAAGGGAGCCCGAGGAGCTTGGCGCTCTTGTCGAAGGCTTCCCCGGCGGCGTCGTCGCGGCTCGACCCGAGCACGCGGTAGCGGCCCACGCCCGCGACCTCGGCGAGCAGCGTATGGCCGCCCGAGACGAGCAGCGCCACGTGCGGGAAGGGCGGGGCATCCTTCTCGAGGAGCGGGGCGAGCAGGTGACCCTCGAGGTGGTGCACGCCGAGGGCGGGCACCCCCCAGGCGAAGGCGAGACTGCGTGCGAGGGCCGCCCCGGTGAGGAGCGCACCGATGAGCCCGGGACCGGCGGTGTAGGCGACGCCGTGGATCGCGCCCGGCCCGGTGCTCCCGGAGCGCTCGAGCACCCGCTCGACGAGCGGCAGCAGGCGCCGCACGTGGTCGCGCGAGGCGAGCTCGGGCACCACGCCGCCGTAGAGGTTGTGCAGGTCCACCTGGCTGTAGAGCTCGTGCGCGAGCAGGCCCGAGTCCTCATCGAGGACGGCCGCGGCACTCTCGTCACAGGAAGACTCGATCGCAAGGACGCGCATAGGTGCCTGCATCGTAGCCGAGGCGGCGAATGCGCCGAGGCGCAGAATGCGACCCACGCGCGCTTGCGCCCGCACGGCGAGGAAAGACGCACCTCAAAATGGTATAGTCCGAGCTTAAGATGTGCTTGAGCACACGACGGGGCCGTACATTCACCTGGGCGCCACCGGTGCGCTGCCTTGCACGCCGTGGCTTGCTCGCTCTGCTCGCACTTCTGACTTTCTTCGTCTCCCGGGGAGTTCCGGCCGAGCCCTGTTCCCTGCACCGCTTCGCCGAGCTGCCCGTCACCATGGCCGGCATGAGTCCGACGGTGCACGCCAAGATCAACGGCGACGACTCGCTCTTCATCGCCGACAGCGGCGCGTTCTTCAGCGTCCTGACGCCCGCTGGCGCCGAGCAGTTGCACCTGAGTCTCCAGGACTCGCCCGTGAAGACGAGCGGCGTCGGCGGCAATTCGCGCACCTGGATGACGACCGTCAAGACGTTCACGATCTTCAACACGGACTTCCCGAAGGTCGTATTCCTCGTGGCTGGCAACGACTTCGGTTACGGCATCGTGGGTGTGCTCGGCCAGAACGTCTTCCGCCTGGG
>DATBBQ010000152.1:0-16963 GCA_036270915.1 Steroidobacteraceae bacterium
TGGAATGGCGCGGCAGCCGCTCGTGAAGCATGAAGAGCAGCTGCATCGGCTCATCGAATTCGATCTCGTGCTCGCCGAGGAGGCGAATGCGGCCGCTGGTGCGGATGCGCTTCACCGTCGTCTCGATGCTGTCGGGGTCGACGCTCTCGGGCTGCGCGCCCTCGAGTCCCACGAGGATGGCGCGGTCGGTGCCGTGGCCGACGCCGGTGAGCGCGAGCGAGCCGTACAGGCGCACGGCGATCTCCTCGGTGCGCCCGAGCAGCCCGTCGCGCTGCAAGCCGAGCGCGAACTCGCGGGCCGCGCGCATCGGCCCCATGGTGTGCGAGCTCGACGGGCCGATGCCGACCTTGAAGATGTCAAAAACGCTCAGTGTCATTACTTAAGACCTCGCGCCGGAAGAGCGCCGGCCCCGCGCGCACGCTTAAGTCTGCGGCCTGCCGCGCCCGGGAACATGCTCTGCGGCGACCCGCGGGGACTCAAATGCGACCCTTCAGGCGCTGCAGATGCCGTCGCGCCTGCTTGTCGGGACGGCCGGGCGGGCGCGGCGGTGGTGCGCCGGCCACCTTCATGCGGGCGGCATGCGCCGCGCGCAAGGCCGCGCTGGCGGGCGTCTCCTCGTAGCACACCCGTGCGGCGGCGGCGGGCCCGCGCCGCTCGGGGACGGCGCGCACGGTGCACTCGAAGGCGAGGCCGCCGCGCTGCAGGCTGACGAGATCCCCGGCGCGCACGGCGCGCGCGGGGCGTACCCGCTCGCCGTTCACGTGCACGCGCCCGCCGTTGACCGCCTGGCTGGCGAGGGTGCGCGAGCCGACGAGGCGCACGGCAAACAACCAACGGTCCAGGCGCGCGGTTCCGGGGGACGTGGCAGGATCGGACATCGCGCCTCAAGTATAATTGCCCGCATGAACAAGGCGCTGAGCGAGCGGCTGAAACACGACCTGCAGGAGCTGCGCGCCCAAGGGCTCTACAAGGCCGAGCGGGTGCTCGAGGGTCCCCAGGGCGGCGTCGTGCATGCCAACGGCCACGACGTCATCAACCTGTGCGCGAACAACTACCTCGGGCTCGCCAATCATCCGGGGGTGCGCGCGGCCGCGCAGCGCGCGCTCGATGAGTACGGCTACGGCATGGCCTCGGTGCGCTTCATCTGCGGCACCCAGGAGACCCACAAGCTGCTCGAGCGGCGTCTGGCGGCGTTCCTCGGCACCGAGGACGTGATCCTGTACTCCTCGTGCTTCGACGCGAACGGGGGACTGTTCGAGACGCTGCTCGATGAGCGCGACGCGGTGATCTCGGATGCGCTCAATCACGCGAGCATCATCGACGGCATCCGCCTGTGCAAGGCGCAGCGCTACCGCTACGCCAACTCGGACATGGCCGAGCTCGAGAAGTGCCTCCGGGAAGCCAGCGGCGCGCGCACCCGCCTCGTCGCCACCGACGGGGTGTTCTCGATGGACGGCTTCATCGCCAAGCTGCCGCAGATCTGCGAGCTCGCGCAGCGCTACGACGCGCTCGTCATGGTCGATGACTCCCACGCGACCGGCTTCATGGGCGCGCACGGCCGCGGCACGCCCGAGCACTGCGGGGTCGCCGACCGGGTCGACATTCTCACCGGCACGCTCGGCAAGGCGCTCGGCGGCGGCAGCGGCGGCTACATCGCCGCGCGCGCCGAGGTGATCGAGTGGCTGCGGCAGCGCTCGCGCCCGTACCTGTTCTCCAACAGCATCCCGCCGGTGGTCGCCGCGGCGAGCCTTGCGGTCCTCGACCTCATCGAGCAGGGCCCGCAGCTGCGCACCCGGCTGTTCGAGAACGCGCGCACCTTCCGCGCCGCGCTCACGCAGGCGGGCTTTACGCTCAAGCCCGGCGAGCACCCGATCATCCCGGTGATGATCGGCGACGCCACCCTCGCCGGCCGCATGGCCGACCGCCTCCTCGGGGAGGGCGTGTACGTCATCGGCTTCTCCTATCCGGTCGTGCCCAAGGGGCAGGCGCGCATCCGCACGCAGATGTCCGCGGCGCTCACCGGCGCGCAGCTCGAGCAGGCGGTCGCGGCGTTCACCCGCGTCGGCCGCGAGCTCGGGATCACCTGACGGCGCGCCCCGCAGGCCGCGAAAGTCCCCATGAAAGCACTGGTCAAGCAGCAGGCAGCCCCCGGCATCTGGCTCGAGGACGTGCCCGAGCCCAAGGTGGGCCCGAACGACGCCCTGATCGAGGTCGCCAAGACCGCGATCTGCGGCACCGACATGCACATCTACAACTGGGACGCCTGGGCGCAGAAGACGATTCCGGTGCCGATGGCGGTCGGGCACGAGTACTGCGGGCGCATCGTCGAGGTGGGCTCGGAGGTCAACGGCCTGAAGATCGGCGACCGTGTCTCCGGCGAGGGTCACATCACCTGCGGCTACTGCCGCAACTGCCGCGCCGGGCGGCGCCATCTGTGTCGCAACACCATCGGCGTCGGCGTCAACCGGCCGGGCGCGTTCGCGCAGTACCTGGCGATCCCGGCCTACAACACCTTCAAGCTCCCGGACTCGATCGGCGATGACATCGCCGCGATCCTCGATCCCTTCGGCAACGCGACCCACACCGCGCTCGCCTTCAGCGTCGTCGGCGAGGACGTGCTCATCACCGGCGCAGGTCCGATCGGCATCATGGCGACCGCGGTGGCACGCTTCACCGGCGCGCGCCACGTCGTCGTCACCGACGTCAACGACTATCGCCTCGCGCTCGCGCGCAAGATGGGCGCCTCGCGTGCCATCAACGTCGAGCGCGAGTCACTCGATCAGACCATGGCGGAGCTGGGCATGCAGGAGGGCTTCGACGTGGGACTGGAGATGTCGGGCAATGCCGCCGCGTTTCGCGAGATGCTGCGCACCATGCACCACGGCGGCTCGGTCGCGATCCTCGGCATCCCGCCCGAGGAGATGGCGATCGACTGGAACCTGGTGATCTTCAAGGGCCTGACGCTCAAGGGCATCTACGGGCGCGAGATGTTCGAGACCTGGTACAAGATGGCGAGCCTGCTGCAGAGCGGGCTGAAGCTCGAGCCGATCATCACGCACCACTTCGCGGTGCAGGACTACCTGGAGGGCTTCAGGACCATGGGCTCCGGGAAGTCCGGCAAGGTGATCCTCGACTGGTCCACCCTGGCGCGCGCCTAGCGCACCTCGCAGAAGCAGTAGGCGTACAGCCGGTCCGGGGCGCTCATGCGGCTGAGCGTCAGCACCTGCCGCGCGACCGGGTCGAGGCGCTGGGACAGCTGACCGAGTGCGCGCTGCTCGGGGCTCGGGGCGGCGAATGCGAGCACCAGGCGTGATTTCAGGCTCATCGTCAGCTCCTGCAGCCAGGTGAGCTTGGGCTCGATGAACTTCGGGGTGTAGTCGGTGATCTTGGCGCGCCGTGCCGCGGCCTTCACGGCGTCGTTGAAGGAGCCGAGCTGGTCGACGAGGCCGATACGCCGCGCGTCCACCCCGGCCCACACGCGTCCCTGGGCGATGGCGTCCACCTGCTCGGTGGTCTTCTTGCGTCCGCTCGCCACGCGCGCGACGAACTCGTCGTAGCCGCGGGTGATCTGTGACTGCAGGAGCGCGCGGGCCGGCTCACCGAGCGGCCGGTCGATGCGCGCCTGACCCGAGAGCGCGGTGGTGCCGACGCCGTCGACACTGATGCCGAGCTTGCCGAGCGTCTTGTCGATGGTGGGAATGATGGCGAAGATGCCGATCGAGCCGGTGAGCGTCGCGGGGCTCGCGAACACCTCGTCCGCGGGCGCGGAGATGTAGTAGCCCCCGGAGGCTGCGTAGGTACTCATGGAGACGATGACCGGCTTGCCGGCGGCACGCAGCGCCTTGAGCTCGCGGTAGATCTCCTCGGAGGCGAGCACGCTGCCGCCGGGACTGTCGACGCGCAGCACGAGCGCCTTGACGTCGGAGTCGGTGCGCGCCTCGCGGATCAGGCGCGCGGTGGACTCCCCGCCGATCGTGCCGGGGGGCTGCTCGCCGTCGAGGATCTCCCCTTCCGCGACGATCACGCCGACCCGGGCGCGCCCGAGGTGCAGCTTCTGCGCGCGGGCGACGCGCACGTAGTCGCCGCTCTCCACGGAGCTGAAGGAGACGCCCGTATCGTCGGGGCCGACGAGCTCGGCGAGGCGCTTCTCGGCCTCGAGCTGCGTCTTCACCCCGGTGACGAGGTTGGCACTCAGGGCCACCTTGGCGGCATCGCCCTTGGCGGCCGGCACGGTCTGCGCGAGCGAGTCGACGTACTTGGTGAGGGCGTCCGGGGCCAGCTTGCGCGCCCGCGTGATGGCGTCCTGGTAGGCGCTCCACAGCGCCGTCAGGTAGGCGCGGCTCTCCTCGCGGTCCTCGGGTGACATGCTGGTGCGCGTGTAGGTCTCCACCGCGCTCTTGAAGGCACCGACGCGGAACACGTTGATGTCGACGCCGAGCTTGTCGAGGGCGTCCTTCAGGTACGTGCGGTAGCGGTCGTAGCCCTCGATCAGCACGAACCCCATGGGGTCGACGTAGATCTCGTCGGCCTGGGCGGCGAGGTAGTAGCGCTCCTGGGTGAGCTCGACGCCGTAGGCGATGACCTTCTTGCCGCTCGCGCGGAACTCGCGGATGGCCGCCGCGAGCTCCTCGAGCGTCGGCTGCCCGGCGCGGTTGAGCTTGTCGAGGTCGAGCGCGAGCACCGGGATGCGCGGGTCGCTCGCCGCGGCGCGGATGGCGTCGGTGAGGTCCCAGAGGAGAGTCTGCGCGCGCTCGCTCCCCTGTACCTGCTCGAGGGCGCGCGAGAGCGCGTCCCCCGAGAGCTGCTCGACCAGGTCCCCCTCGGGCGCCACCACCAGCGCGGCCTTGGAGGGTACGCGTGGCAGGTTGCCGCGCAGCAGCGCGAACGCGACCCCGAAGACGAGCAGCAGCACGATCAGGTGCAGCACCTTGCGCAGCCCATCGAGTCCGCGCCACAGACCCGCGAAGAAGGAACGCGTCGTCATGTCCTGCCTGTTCAGCCCTGGATGGGCGCGCCGCCCGGGAGCGGCTAGATCTTCTCCTCGATGCGCGCCGCCTTGCCGGACAGGTCGCGCAGGTAATAGAGCTTCGCCCGCCGCACGCTGCCGCGGCGCTTGACCGTGATGTCACTGATCGCCGGGCTGTAGGTCTGGAAGACGCGCTCGACGCCCTCGCCGTGGGAGATCTTGCGCACCGTGAAGGAGGAGTTCAGTCCCCGGTTGCTCCTGGCGATGACCACGCCCTCGTAGGCCTGCACGCGCTCGCGGTCACCCTCGACCACCTTCACCTGCACGACCACGGTGTCCCCGGGGCGGAACTCCGGCACCTTGCGGGTCATGCGCTGCTTGTTGATTTCCTGAATGATCTTGCTCATGTTGGTTCACCTCGATCTGGGTCGCCGGCCTCACGTGTGGCCAGGAATTCATCCAGCGCGCGCCGCATCTCCGGCGCGAGCTTCACGTCCTTCAGCATCTGCGGGCGCCGCTCCACGGTGCGGGTCAGCGCCTGCACCAGGCGCCAGCGCCGGATGTCGGCGTGATCGCCGGACAGCAGCACCGACGGTACCGCCAGCCCCTCGAACACTTCCGGCCGCGTGTAATGCGGCCAGTCGAGCAGGCCCTGCATGAACGAGTCCTCGCTGCTCGAGCGCTCGTCCCCGAGCACCCCCGGCAGCAGCCGCGCCAGCGCGTCGATGACGGTGAGCGCCGGCAGCTCCCCGCCCGAGAGCACATAGTCGCCGACCGAGAGCTCGCGGTCGATGCCGACCTCGATCACCCGCTCATCCACCCCCTCGTAGCGTCCCGCCACCAGGAGCAGCCCCGGGAGCGCGGCGAGCTCGCGCGCCGTCTCCTGCCCGAAGCGCTCGCCCTGCGCCGAGAGGTACACCCGCGGACTGCCCTCGGGGAGCCGCGCATGCGCGGCGCGGATCGCCGCCGTGAGCGGCTCGGGCTTCATCACCATCCCCGGGCCCCCGCCGTACGGGCGGTCATCCACCGTGCGGTGCACGTCGTGGGTGTGCAGGCGCGGGTCCTCGGTGCCGACGCTCAGGATCCCCTTGCCGATGGCGCGCGAGACGACCCCGAACTCCAGCGCCCCGGCGACCATGCGCGGAAACAGCGTCACCACTTCGATCTTCATGGCGCTACTCGTGGCTCTCCACCGGCCAGTCCACCAGCACCGTGCGGGCGGCGAGATCCACCTTCCTCAGGTGCTTCGGGTGCGCGAGCACCCAGTGCTCGCCGCCATCGTCCGCCTTCACCACCATCACCGCCGCGCCGGGCGTGTCGACGAAGTGGCTCACCACTCCGAGCGGCGCGCCCTCGAGGTTGCTGACCGCAAAACCCACGAGGTCGGCGCGGTAGAACTCGCGCTCCTTCGGTGCCGGCAGCCGCGAGCGCTCGACCTCGATCATCGCCCCGGTGAGGGCCGCGGCCGCGTCACGGTCCGTCACGCCCTCGAGTTGCGCCACCAGGCCCTTGCCGTGCGCACGGCCCGAGGACAGACGCCGCAGCTGCCGCTCACCGCTCGCGAGGCGCAGCCCCCAGTCCGGGTAGTCGAGGAGCTGCGTCGGTGGCCGCGTGTGCGAATCCACGTGCAGCCAGCCCCTGACCCCGAAGGGTGCGCCGAGACGGCCCAGTGCGATCCACTCCACGGCTGCTGCCCCGAAGGCGGTGCGGGGCGGCCGCGCCGCGCTAAAACGTTGCGCCTTAGGCCGTCGCCTGCTTGCGGTAGGAGGCCACCAGCGTGCGCACGCGGTCCGAGGGCTGCGCGCCCTGCCCGACCCAGTAGTCGATGCGCGGCAGATCGAGCTTGAGTTTCTGCTCACCGCGGCGCGCGATCGGGTTGAAGAAGCCGACGTGCTCCAGGCTCGGGCCGCCCTGGCGCTTGCGGCTGTCGGTGACGACGACGTGATAGAAGGGCTGGTTGCGCGCCCCGCGCCGCGTCAGGCGAATGGTTACCATGATCGTACGCTCTCGTTCAGTGCGGGAGGCCCCGCTGGGGCCGCCCAAAAAAGAGCGCGGATTCTACGCAAGCTGCGAATCCTGCGCCACTTTTTCTCCTCCCGGAGGGCCTGAGTGCCCGTGCCGGGCCCGCCGTGGCGGGCGCGGGCTTCAGCGGCCCGGGAACCCCGGCGGCAGGCCGCCCTTGAAGGCCCCCATCATGCGCTTGAGCGCCCCGCCCTTCATGCTCTTCATGACGCGCTGCATCTCCTGGAACTGCTTGAGCAGGCGGTTCACGTCCTGGACCTGAACCCCCGAGCCCGCGGCGATGCGGCGGCGGCGCGAGCCGTCGATGACCCCGGGGTTGCGCCGCTCGCGCGGGGTCATGGAGTTGATGATGGCGATCTGGCGGCGCACGTCCCGGTCACCCTGGTCGGCCTGCAGTGCGGCCTTCTTCACCATGGCGCCCGGGAGCTTGTCGAGCAGCGCGCTCACGCCGCCCATCTTCTGCAGCTGCTCGAGCTGGCCCTTCAGGTCGAGCATGTCGAAGCTCTTGCCCTTGACGACCTTCTGCGCGAGTCGCTGCGCCTCCTCGTGATCGACCTGGCGGTGCACCTGCTCGACGAGGCTCACGACGTCGCCCATGCCGAGGATGCGCGAGGCCATGCGCTCGGGGTCGAAGAGCTCGAGCGCCTCGCTCTTCTCCCCGACGCCGACGAATACGATCGGCTTGCCGGTGATCTGCCGCACCGAGAGCGCGGCACCTCCGCGCGCATCCCCGTCCGCCTTGGTGAGGATGACGCCGGTGAGATCGAGCGCGGCGCCGAAGGCGCGCGCGGCATTCACCGCGTCCTGGCCGGCCATGGCGTCGACGACGAAGAGGCGCTCCGCGGAGCCGACCGCCGCGTCGATCTCGCGCACCTCGGCCATGAGCGTCTCATCGACGTGCAGCCGGCCCGCGGTGTCGACGATCAGCACGTCGAACACGCCGCTGCGGGCGCGCGCGAGCGCCGCGCGCGCGATCTGCGCCGGATCATCCTCGGCGCGTGCCGGGAAATACTCGGCCCCCACCTGCTCGGCGAGCCGCTCGAGCTGCAGCATCGCCGCGGGGCGCCGCACGTCGGTACTGACCAGGAGCACGCGCTTCCTCTCGCGCTCGGCGAGCCAGCGCGCCAGCTTCGCCGCCGTGGTGGTCTTGCCCGCACCCTGCAGGCCCGCGAGCAGCACCACGACCGGCGGCTGGGCGCGCAGCCCAAAGCCCGCGGCGGCCCCGCCCATGAGGGCGACCAGCTCCTGGTGCAGGATGCCGATGAAGGCCTGCCCCGGGGTGAGACTCGAGAGCACCTCGGCGCCGAGCGCCTTGGCCTTCACCGCCTCGATGAAGCTCTTCACCACCGGCAGCGCCACGTCCGCCTCGAGCAGCGCCACGCGCGCCTCGCGCAGGGCGTCGGCGATGTTGTCCTCGGTGATGCGCCCGCGCCCGCGCAGGCTCTCCAGCGTGCGCGAGAGACGGGCCGTCAGGTTGTCGAACATGGGCCCTGCGGTTCCTTTTGGGGTGGGCGGCGATTATAGGGGTCGGGGGGGCCTTTCCGCCCGCACGCCCAAAGCTCTTATGCTAGCGCTTCAGCGCAAGTCACCGACGTAAAGGGGCCCGTCTTGAACCTGCCATCGCCGACGCCGCTGCTGCTCATGGCGCTCCTCGTGCTCCTGATCGTCGTCGCCTTCTCCTCGGGCACCGAGGTGGCGATGCTCTCGGTCAACCGCTACCGCATCCGCCACCGGGCGCAGGAGGGCCTCACGAGCGCGCGCGTGCTGGAGCGGCTCCTGCAGAAGCCCGACGACTGGCTGGGCGCAAATCTCGTGATCCTCGCGGCGGCGAGCGTGTTCTCGTCCGCGATCGTCACCATCCTCGCGCAGCGCACCGGGCATCGGTACGCGGTCCCGCTCGCCGGGGTGCTGCTCACCATCGTGGTGATCGTCTTCTGCGAGCTCGCGCCCAAGATCTACGCCGCTGCGAACCCGGAAGGGGTGGCACTGCACGCGGCGGGAATCTACCGCGCGCTGGTACTCATCACGCGCCCGGCGCTGTGGCTCACCAACACCCTCGCCTACGGCTTCCTGCGCCTGTTCGGCGTCGGGCGCGCGGCCAACAGCCACCAGGCGCTCTCGGCGGATGAGCTGCGTACCGTGGTGACCGAGGCGGCGCCGGTGATCCCGGCGCGCCACCGGCAGATGCTGCTGTCGATCCTGGACCTGGGGCGCGTCACCGTGAACGACATCATGGTGCCGCGCCAGGAGATCGCGGGCATCGACCTGTCGGAGAGCTGGGAAGACATCCTCGCGCGGCTGCGCGAGACCCCGCACACGCGACTGCCGGTCTACGAGGGCGAGCTCGACAACCTGATCGGACTGCTGCACATGAAGCGCGTCGCGCGCGAGCTGGTGCGCGACACCTTCACGCGCGAGCGTCTCGTCGAGCTCGCACGCGGCCGCGAGGCGTACTTCGTGCCCGAGGGCACGCCGCTCAACGTTCAGCTCGGCCACTTCCAGAGAAACCGCCGCCGCTTCGCCTTCGTCGTCAACGAATACGGCGACATCGAGGGCCTGGTCACCCTGGAGGACATCCTGGAGGAGATCGTGGGCGAGTTCACCTCGGACCCCGCGACCATCACCCACAAGGACGTGCACCACGAGCGTCCCGGCGTGTACATCGTCAACGCGAGCGTCACGGTGCGCGCGCTCAATCGAGCCCTCGGCTGGCACCTGCCCACCGACGGGCCGAAGACCGTGAACGGCCTGCTGCTCGAGCACCTCGAGACGATTCCCGACTCCGGCGCCATGGTGCGCGTCGGGCGCTACGAGTTCGAGGTCCTGCAGATCGCCGACAACGCGATCCGCACCGTGCGCGTGCGCATCCCCGAGGGCGCCCCCGCCTAGGCCCGCGCGGCCCCGAGCGCCGCCGCCAGGGCGGCGTCCAGGCGAGCGACGCCGATCACCTCGAGCCCCGCGACGGGCCGGCGGGGGGCGTTCTCGCGCGGCACGATCGCGAGGCGAAAGCCCTGTGCCTGCGCCTCGCGCAGCCGCTCATCGCCGTAGGGCACGGGCCGCACCTCCCCGGTGAGCCCGAGCTCGCCGAAGGCCACCAGCTGGGTCGGCAGGGCGTGGTCGCGCAGGCTCGAGGCGAGCGCGACGAGCACCGGCAGGTCCCACGCGGTCTCGGTGATCTCGATCCCGCCGACCACGTTCACGAACACGTCGTGCTCCTGCAGCGAGAGGCCCGCGTGCCGGTTGGCCGCGGCGAGCAGCATCGCGAGGCGGTTGGCGTCCAGTCCCTGGGCGACGCGTCGCGGTGCACCAAAGCGCATGCGATCCACGAGCGCCTGCAGCTCGATGAGCAGCGGCCGTCCGCCCTCGCGCGTCACGGTGACGATACTGCCGGCGGCCGGCTCGCTCGCGCGGGCGAGGAAGATCGCGGCGGGGTTCTTCACCTCCTTGAGGCCCGCGGCGCTCATGGCGAAGAAGCCGAGCTCGTTGGCGGCGCCGAAGCGGTTCTTGGTGGCGCGCACGATGCGGTAGCGACTCGCGGTCTCGCTCTGGAAATACAACACCGTGTCCACGAGGTGCTCGAGCATCCGCGGTCCCGCGAGCGTGCCCTCCTTGGTGACGTGCCCGACGATCATCACGGCGCAGCCGCTGCCCTTGGCGAAGCGCACCAGCTCGGCGGTGCACTCGCGCAGCTGCGAAACCGAGCCCGCGGCCGAAGGCGCCGCGCCCACCTGCACGGTCTGGATCGAGTCAATGACGAGCAGCGCCGCGCGGCGCTCCTCGGCGAGCGCCATGATCGCCGCGAGATCGGTCTGCGCCACCAGCCCCAGGGACTTGGCACCGAGGGCGAGGCGGCGTGCACGCGCGGCGACCTGTGCCACCGACTCCTCGCCGCTCGCGTAGATCACCGGGTGCCCCGCGGCGAGGTGCGCCGCGACCTGCAGCAGGAGCGTCGACTTGCCGATCCCGGGGTCGCCCCCGAGGAGGGTCACGGAGCCGGCGACCAGACCGCCGCCCAAGACTCGGTCGAGTTCGCCGTGCCCGGTGCCGAGCCGTTCGTTGCCGGGGCCCGCCTCGGCGTGCTCACCGAGGCTCACCGCGGCGGCGCTCACCGCGGCGGCGCTCGCCGCGGCGCGCACGCGCGCCCCGCCGGCGCGCTGCTCGAGCGTGTTCCACTCGCCGCACAGGGGGCATTGGCCCTGCCATTTGAGGGTCTCACCCCCGCAGGAGCTGCAGACAAACACCGCATTGGGGCGGGCCATTTTGTGCGCCGTCGGTCCAGTTTCGGCTAGGATTCGCGCCGGGGGACGGTCCAATGGCCCCTTTTGTGACCAAGGCCATGAGGACCCTCTGCCGGCGATGCTAGCGTATGGCGGCTCGGATCGGGGACGGGAAAGTGACGCGATTCACACTCAATGGACCACAGGCGGGTCAGGGCGAGGCATGAGCTTGCGAAACAAGCTGCGCTTCGTCGGTCTCTCCGATACGGGTAAGGTGCGCGAGCACAATGAGGACACGATCGCCGTCGATCCGGACATCGGGCTGCTGGTGCTCGCGGATGGTATGGGCGGCTACAACGCCGGCGAGGTCGCGAGCGGTATCGCCGTGAAGACCATCGTCAACCTGGTGCGCGAGCACGTGCAGCGCGAGGATCTCGCCATTCCGGACCGCGAATCCGGCCTGTCGCGTCCCAACATCATCCTGCGCGACGCCATCAGCCGCGCCAACAAGATCATCTACCAGACCGCCCGCACCCAGCCGCAATGCGAGGGCATGGGCACGACGGTGGTCGCGGCCCTGTTTTTCGACAACAAGGTGACCATCGCCCACGTGGGCGACTCGCGCCTGTACCGCCAGCGCGCCGACAAGCTCGAGCAGGTCACCATGGACCATTCGCTTCTGCAGGAGCTCGTCGACCGGGGCTTCTACTCGGCCGAGGAGGCGCAGCGGGCGGCAAATAAGAACTACGTCACAAGAGCGCTCGGAGTCGAGCCGAATGTCGACGTGGAGATCCAGGAGGTCCCCGCCTCCAAGGGCGAGGTCTTCATCCTGTGCTCAGACGGGCTGTCGGACATGGTCGAGGACGAAGATATTCATTTAACCATAAACACCTTTAGTGCTAATCTGGATACGGTAGCCAAGCAATTGATTCAACTGGCGAATGACAATGGGGGGCGCGACAACGTTTCCGTCGTCATGGCGCATATCATGGATGCTTTTCCGGCGCGCACGAAGATTTTCGACAAGATCCTGGGTTGGTTCGGCTGACACGCGATAGGGGCACATGCACATGGCAAGGTTGGTCTTGAGCCTGGATGGCCAGGTGATGGCGGAATACAACATGAACAAGGAGCGCTACACGATCGGGCGCCTCCCTGACAATGACATCCGCATCGACAACGCGGCCGTCAGCGGTCACCACTCGCTGATCATCAACATCCTCAACGACTCCTTCCTTGAGGACCTGAACAGCACCAACGGCACGTACGTCAACGGCAAGCTGATCAAGAAGCACGCCCTGCAGCACGGGGACGTGATCACGGTCGGCCACCACCAGCTGCGCTTCGTCGAGGACGACGAGCAGCAGGACGAATTCGAGAAGACCATGGTGATCCAGCCCTCCGCGCGCCCCGTGGAGAAGCTGCGCACCGCGGCCGAGGCCGCCGAGAAGGCGTCCGGCTCGGTCACCGCCACCGGGCGCTCGCGCGTTATCGCCGACGGCGCCTCCGCGCTGAAGAAGGCCAAGCTGCAGGTGCTCTCCGGGGCCTTCGCGGGCCGCGAGGTCGAGCTCTCCAAGGCCCTCACCACGCTCGGCCGTCCCGGGATCCAGGTCGCCGCGATCACCCGTCGCGCCGAGGCCTACTACATCGTGCACGTCGACAGCGGCAAGCCCGATGACTTCCCGCTCCTGAACGGCACGCCGATCGGCGCGCAGGCGACGCGCCTGAACGACAACGACGTCATTCAGCTCGCGGGCGTGAAGATGGGATTCTTCGTCAACTGATCCGTCGCCGCGGCGCCGTCGGGCGCCGCGGCAACGCATCGTTCTTCAGCGCAGCTCGAGCGGCACGCGCGGGCTCACGCCGCACAGGAGCTCGTAGGCGATGGTGCCGGCGTGCCGCGCCACCTCCTCCACCGGCAGGCCCTCACCCCACAGCACCACCGGCGTGCCGAGCGCGACGCCCTCGATCCCCGTGACGTCCGCGCACAGCATGTCCATCGAGACCCGGCCGGCGAAGGCGGCGCGGCGGCCATTGATGAGCAGCGGGGTGCCGCTCTTGAGGCTGCGGTGCACCCCGTCGCCGTAGCCGGCCGCGATGGTGGCGATCTGCGACTCGCGCTTGGCCACCCAGGTGCCGCCATAGCCGACCGCTTCACCGCGGCGCACGCGGCGCAGCGCGATGACCGAACTGGTGAGTGTCATGACCGGCCGCAGCCCGAGTCGCCCGGCACTCACCCCTTCGAAGGGCGAGGCGCCGTAGAGGGCGATCCCGGGCCGCACCCAGTGACAGCCGGTCGGCACCTTGCCGAGAAGTCCCGCCGAGTTCGCGATGCTCAGCTCGCAGTTGCTGCCGCGGGCGGCGGCGCGGAAGCACTCGAGCTGGCCACGCGTGACGCGACCGTCCGCCTCGTCCGCGCAGGCGAGGTGCGTCATGAGACGCAGCTCCTTGGGCGGAGATGGCAGCGCGCGCAGCCGCGCGAGCGCGGCGGGCACCTCCTCGGGCGCGAAACCCAGGCGGTGCATGCCGCTGTCGACCTTGAGCCACACGGCGAAGCGCTGCGCGCCGCCGTGGGCGCGCGCGAGCAGCTCGATCTGCCGCTCATCGTGCACGACGAGGTCGAGGGCGTCGTGGGCGGCGTCCTCGAGCTGCGCGGCGGAGAACACGCCCTCGAGCAGCAGGATGCGCGAGGTCATGCCGGCGGCCCGCAGGGCGATGCCCTCCTCGATGCGCGCGACTGCGAAGCCGTCCGCATCCTGCAGCGCAAGAGCGGTGCTCACGAGTCCGTGTCCGTAGGCGTTGGCCTTGACGACCGCGATCACGTGGGCGCGGCCCGCGCGCTGGCGCAGCACGCTGAAGTTGTTCCGCAGGGCGTCGCTGTCGATGACCGCCCGGAGCAGGTGACTCACCGCAAGACGCCCTCGGCGTACGAGTCGCTCACGTAGTTGGCGAAGCGGGTGAACTGGCCCTGGAAGGTGAGGAGGAAGGTGCCGATCTCGCCGTTACGGTGCTTGACGAGGTCGATCTCGGCGATGCCCTTCTTGGTGGTGTTCCTGTCGTAAACCTCTTCGCGGTAGATGAGCAGAATCATGTCTGCATCTTGCTCGATTGCGCCAGATTCCCTGAGATCGGACATCACCGGCTTCTTGTGCTCGCGCTGCTCCACGCCGCGATTCAGCTGTGACAGGGCGATCACCGGGACGGCGAGTTCCTTCGCGAGTGTCTTCAGGCTGCGCGAGATCTCCGCGATCTCGGTGGCGCGGTTCTCCTGGGTGCCGGGCACCTGCATCAGCTGCAGGTAGTCGACCACGACCAGATCGAGGCCGTGCTCGCGCTTCACGCGCCGCGCGCGCGCCCGCAGCTCCGTCGGATTGAGCGCCGGGGTCTCGTCCACGTAGATCTTGGCGTCCGAGAGCTGGCTGGTCGCACTGGTAATGCGCACCCAGTCCTCGTCGGAGATCTTGCCGCTGCGCAGATTGTTGAGCGGCACGCCGCCGACCGAGGCCAGCATGCGCGTGATCACCTGCTCGGAGGGCATCTCCAGGGTGAAGATGGCCACCGAGGCGCGCGTGTTGGGGTTCACGGCGGCGTACTCCGCCATGTTGACCGCGAGGGTGCTCTTGCCCATCGACGGGCGCCCGGCGACGATGATGAGGTCCCCGGGCCGCAGCCCGCCGGTAATCTTGTCGAATTCCGTGAATCCGGTCGGCAGGCCGCGCAGCTTGTCGGGGTTGTTGTGCCACTCGTCGATCTGGTCGATGACCGCGGGCAGCAGCTGGCGCACGGGCACCGCGCCGTCGCGCCTGCGGAAGGTCCCCTCGGCGATCTCGAATACGCGCTGCTCGGCGCGATCGACCAGGGCGCGCGCGGTCTCGCCGTCGTTGTTGAAGACCGACGAAGCGATCTCGGTGCCGGCGCGGATCAGCTGCCGCAGCAGCGAGCGCTCGCGCACGATCTCCGCGTAGGCGCGCACGTTGGCGGCTGTCGGGGTGTCACGCGCGACCGAGCTCAGGTAGGCCAGACCGCCCGCGGCCTCGAGCTTGCCGTTGCGTTCGAGCTGCTGTGAGACCGTGACGACGTCGACGGGGCGGTTCTCCCCGGCGAGCGCGCCGATGGCGGCAAAGATCAGCCGGTGATCCGGACGGTAGAAGTCGTCCTCGGTGACCGCGTCGGCGACGTTGTCCCAGGCGATGGGTTCGAGGAGCAGGCCGCCGAGGACCGCCTGTTCGGCCTCGAGCGAGTGCGGCGGCGTGGGCGCATCCAGGAGTGCGACCGATTCCCCGCGCGCCTTGGCGGAAGGAGTCACCGTGCTCTGGCCGCCCCGGGGAGTGCGCTACTCTTCGGCGACGATCGAGACGTGCAGCGGCACGTCGACGTCGGCATGCAGGTGCAGGCTGACGGCGTGCTCGCCCAGCGTGCGCAGGGGGCCTGCCGGCAGGCGCACCTCGCTGCGCCCGACCTTGAAGCCCTCGCGGGTGCAGGCCTCGGCGATGTCGGCCGTGCCGATCGAGCCGAAGAGCTTGCCCTCGGTGCCCGCCTTGGCGTGGATCGTGAGCTTGAACTCCTTCATCGCCTCCGCGCGCTCCTGCGCGGAGCTCAGGTGCTCGCGCGCGGCCTTCTCGAGCTCGGCTCGGCGCGCCTCGAAGCGTGCGATGTTGTCGGCGGTGGCGAGCGTCGCCTTGCCCTGCGGCAGGAGGAAGTTGCGCCCGAAGCCGGAGCGCACCTTGACGCGGTCACCGATATTGCCGAGGTTGGCGACCTTCTGCAGGAGAATGACTTCCATCGCGGCGCCCCTAGTGCTGGTCGGTGTAGGGCAGGAGAGCGAGGAAGCGCGCGCGCTTGATCGCGACCGCGAGCTGCCGCTGGTAGAAGGACTTGGTGCCCGTGATTCGGCTCGGAACGATCTTGCCGGTCTCGGTGACGTAGCCCTTGAGCGTCGCGAGATCCTTGTAGTCGATCTGCTTGACGCCCTCGGCGGTGAAGCGGCAGAACTTCTTGCGGCGCGAGAAGCGGCTGCCGCCGCCACCCGGGCCTCTGGACATGGCCATGATGTTTATCCTCTAAAGGAGAGCGCCCTCAGGCGCCCTCGCGCTCGGAACTGTCGTCGTCGTCGGAAGGCGGCAGGGCGTCTTCGCGGACACGCTCGCGCCGCCGGCCGCCGCCGCCCTCACCCTCCTCGTCCGCCGCCTTCGCCATCGGGGAAGGATCGGTGACGGCTGCGTCCATGTTCACGACGAGGTGACGCAGCACCGCGTCGCTGAAGCGGAAGGCGCCGGTGAGCTCATCGAGGGTCTTCTGGTCCGTCTCGATGTTCATGAGCACGTAGTGTGCCTTGTGGACCTTGGCGATCGGATAGGCGAGCTGCCGTCGCCCCCAGTCCTCGAGACGATGCACGTGACCGCCGCCGGCGGCGATCATGCTCTTGTAGCGCTCGATCATGGCGGGCACCTGCTCGCTCTGATCCGGGTGCACAAGGAAAACGACTTCGTAATGCCTCATGGATGCTCCTTCTGGATTGAGCCGCCCGAGCTTAAGGCTGTCGCCGGTGCGGCAAGGAGATACGCCAGGGGCACCACGCCCGCGACGTCCCTTCGATCAAAGGGGCGCGAAGGATACTCAAAGCCCGCCCGCGCCGCAACGTCGCTTAAGTGCCCGGCGCTTACCGATCAGGCACTTGCCTTGTGGGGCCCCTGGGCGGCTGCGGGGGCTTTCGCCTCCCCTGCGTGCGATGCTCCGGGGGCGGCATACTACGGGCATG
>DATBBQ010000153.1:0-16603 GCA_036270915.1 Steroidobacteraceae bacterium
CGCTTCTCGCGCGCCGATTCCAGGGCATCGAGGCGCGCGCGCTGCTCCTTCTCGAGCTCGGCGAGCTTGGCGTCCTCGGCCTCGAGCTCGCCTTCGAGCTCGGCGATGCGCGTGACGTCGTCCTCGATCAGCTTGATCTGGTCGGCGCGGGCGCGCCCGAAGTAGCCGTAGTAGGCGAACATGCGCGGCGCCACCGTCGGGTCCTTCTGGTTGAGGAGCAGCTTCAGGGGCTCCTGGCGGCCGATCGAGTAGGCGGCGCGCATCTGCCCGGCGAGCGCCGCGCGGTTCTCCGCGAGCTCGCCCTCGCGCTCCTTCTTCTCGGCGGCGAGTGCGGAGCGGCGCGCGGCGTCCGCGGCGCGCTGGCGGCGCACCTCGAGCCACTGGTCGCGCGCCTCCCCGACCGAGATCTCCGCCGAGCGCAGCTCCCGGGTGAGGCGGTCGCGCTCGACCTGCTCGGCGCTCACCTCGCGCGTGATGCGCTCGATCTCCGCCTTCACGGAGGCGAGCTCGGCTTCGGCCTTCTTGGCCTCGGTCTCGGAGCGCGGCGCCGCGGAGAAGGCCGGCGCGGCCAGGACGAGCGCCAGGGCGATGAGGGGGAGGGCCGGGGTGCCGCGCGGTGGCGGGGCGCTATAATGCGCGCCCTTTTTCGCCCCCGGCCCTATGCCTCCCATGGATCGCCTCCTCGAGTACCTGAGCCACCACCCGTGGCTCGCCGCCGCAACCGCGGCGGTCGCCGCGCTGGTCGCTGTATACGAGATGCGCGCGCGCTCGGAAAGCCAGGTGACGGTGTCTCCCCAGGAGCTGATCCGGCTCATGAACCAGGGGGCGCTGCTGCTCGACCTGCGTCCGAGCGAGCAGTACCAGGCCGGCCACCTCACGGGCGCCCGGCAGATGAACAGTGACCAGATCCTCAAGGCGGGCGACACGCTGAAGAAGCATAAGGAAAAGACGGTCGTCGTGTACGACGATACCGGCTCGCTGGGCGGGGCGGCCGTGCGCCAGCTCGCGCGCCAGGGATTCACGAAGGCGTTCGCGCTGCGCGGCGGGCTCGCCGCCTGGCGCGCCGACAACCTGCCGCTCGCGCGCTGACGCAGCGCGCGCGGCGTTTCGGCGGCTTTCCGGGCATGGGAGCGAAGGTAGTGATGTACGCGGCCGACTGGTGCGGGTACTGTGCACGGGCGCGCCGCCTGCTCGAGGGCAAGGGCGTCGCCTACGAGGAGATCGACGTAGACGTGACCGCGGGCGCATACCAAGAGATGCGCGCGCGCAGCGGCCGCAGGACGATCCCGCAGATTTTCATCAACGACCAGCACATCGGCGGATCCGACGAGCTTGCGGCCCTGGAGGCCGACGGACGCCTCGACCCGCTGCTGAAATAACGGAGTCTCACGACACATGGTCAACGAAACCGGCGGACTCGAGACCGCCGCGGGCGCCGATTCCGGGCCGGTGCTCGCGCTGCAGAACGTCTACCTCAAGGACTGCTCGTACGAGTCGCCCAACGGGCCGCGCGTCGACGGCAACTGGAACCCGCAGATCAACCTCGACCTGCAGACCGGCTCGACCACGCTCGGACCGGAGGTGCGCGAAGTGGTGCTCACGGTCACCGTGTCGGCCAAGTACGGCGAGGCGACGATCTTCCTCGTCGAGGTGAAGCAGGCGGGTCTGTTCGTGATCCGCAACCTCTCCGAGGACGAGGTCAAGCGGGCGGTCAGCACGGTGTGCCCCGGGGTCCTCTTCCCGTACGCGCGCGCCGCGGTCAGCCAGCTCGTGAGCCAGGGCGGCTTCCCGCAGTTCCTCCTGCCGCCGGTCAACTTCGACGCGCTGTACGCCGCGAACCAGGGCCAGACTCCCCAGACCACCAACTAGTGAGCGGCTCGCTCCCCCCGGCCCGCATCCCGTGAACAGCAAGGCGCAGCCGCACGCGCCCGTCGCCGTGCTCGGGGCCGGCTCCTGGGGCACCGCGCTCGCGGTGCACTTCGCGCGCGACGGGCGCGCCGTGCGCCTCTTCGGCCGGGACGCGCAGGCGATGGCGCGCCTCGCCGCCGAGCGGCGCAACGGCCGCTACCTGCCGGAGGTGGCCTTCCCCGATTCGCTTGCGGTCGTGAGCGATCTGCCGCGCGCGCTCGCGGGCGCGCGCGACGTGCTCATCGTCGTGCCGAGCCACGCGCTGCGCGCGCTCCTTGGCGAGCTCGCCCCGCGCCTGACGCCGGCGATGCACGTCGCCTGGGCGACCAAGGGCTTCGAGGCCGAGAGCGGCAAGCTCCCGCACCAGGTGGCGCGCGAGGTCCTCGGTCCCGAGCGCCGCATCGCCGTGCTCTCCGGTCCCACCTTCGCGCGCGAGGTGGGGGCGGGGCTTCCGACCGCGATGACGGTCGCCTCGCCCGACGAGACCTACGCGCGCTCACTCGCCGCCGAGCTCTCCTCGGAGAACTTCCGTGCCTACACCTCCTCGGACATCCTCGGCGTCGAGATCGGCGGCGCGGTGAAGAACGCGCTCGCCGTCGGCGCCGGCCTCTCCGACGGCCTGGGCTTCGGTGCCAACACGCGCGTCGCGCTCATCACTCGGGGGCTGAAGGAGATGACCCGGCTCGGCGTGGCGCTCGGAGCCCGGCCCGAGACCTTCATGGGGCTCGCGGGCCTGGGCGACCTGGTGCTCACCTGTACCGACGACGCCTCGCGCAACCGCCGCTTCGGGCTCGCGCTCGCCTCGGGCGTCACGCCCCCGGCGGCGCTCGCGCAGATCGGCCAGGCGGTCGAGGGGTATGGCGCCGCGCGCGCGATCCGCGGCGTCGCCGCGCGCGCGAAGGTGGAGATGCCCCTGTGCGAGACGGTCTACCGAGTGCTCTACGAGGACCTGCCGGCGAAGGAGGCGGTGCGCGCGCTCATGAGCCGGCCCCTGCGCGCCGAGGCCGGCTGAGCGATGGGTGCGGCCGCCCCCTGTGCGCTCGGCCTCGCCCCGCACTCGGGCTGGGCCGCCGCGGTGGTGCTCGGCGGCAGTGCGCAGGAGCCGAAGGTGCTCGCGCGCGAGCGCCTCGAGCTCGCGGACGCCACGCTCGAAGGGTCGCGGGCGCCGTATCACGCCGTCGAGCCCCTGCCGCTGCCGCGCGCCCGCGAGGCGCTCGCGCGCTACGAGGCGCAGGCCGAATCGCTCGCCCGTGCGCGCCTCGCGCCGCTCCTTGAGCGCACCGGCGGCGTCCGGGCCGCGGGGATACTCGCCGGGGAGGGTCGCGGGCTCTCTGACCTCGCCGCGATCCTCGCCTCGCACGCGCTCATCCACACCGCCGACGGCAACCACTTCCGCTCGGCCCTCGCCCGCTCGCTGGAGGCACTGCAGGTTCCGGTCTCGCGCGTGCGCCAGCGTGAGCTGCTCGCGCGCGCCGCCGAATCACTCGGTCGCCGTGAGGCCGAGCTCACCGCGCGCGTCGCGGCCCTCGGACGCGACCTCGGTCCCCCGTGGGGCGCCGACCAGAAGGCGGCGGCGCTGCTGGCCTGGCTGCTGCTCGCCTAGCGCCCGGGCGCTGCGCGAAGCGAACGTCGCGGATCCAGCTCCCCGCGCGGCGCGCGAGACGCTCCGGCATCCCCTCGCCCTCGAAGTCCGCGGCGCGCCTCTCGAGGCTTGCGGCCGCGATCCCCGCGAGCGCGCGCACGCTCACGAGCGCGTAGAGGTGCGAGTCGATGAGGCTCGTGACCAGGGGCACCACGCCGCAGATCCGGCAGACGTGGAAGTCCGCGCTCTTCGTGCCGAAGGTGTAGGCATGGACCTCGGACGGGTGCGCCACGGCGACCACGAGCGATGCCCCGGGCACCGATGCCCACAGTCCCCCGTGCTTCACGCAGAACGAGCAGCCGCACTCGCGCGCCACCAGTGCCGGCCCCTCGGGCACGCCCGAGAGCGTGAGGCGCACGTTGCCGCAGTGGCAGCCGCCCTCGAGCGTCACGGGCCCCGCGCGCCTCACCCGCTGACGCTGCACTCCGCGCCCTCGCTGTCCCTGAAGCGGGCGATCGTCTGCCCGTGCAGCTGCGTCGGCGCCGAGGTGAAGGCGACCCCCCGGGCGCTGTGCTCGGCGTGAAAGGCCTGGACGTCGGCGACGCGGAAGCCGAGCTGGCAGCTGCCCGCCGGGTGCTCAGGCGAAGCCGGGTGCAGCGCGAGCGTCGTGGGTCCGGTGTCGAACTCGCTCCAGTACGGGGACGTGAAGCGCACCTTCAGGCGCAGGTGCTCTTTGAAGAAGACCACCGCCGCGTCCATGTCGGCGACGTACTTGATCGCGTAGACGAGTGAGGTGCTCATGCCCGCCCTTTCGCGCCCGGGATCGTGATGCTGAGGCCGCGGCGCCCGGGCGACACGCGCGGCCGCGTGAGTTCAGCCGTCCGATGCCGCGGGCAGCGCCTTCGGCGGAAGCACGCGCCGCACTCAGTCCTCCCCGTAGCGCCGGAAGAAGCGCTCCTGGGCATCCGTCAGGTGCTGGATGAGGACGTAGGAGGTGACGTTCACGCCGACGCCGGCGAGCAGTGCCGGCAGCAGGTACAGCCCGATGGTGACCTCGGAATCGAACACGGCGTCATCCGCGGTCGAGGGCGTCTCCTTCGCCATCCTCGACAGCACCTGCAGCAGGTAGAAGTCGAAGCCCGCCATGGCGACCAGCGCGAGCCCGATCGCGAGCACCGTGCCGCGCGAGAGCGCCTTCACGGTGAGGCAGATCCACACCATCGCGACCGGCACGACGATCGAGAACAGCACCAGCAGCCAGAACTGCAGCTCGACGAATACAGTCTGGTCCATCACGGCCTTACCAGAGCGGCCGGACCCCGGAGGGAATGCGGGCGTCGCTCACCGTCTTCGCGCTGCCGTCGGCGAGGGACTCCTCGAAGAACTCCCCGTTCACCGCGAAGTAGACGACGTCGCGGCGCCGATCGTCCGCCGGCACGTAGACGCGCGCCACCTGGCCCGCGTACGCGGGATTCGGCAGCGGGTAGGCCGAGGTCAGGGTGACCCTGCCGAGCACGGCGATGCTGCGGCCGCCCGCGTCCAGCCCCGGCGGGTACTGCAGGTAGTTGACGAGGATCACGAGCAGGCGCGGGCTGATGTCGTGCGGGAAGCTGATGCGCATCTCGCTCTGGGTGAGCGCGTGGGTGTTGAGCGAGAACACCGGCCCGAGGCCCGAGCGGTACGTCGAGCGGAACCCCGACAGAATCTGCCCGAGCTCCTCGTCGCTCCAGCCCTGGCAGAGGATCACGGTGTCGTTGGAGAGATTCGGGGTGAAGGTGCCGGTCGCGGTGGTCTGCGCGGCCGCGATCGCGGCGAACAGCAGCGCCGCGGCGGCGGGGAGGACTGTGGCTCGGGTCATGACGGCTTTCGTAGCTGGCGCTTGCGGCCCGCGCATCATAGGCGCGGTCCGTGCTCCTGGTAACACCCGCGCACCGCCGGAGCGCTCGCGGCGACCCCGGGCCTCTTCAGGGCTTGCCCGCCGGCGGCGTGTCGGCGGCCGCTGCCTCGGGGACGCCCGCGTGAGAGAGGACGTGCACGCTTCGCTCCTCGAGGCGCGCCTCGCTCGCGTTCACCGTCGCGCGCCGCGCGCTCAGGTACTCGACCGCGAGCGTCTGCGGATCCAGCCATCTCAGGTTCGCGCCCGCCGCCCGCGCGCTGCGCTGCGGGCCGCTCAGGCTCACGAGCGCCGTCGAGCGACCGAGTGTCGCGCCGCGGCGCACGACGTACACCTCGTACAACCTGCCCGCGGCATCGCCCCCGGCCTCGGTGAGCACCGCGTCGAAGGCGCCGTCGGGGGACGCGACGCGCGAGACCTCCTGGCGGCTGCCACAGCCGCAAACCAGCACGAGTGCGATCGCCCACAGGGCCCGCATGCTCCCTCCACCGGACCCCGCCGCGCGCACCGGCCGACCCTCAGCGCACCGCGCGCGCATCGAAGTGCGGATTCTCGATCATGGCGAAGCGATTACCAAACGGGTCGAGGACCGCGGCCACGCGGATCCCCCCGCCCACGTCCGTGACCGGCTCGAGCGCCGAGGCACCGAGCGCGAGGAGCCGCTCGTATTCGACGCCGATCTCGGCCACGCCCCACAGCGGCTGGGGGCCGGTGGTCCCGGGGGTCGCGTCCGGCACCAGCCCGAGCTCGAAGCCCCCGACCGTGAAACCGACGTAGAACGGCTGGTCGAAATAGGGCGGGATGCCGAGCACGTCCGAGTACCAGCGCTTCGCGGCCCCGAGGTCGGGGGCCGGGTAGAGGGCGGTGCGAAGTCCCAGGATCATGGTCGCTCTCCTTAGCCGTGCGCGAGTGCCGGGAGATCCTCACTCGATGCTGATGATCACCTTGCCGCGCGCGTGCCCGGCCTCGAGATAGCTCAGGGCCTCGGGCAGCTGCGCGAGCGGGTAGGTCCGGTCGATGACCGGCGTCACCTGGCCCGATTCCATCAGCCCGGCGAGCTTCGCCAGGTCCTGCGCGTCGAGTTCGGCCAGGAAGGGCTCGAGGCGCTGGCTCACGAAGGGCGAGACGATGGAGGCCTTGAGCATCGCGGTGAGCCCGCCGAGCCAGGCGCCGCCGGTCGGCGCGCCGACGACCACCAGGACCCCCTTGGGCGTGAGCGCGCGGCGCAGCTCGAGCGGGGAATGGTTGCCGACGGTATCGAAGATCACGTCGTAGCGCACGCCGCCCTGGGTGAAGTCCTCGCGCGTGTAGTCGATGACGTGCTCGGCCCCGAGCGAGCGCACGAGCTCGACGTTCCTCGTGCTGCACACCCCGGTGACCTCGGCGCCGAGGGAGCGGGCGATCTGCACGGCGAAGGTGCCCACCCCGCCGGAGGCCCCGTTGACGAGCACCTTCTGCCCGGGGCCGACGCGGCCCTTGTCACGCAGCCCCTGCAGCGCCGTGACGCCGGCGATCGGCACGGCGGCCGCCTGCGCGAAGCTGACGCCCGCGGGCTTGGTCGCGAGCGCCCCCTGCTCGCGCACGATGAGGTACTCGGCGAACGCGCCGCGCCTGCCGCCGAACACCTCCTCGCCCGTCCTGAAGTGCGTGACACCGGGGCCAACGGCCTCGACGACGCCCGCGAAATCCACGCCGAGCCGGATGTTCTTGGGCGCGCCGAAGCCCGCGTCCAGGCGCACCAAGTAGGGCAGGCCGCGCATGAAGTGCCAGTCGAGCGGGTTGACGGACGCGGCGTGCACGCGCACCAGCACCTCCCCGCTCTTCGGCACGGGCTTCTCGAGGTCCTCGAGCTTCAGGACCGCGGGGGAGCCGTAGCAGCGGTAGACGATCGCCTTCATGCCCAGGCCCGCGGGCACCGCGGCGCCCCCGGACGGGCACGCCGTGGTGTGGCTGAGCGCGATCGCGCCCGCCGCGATCGCGATGACGAGGAGTCCGGCGACGGCGAGGAGCACTCTCTTCAGGACGCTCATACGTACCTCGGCAGTCTGGCGGATGAGATTATCGCCGGCCCGGCTCCCCGCCGGCATGGGGGTGCGCCGGACGGGCGGACCCGTGCGACGGGGACCCTTCAGGCCGGGCGCTGCGCCGGGAGCGCCCGCAACACCGTGAACCCGCCCCACAGCATGTACAGCACGAAGCCGTGGAAGGCCACCGCCGCCCAGTCGCCGATCCACACGCAAAGCAGCGCGTCGACGCCGTAGACGATCATGCCGGCGAGGTACCAGGGCAGGCTGAGGCGCCGCGTGGCGAGGTAGCCGACGAGGACGAAGAACCCCAGGACGAGCGCGAGCAGCACGAGCTGCACGGCCTGGCCGGCGGGCAGGAGCACGTCCAGCGCCTGCGTGATCCCTAAGCCCAGCAGCATCCGGAAGTTCATGTTGGTCGCCGCGGCGACCGAGTTGACGACCGAGAGGGCCGCGACCCAGAAGAACCAGCTCCCGGCGCGGCGCACGGTGCGCTCGGCGTCCGCGACCGGGACGGTGCGGGTGGCTGCGACGGGAGCGGGGTCGGGGTTCGGTTCGCTCATGGCGGTCTCCTCGCGCTCTTGTTGTCGTGGTGTCGGCCGTGCGGGCGCGTGAGCGTCCTGGTTCCTGAAGTCAGCCCCTGCCGCAGGTCCCGCGGGTCGGGCGATCTTACAGGCCGCGGCGCGCCGACGTCAGATCCGCCAGCCGAAGAGCCCGCCGGCGAAGAAGTTGGTCAGGATCGCCCCGGTGAGGAGTCCGATCGCCAGGAGCACCCAGCGCACGCGCAGCCAGGCCGCGCGGAAGGCGGAGAGCTGCACCGGCACGTCCACCGCGTAGGCTGCGCAGTAGGCGATGTTGGCGAGGACCGCGAGCACGAGCAGCGCCTGCAGCGTATCGAGGGTGACCTCGTGGCGCGAGTGCGGAAAGTTCGCCATGTAGACGGTGCCGACGACGATGGCGAGCATCAGGTTGAAGAGGACGCGCCTGGGCTCCCAGTAGCGGATCGCGTCCCTGAGGGCCTCGCGCAGCTCGACGGGGTCTGCCTGTGTACCCGGGGCCGCGCGCGGAGCGCTCACGTACCGCCCCCTGCAGCGAGCCGGGAGACGCCGGTCCGGCCGTTCATCGCGCGCATTCGCCCTCCCCGCGCCGTTGCGCGGCGAGGAGAAGCTTACCAGTGCGGTGCGGGCACACGCTCACGCCCGCCGCCCGCACCTCTCGCCCTGCCTCGTGCGCTCAGGCGTCGCGGCATCAGCGACTCAGGGCCGGTCGACCTTCGCGAGGATGCGCGCGCGCGGCACCGGGCCGAAGTCGCGGCTGTCGTCGCTCTGGTCGCGGTTGTCGCCCATGACGAAGTAGCTGCCGGCCGGGACGCGCACGGGTGCCAGGTTGCGCGAAGACGGCCGATGCGGCGCGGTCCTGACGTAGGGCTCCGCGAGCGCGCGATGTCACCGGGCCGGGGATCGGCCGCCCGGTATGGCCACGCGGAGGCGAGGAACACGTCCTGGTACGGGAGGGTGGGCTCCATCGAGGTCCCGGGCTCGCGATACGAGGCGAGCCCGAAGAGTCTCAGGTGCGGGTCCTTGGTGCGCGTGTGGTGCGGGTTGACGGCGTACACCACGGCGAGCAGCACGGCGAGCGCGAGGAGCGTTACGCCGAGGCCGCGGAACGCGCGCCGCCCGCCTAGACCGGCCGGGCACGGGCCGGGAAGAACCGCATCCACAGAACGGCCCCGAACGGGTAGCACGCGAAGGACAGCGCGGTGAGTCCGAGCTCGACGAACGGCGTCGAGGCCACGACGCCCCGGGCGAGGAGCACGAGATTGAGCGCGGTCACGAGGAGTCCTGCGATCAGGCTGTTCAGCAGCTGCCGCTGCGCGGACAGCGCCGCGGCGATGAAGCCGCCGAGCACCGAGCAGGCGATGCCCAGGCCCAGCTGCGCGTAGTGCAGGCCGGTGGGGCCGGACGCCGCGGCGGCCAGCGCCGCCTGCGCCTGCTCGCGCGGCAGGTGCGACATGTCGGTGGTGGTGTACACCCACACCTCGAGCAGCACCGACAACACGATGGTCAGCACCAGGTCCGACGCAGCGCCCACCAGAATCGCCAGGATGGAAATCCCACGCATAAGTCTTTCCGACTCCAGAAGCCGGCTCAGCGACGGCACCTCGCTCACCCGCACGGCGCCGAAGGAGCCCTTCGGACAGCGGGCAACGATACCCGGGTGAGGCCGGCGAGGCGAATCGCGGCCGTCTTACGCGTGCCCCGCGCGGGGTGCGCCCGTCACGACGAGCGCGCCGCGCTGCAGCTGGCGCAGCGCGAGCACGCACATGACGCCCGGCACGACGCTGAAGAGCAGCGCGGCGAGGAACGCCGTCACGGCGCCGAAGCCGGCCGGGCGTGCGAAGTACCACACGCCGAGCTCGACGAAACCCCACACGGCCCACAGCCCGCTCAGCACCAGCGCCACCCGCGAGAGCTCGCGTCCGCCGCGCCCGAAGAGGCCGAGGACGATGACCACGAGCGCCACGCAGTAGACGAGCAGGCCGGCGCGCAGGGTGAACGAGCTGCCGGTGCGGACGAAGAACACGAGGGCGAGCAGGACGGACAGGGCCAGGAGGATCAGGGCGTAGATGCGGGCCGAGCGGATCATGACACTGCTCCCTGAACGAACGCCTCGGGAATGCGCGCACCGCGCGGGATGCGGAGGTTGGTCTTACTGTGCGCGCGTGGAACCCACCGTGCAATCGCCGGCCGGATCGAACCTGACTGCGTACCGCTCGCAAGGCGCAGGTGCAGCAAGCCCGCCGGCCGCGGCGGCTCAGTCGAGGAACTTCCAGGAGCCCGCTCCGTCCAGGTGGCGGACGCGCGAGCCGCGCAGGGCCGCCGGGTCGAAGTTCACCGCGTTGACCCCGACGGTCGTGTCGCGGCGCTTCTCGCGGTACCGGTAGTGCGTGACGCAGCCGCAGCGGCTGCAGCGGTAGTAGTTACGGATGCGGCGGTTCCACGAGTACTTCTCGAGCGCCCCCCGGCGCGCGCGGACCGAGACGGAGCTCGCCGCGTAGTAAGCCCAGAGCGCGCCGTAGCGACGGCAGATGGAGCAGTTGCAGCTCGTCAGCGTGCGCGGCCCCTGGCGCACCCGGATGCGCACGGCGCCGCAGTGACAGGTCCCCTCGAGCGGTGTCTTGCGCTTCATGGTGGCGATACTCCGGAGAAAGAGTGAGGGCGTCAGCGCGCGCCGCGGCTCCCGCGTGCGATCAGGTAGAGCAGCACCGCGGACACCAGGCAGCCGGCGACCGAGACCTCGAGGAGCGTGCGGCTGCGCGTCGGGAAGAAGTGCGGTGTGCGGTAGCGCGCGACGACACAGGCGAGCGCCAGGAAGGCACCCGAGAGCATCAGACCCGCCAGTACGTGCTGCGCCGCGGCGCGCGGATCGCGCCCGAACCAGCCGCCGGCCACGAGCGCGCCGAGGCTCACGCACAGGGCGAGCGTCTCGGGGTTGGAGCGGTCTTCGAACCCCGCCCAGTCGAGCGCGAGAAGAATCACGCTCAGCACGAGCCCGGTGAGGCCGACGAGCAGCAGCACGGGCGCGAGCTCGTGGGCGGTGGCGGGCTTCATGGCCCGCGGCGCCCGGAAGGCACGTGCTCGCGCGCGAGCGCCTTCGCGACGCGCGCCACGAGCGTGAGCGGCAGCGGCTCGCTCAGGTCGAAGAGCAGGTTGCCCCTGGCGTTGCGGTAGGGCCCGAGCGCTCTCGACAGTGCCGCATCGGCGCGCACCGGCGGAAAGATGCTGATGTGGTCCCTGAAGGCCGCGCAGTACATGAAGGTCTTCCCGAGGCGGAATGCCGGGATGTTGTAGCTGATCGTCTCGGTCGCGCGCGGCACGTGCTTCTTCACCAGGCGCCGGATGTCGTTCAGCCGGCGGCGCGGCGCGGGCGGGACGTCGGCGAGGTACTCACGGACGGAGTGGTATTTCCTGCGGCTGCTCACTGAAGGGACCTGCTGCGCACCCGGGCGGCGGCTGCGCGGCAGCCGCGGGACCCCGGCGTCTTGGAGGTTATGCGGGTTGCCGGAGAGCGGTCACCTCGATCTCGATGCGCATGCGCGGATCGAGCAGCTTCGCCGAGATCATCATCGCCGCGGGGCGCACGTCACCCAGGTACTGGCGCAGCACCGGCCAGCACTGCGCAAAGTCCTCCCCGTCGGGCAGCACGTAGGTCACGCGCACCACGTCGCGCAGACCCGAGCCGGCCTCGTGCAGCGCGGCGTCGATGTTCTTCAGGCACTGCTCGGTCTGCTCCCGGATGCCTTCGGCGATCTTCATGGTCGAGTAGTCGAAGCCCGTCGTCCCGGACACGAAGATCCAGTCCCCCTGGACGACCGCCCGCGAGTAGCCGATCTCCTTCTCGAACGTGGATCCTGAGCTGATGAGCCTGCGCTTCATGGAAGAGTCCACCTGGGTTGAGCGCGTCGCGCTTCAGGGCTTGCGACGGGCGCGGTGCACTATGAGGGCCGCGAGGATCACGATGAACAGTACGACGAAGGTGGCAGTCATGATCGGTCCTTATCGCCCGCGTGTGCCCGGGCGCGCGTTCCTCACCCGTACAACGCACAGGATAGCGCAGAGTGCGCCCATCCCGGCGTCGCCCGCCTCGCGCCGCTTCCTACAGGCGATCGGTCAGGAGCACCCGACCCTTCGCGCCCACCGCGGTCCGGCCGTCCTCTCCCCGGATACGCCCGCGCAGCTCGACGATCTCGCCGTGGAGTTTCTCGTTCGCCGTGACCTTAACGACCATCCACTCCAGGCGGATCGTCTCGTCCGCGTAGACGGGTCGCCGGAACCGCACCCAGAACTCAAGGCCGAGCATCGCGCCCTTCTTGGAGAAGTGGGCCGCGGTCAGTGCCAGCAGCAGGGCGGTGGTATGCGGACCGCTCGCGGTCGGCTTCCTGAAGCGCGTCGCCGCCGCGAAGGCCGCATCGTGGTGGATCGGATTGTCGTCGCCGGCCGCACTGGCAAAGGCGGTGACCGTCGACGCGGTGAGCTTTACCTGCGACGAGAAGCGCTCCCGAGGCCGGGCTCTTTGTCCGGATGACGAGTGCGAGGAGCTCATGCCAGTCTCTTCATGAGCTCGACGTTATGCGATTCGAGCGCGCTCTCATCCGGGCAATGCACCACCCCGCAGACGCTCGTGTCGATCAGCACGCCGTCCTTGAGGTGCGTCCATTGCTCCTTGGTGTGCGGCTGAAGGTAAATGCCGTCCTCGATGCAGCCGACGACCGTGCCCTCGTGCCACAGATCGATCTTTACGACGTCGCCGACGTGGATCGCCTGGCCATCGTGGTATCGCATGGGTCACCTCTCACGGCGCGCCTTGGGATCCTGGCCGCTCGCCGAAGCACAAAGTACCTCGCCTCGGCACGCGAGGTCAGCGGCGAACGCTGACTGTACCCGCACCCCGCTTCCGGGGCTGCCGGGTGCTGAGGCTTGAGCGCTGCGAGTGTGGTTACCGCCCTCAAACGGCGTTCCTCGCCTCTCACGAGCGCTCCGCGCGCGCGCCGTACGGCACCTGCATCCCGTCGGAGGCGAAGAAAATATATCCCTTCGGCGCCCCGAGAACCCTGTGCCACCACGACAGGAGGCCCACCTGGCGGATGGTCAGGTAGGGGGCGGCGCCCGCTTTGTTCCTGAAGACATAGGCGCTCGAGCTCCAGTCAGACTCGACCGCCTGGATGGCGCGGATCTCCGCCTCGACCGGATCCCTCGCACGAACCTGCACCAGCCGAAGAAACGCGACCGCCACCGAGGCCTCGATGGGAACTGCAATACCCTGACCCTGAACGGTCACTTCGTATCTCGGCACGTCCGCTCGCCTGTTGGTGAAGTGCAGGGCTACGTTACGAGAGCCGCCATTTGAGTACGATCGCCACGATGACCGGCACCGAAAAGATGAGGAGAAGGATGGGCAGCTCATCCGCCACGGCGTAACCGGCCCGCGTCACGCCGACCCACATGTTGCCGACCGAGATCGCGAGCCACAGACAGACGAAGACGATCGTCGCAACCCAGGCGGCGCCGCGATAGTGGGCCGAGAACAGCCTTCCGAGGATGAGGCAGGCGCCCAGGAGGAGAAACCCGGCCAGGAGAGAGAGTCCGGTACGCATGGTCACCTAACGCATGACGCACGGGGAAGAGACACCGGTGAGAGACGCTCGCCGGGATCGCAGAAACGTGGCCGGCGCCTGGTACCGCGCGGCGGCGGTGGGCTTCGTTCCTCGCCCTCTGCTCCCCTTTTGCGGCAGGAGCCAATGGTGCACGATCGTTCCCCCGGACCTGGGCGAGTGCTTCGAGGAGCTGACGCATGATCAAGGTGAGCGTGATGTATCCGAATAAGCCGGGCGCCCGGTTCGACCATCAGTACTATCGCGAGAAGCACATGCCGCTGGTGCAGGAGCGCATGGGCAATGCCTGCCAGTACTACACCGTGGACAGGGGGCTGGGCGGCGCAACCCCCGGCGCACCGGCGCCGTATGTTGCGATGTGCCACATCTTCTGCGAGTCCGTCGAGGCGTTCCAGGCGGGATTCGGGCCGCACGCGCAGGAAATCCTGGGGGACATCCCCAACTACACCGACCTGTCTCCGGCGATTCAGATCAGCGAGGTCGTGGTCGGCGGCAGCAACGGCTGATTCCGGGTGCCGGACGGGGCTCACCGGCGGACACCGAGCGCCGCGATCCTCAGGCGTCAGGGAAAGAGGGCACCGACCAGGGCGAAGATCAGATAGAGCCGTCGCATTTGTCACCTCGGCACGCTCGGCGGAGTCTCTCGGGCAACCACCTGCCGGTTTCGCGGCCCCCACCCCACGATTGTCAGGCGGCATGGGGCCGGGCTCCTCTTGCGAGCCACACGACATCCATCAGCAGCAATGCCGCGCCGAAGGCCTCTGCCCAGATCGTTAAGTTCATCAGCGATGAGTGCTGGGTAAGTGGTGCCCGCGTGTAGTGGAGAAGGCCGCCGAAGCCCAGGGCGGCATACACCGTCAACAGCGTCAGGCCGACGGTCCGCTTGCCGCGGAGCCAGAACACATAGCCGCCGACCCCGAGCGTCGTGAGGCAGCACCATGCCAGATAGACGTCGCCGCGCGACCATGAGGCCGGCAGGTTTGGATACTGCGCCAGGTACTCAGCGTTGTGGGCGAAGTGCAGGAGGCTCGCTGCGGCGTACAAGACCAGGACCCAGAGTAAAGCCTGACTTGCGCGTTCTGTGCAGCTGACCGTCATTTGTGATCCAGCCTGGCGATGAAGCGCAGGGGTCGCGTACATGCCCGGTCAGAGCCGCGCGCACACACATCGCCGCCCTTCACAGCCCCAACTGCGCTTTGATGTCCAGATACGCCACCGTGATCAGAGCGTCCAGCGACGGGGCATCCACAGCCGTACCAGGCTTCAGCTTAACGTGGCGCATGTACTTCCCGTCCCCCTGCAACAACCCCGCCGGGTCAGGCAGCGCCGCGCCGCGAAAGAACCCAACGTTGACGTGAGCCGTGAAGACATTGGTGTAGGCGAACGCTGCATCGCCCACGCACGCAGTGGGATGCCCGTCGTGCAGCAGCTCGCGAACATCGGGGCCGCAAACGCGCATGCGCAGGAACCAGTCTCGCGCGATCGCGCCGAGCTGAGGGTGCCTGCCGTCAAACCACGCATCGACGGCCGGGTCTCGCGCGACGGCGCTGGGAAATCGCATTAACCTGTTCACCACTTGCCAGACCAACGACCCGGCGCGCACGCCTCACGGGCCGCTCCAATGATTGCTGGACGATGCTTCTCTCCGAGTGACGCTTCCCTCTTTGTAAGGTGCTGGCAGCGCGCGTCGAGCTCGGCGTATGCGCCAGAGAAGCGTGAACGAAAGCCTTGGTAGGCTTCCAGGCTTTTCCATCGATCGAATCGTAATGAAGCGCAGCGGATTCGCAGAATCTCGAAGCAGCGTCTCGAGGTAGCCCGGCGATTGCCGGAAAGGCGCCACCCAAGTGCCGTGGAGGCCGTAGTGTCGTTCGAATTCACCGACCCGCTCAGGTTCGACAAAAAATTCCCACAGATACGTGTAGCCAGGCCCACTGTGCGACTCCTGCGCCTGCATCGTCTACCGTGAAATTGAGCGGCCGCCCGCCGCGACCTGACTGGCACCGCGGGCGCACACTGTCCTCGCCGGCTCTTGCGGCCGTGCCAACCCTTGGTCAGACACGCCCGTGCGCACCTCATTTTTTATCCTGCGCCTGTCTAAGGCTCATCAACGCGGCCCGATCCAGCTGAGGAAGCTTGTCGGTAATGTCGAACCACGGTGATTTAACGTCTACAAAAATGTGTCTGTCCGGGCGAAGCTGTGGATCGTCATCCAGGAGGCCGGGGTGGATCTCCAGCCACGCCGACTCCCCCGCTGCATCGGGTACCGGAGATCCGCAGCGGCTACAGAACTGCGTGCGATATGCCGGGGGAGAGTCGCGTACCGGCGCTTCAAACGTCCTAATCAGCTCGCCGCCCTGCGCGAGGCGAAAATCTGGGCGCGCCACCAGCAACCAGGCGGCAAAAGCGGAGCCATTCGACTTTCGGCATCGACTGCAATGACATAGCTCAAACGGGCCGATGGCTCGAGTGAACCCGAATCTCACACCGCCACAAAGACAGCTGCCGCGAATCATGGGCTTTCACCTGTCACTGAAACCCTGACGATGTCTACGTTCAGTCAACCTAGCGGTGCGTAGCCACCGGCGGTTCACGGCCCGCTGCAATGATCCCCGGCACGGTCGCTGGCCAATCCTCTGATTCAGTTCCAACGATTGGCGTTCTTCGGGAAACCGGGGCGCTGTACACGAACAACGCAGAAGCGCTGACCCGTAGGCGCCTGCATCACAACCCAGCGCTCCAGGCGGTCCACGACTTTGGCGCCCAAATTCTCCAAGCGCGCCACCTCGGCAGGAATGTCGTCGGTCTCGATGTCTATGTGAACACGACTCTCGTGATCCACGCGCTGGATCTGCACGATAGGCTCGTCAGTCGGGGTCTCCAGCATGCGGTAACTGCCGCGAGTACCTGGGTGCTTTGGGTCTACCGGCCGGCCCAGTGCTGCCGCCCAGAACTGAGCGGCGTCGTCGAGGGCCGATGTCCTGCAGTCTATTAGCAAGGCGCACAGTCGGGAATGGTGCATATCC
>DATBBQ010000154.1:0-5539 GCA_036270915.1 Steroidobacteraceae bacterium
GCCGCCGTTCTTCTACCTGATGGTTGGCCTGCTCAAGCCGTCGCAACCGGGGGAGGCGTACGCGCGCTACCTGCCGCAGCTGAAGCGCGAATACGCGTTCTGGATGGCGGGTGCGGATCAGCTCGCCCGCGGCGGTTCGCACCGGCGCGTCGTGGCCATGCCCGACGGTACGGTCCTCAATCGCTACTGGGATGATCGTGACACCCCGCGCGACGAGTCCTATCGCATGGACGTCGAGCTCGCGCGCTCCAGCCAGCGCGCGCCGAAGCAGCTGTACCGTGACATACGCGCGGCGGCGGAGTCCGGCTGGGATTTCAGTTCACGCTGGCTCGCCGACGGGCACACGCTCGCCAGCATCGCCACCACGCAGATCGTCCCGGTGGACCTCAACAGCCTGCTCTTCGGACTCGAGGGCGCCATCCAGCTGGGGTGCGAGCGGGCGCAGGACGCGCCGTGCGCCCGCGAGTTCGCGCAGCGTGCCGCGCGGCGACGCGCGGCAGTCGACCGTTACCTGTGGGATGAGGCAGCCGGTGCCTACCTCGATTTCCAGCGCACGCGCGCGGCGCGCCTGCCCGGTGTGTCGGCTGCCACCCTGTATCCGCTCTTCACCGGAATGTCCTCCGCACAGCAGGCGAGCGCCGTCGCCGCGACGGTCCGCAAGGTCCTTCTCAAACCGGGCGGCATCGTCACGACCCCGCTGGAGACCGGACAGCAGTGGGATGCGCCGAACGGCTGGGCCCCGCTGCAATGGATCGGCGTCTCAGGACTTGAGCGCTACGGCGCGAAGCCGCTCGCCGAAGTGATCGCGTGCCGCTGGATGCTCAACGTCAACGACGTCTACGCCAAGCGCGACAAGCTGGTGGAGAAGTACGACGTCCTGGCGCCGGGCCGAGTTGGCGGTGGCGGCGAGTACCCGCTGCAGGACGGCTTCGGCTGGACCAACGGGGTCATGCGCAAGCTCATGGCGCTGTACCCTGCAGAGGCAAACGTGCGCAGCGCCGCTCAATGCCCCAAGATCGAGGACGTGACTCCATGAACCCAAACATCTCCATCGGCACCACGCAGAAGACGGCGGCGACCGCGGGCTCGTTCCGCGAGCTGCGTCTGTTCGTGTTCGCGCTGTTCTTCATATTCGGCGGCATCACCAGCCTGAACGACGTGATCATCCCGAAGCTGAAGGAGCTGTTCACACTCTCGTACGCGCAGGTCATGCTCGTACAGACCGCGTTCTTCGCCGCCTACTTCCTCATCTCCATTCCGGGCGCGGCGATCGTACGGCGCATCGGCTACATGCGCACCGCCACGCTCGGCCTGCTGACCATGATGGTGGGGTGCCTGCTGTTCGTGCCGGCCTCGTCTGCGGCGCTGTTTCTCGTGTTTCTCGGCGCGCTCTTCGTGCTCGCCTCCGGCATCACGATCGTGCAGGTCGTCGCCAACCCGCTCATCTCGATGCTCGGGCCGCCGGCCACCGCGCACAGCCGTCTGACCTTCGCCCAGGCCTTCAACTCCCTCGGTACGACGATCTTTCCCTACGTCGGTTCCATCCTGATTCTCGGCAGTCTCGCGACCGTGGATCCGAAGACCCTCTCGGGTGCCGCGCTCGCCGCCTACCGCACCGCCGAGACCCATACGATCGTCACGACCTACCTCGGCCTCGCGGTGGCCCTGCTGATCGTCGCCGCGGCCGTCTGGCTGCACCGCAACCGCCTGAAGGAGCAGCACGACACCTCGGGCAGCATCCTGCACGCCTTCGATCTCCTCAAGCAGCCACGCTTCGGCCTCGGCGCGCTGTGCATCTTCCTGTACGTCGGCGCGGAGGTGGCGATCGGCTCGCTGCTGGTGAACTACCTCATGCAGCCGACCGCGCTCGCGATCGGGCAGCAGGCGGCCGGCAAGCACGTGCCGTTTTACTGGGGCGGGGCGCTCGTGGGGCGCTTCATCGGCTCGGGGCTGCTGCGGCTGTTCTCGCCCGGCAAGGTGCTCGCCTGTGTGGCCGCGGGCGCGATCACGCTGATCGTCATTTCCGCCAACACGGCCGGCGTCGTATCCGGCTGGACGCTGCTCGCGGTCGGGCTGATGAACTCGATCATGTTCCCGACCATCTTTTCCCTCGCCAGCGAGGGTCTGGGTAAGCGCGCCGCAGAGGGTTCGGGCGTCATCTGTGTCGCCATCGTCGGCGGGGCAGTGATTCCGCCGCTCACGGGCGCAATCGCCGACCACACCAGCAGCCTGCGCTTCGCGCTGCTCCTGCCCGCGCTTTGCTATGCGGTCATCCTGTCGTACGGCGTGTACGCGCGGCGCTCGATCGTGAGCGACCTGACCGAAGAGCCGGTAACTGCGCCCTAGGGCGGGCGTCGGTACCGGGAGAACAGGGGGAGGGGTGGAGGTGTCTCAGGCTTGCAGGCGCTTGCCGTACGGCACGACCTCGCCGTGCTCGACGTAGCGGCGCATGATCCGCAGGTACATCGCCCAGCAATAGCTGGAAACGCGCCAGTGCTCATTGGCCGCGGGCCAGCCGCTGTGATGGAAGGTCACGCGGGTGCGCGCCCCTTCCGGCGTCAGCACGAAGCCGACGAGGGTACCGGTCCAGTCCGCATCCGCGTGCGTGATCCGGAACTCGAAGCGTGCCTCCGGCACGCACTGGGTCACGACGCCCGCCCAGCGGTGGGCTGGGCCGAAGTCCAACACGTACTCCGCGCCCGTCTCGACCCGCCCGATCGAGGACTTAGTCCACCAGTGCGCGAGCCCATCCGGGGTGGCGATGGCCGCGAAGACCGCCGACGCAGGGGAGGCGACCCAGAACTCGTGGATGATGTCCGGCATGTCAGCTCCGACCGCTGCAATCACCGCCGGTGAGCGTCGGCGGTCGGCGTTATCGTAGCGCAGGCGATTCCAATGGCACCGGCCGGCGCGTCACCTTACCGTTCCGGGACTCATTCGAATGCGGCCTGTGTCTGGCGTAGCCTGCGCTGGCCGAACGGGGCAGGACGGTGACGGAGGCCGGTTGAAGTCCGGGGGCGCAGTCCTCGAGGTGGTCATAGTCGGCGCGGGTCCTGCGGGGCTGGCGGCGGGCGCGTGCCTGAGACGCCTGGGGATGAGCCCTCTCATCCTGGAGCAGGCGGGGCATTTTGGCGCCGCCTGGCACGGGCACTATGACCGGTTGCGGTTGCATACCAACAGGGGTCTCTCGGCGTTGCCATTTCTGGCTTTCTCGCGGGACTGCCCGCGCTATCCATCCCGCCTGGAGGTGATCAGCTACCTGCAGGAGTACGCGCGACGCTTTCAGCTGACCCCCCGTTTCAACCAGCAGGTCATCTCGGTGCGACGCGCGAGCGAAGTCTGGCAGGTCGACACTCACGACGAGCGTTATGAGGCCGCCGCGCTCGTCATCGCGAGCGGATTCAACCGCAAGCCGCGTGTGCCCACGTGGCCGGGCCAAGAGGCCTATCGCGGACGCTTGCTGCACAGCTCACAATATCGAAACGGCACATCGTTCCGCGGGCGAAGCGTGCTCGTGGTTGGCTTCGGTAACTCGGCCGGCGAAATTGCCGTTGACCTCAGCGAGCACGGGGCGCGCGTTGCGCTCGCCGTGCGCGGCGCTGTGCACGTGCTGCCCCGCGAAATCCTTGGCCTGCCGGTCGTCGCGATCGCACTCGCGCAGGCGGCGCTGCCGGCGCGCGTCGCCGACGCACTGAATGCGGGACTGCTGCGCGTAGCAGTCGGTGACCTCGGGCGCTACGGTCTGCACAAGCCGGCGCGCGGGCCGAGGGCGCAGATCGAGCTCGATGCGCGCATTCCGCTCATCGACGTCGGGACGGTCGCACTCATCAAGCGCGGTGAGATCGCCGTGCATCCGGGGATTGCTCGCTTCAGCGAGGAGGGCGTCGTGTTTGCTGACGGTCGCGCAGAGCGCTTCGACGCGGTGATCCTCGCGACCGGCTATCAACCCCGGGTCGACGAATTTGTCACCGGCGCCGCTGCGGCGCTCGATGCGCGGGGCGCTCCGCTGTCGAGTGGCTGCGAGAGCGCGCTTCCAGGCCTGTACTTCTGCGGCTTCCGAGTGACCGCCACCGGCATGCTCCGCGAAATAGCCCGCGAGGCGCGCCGGCTCAGTCTCGCAATCGCGCGTAAGGCCCAGTCTCAGGTGTCGGCGGCCGATCCGCGGCCCTTGCACTGAGGGGCCTGCCACATGCCCCGCTGTCCCGCACTGGCGCCGGCCAGCCGCGCTACTATTTCGCTCCTACACAGAGGAGCCAAGGACGTGATCAGGAGCCTGCTGATATTGGCGACGCTCGTGGTGTCTTCGCTCGCCCCAGCTCATTCGGCGCCCGCTGGCCCCGCTGAGGTTCTGCCCCAAGGCGTCGGGCGCGAGGTCGCCGCAGACAAATGCGTCAGCTGTCACGACGTGACGCGTCTCGCCACGCCCGGTTACACCCGCTCCGGCTGGCAGGATGTCATCAGTCGCATGATGAATATCGGAGTCACGCTCACGCCCGAGCAGCTGCCAGTTCTCACCGAATACCTTGCGCGCAGCTTCCCGCCGCAGGCGCAGCCGGCGGCGAAGGTGGTGCCTGGCACGGCTCACGTGACCTTCACGGAATGGGCCGTGGTGACACCGGGCGCCTTTCCCCACGATCCGCTCGCGACCGCGGACGGCGCGATCTGGTACACCGGCCAGCGGGCGAGCGTCCTGGGACGGGTCGATCCAAAGACCGGCGCTATCAAAGAGTACCCCACGAAGATTCCTAACTCGGGTCCGCACGGACTGACCGCCGACGCCGCGGGAAATATCTGGTTCACGGCCAACTCGGCGGGCTACGTTGGCCGACTCGATCCGCGCACCGGGGCCGTGACGGACTATCCGATGCCGGATCCGGCGGCGCGCGATCCGCATACCCCGATCTTCGATGCCAAGGGGATCCTCTGGTTCACGGTGCAGGGAGCCAACATGATCGGCCGCCTCACCCCGCGCAGTGGCGAGGTCAAGCTGGTCAGTGTGCCGACTGCTCACGCATTGCCCTATGGCATGGTCGTCACCTCGAAGGGTGTGCCATTCTTCGCGGAGTTCGGCACCAACAAGATTGCCGAGGTAGACCCCGTGTCCATGGTGATCCGCGAGCATGTCCTGCCGAATGCCGGCTCGCGACCGCGTCGCGTGGCGATCACCGCGGATGACGTGATCTGGTACACCGACTACGCACGCGGCTACCTCGGCCGGTTCGATCCGGCGAGCGGGGACGCCAGGGAGTGGCCGTCGCCCGGCGGCCCGGCGTCTCAGCCCTACGGCATCACGGCTCTCCACGGGATCCTGTGGTACAGCGAGTCGGGCGTTCAACCGAACACGCTCGTGCGCTTCGATCCGCGCTCCGGGCAGTTCCAGACGTGGACCATTCCTTCCGGCGGTGGGGTGGTGCGCAACATGATGCCCACGCGGGACGGAAGCGCACTGGTATTGGCCGAGAGCGGTGCGGGCAAGGTGGCCTTGGTGCATATCCAATGAGGTTAGTGCGAAGGGCGACTCTCCCGGGCCAGCTTGGCG
>DATBBQ010000155.1:0-23850 GCA_036270915.1 Steroidobacteraceae bacterium
GAGAGCCTCGAGGATGCGGTGGTGCGCGAGGTGGCCGAGGAGACCGGCGTCGCGGTCACGAACGTGCGCTACCACTCCTCGCAGCCGTGGCCGTTCCCGTCCTCGCTCATGCTCGGGTTCTTCGCGAGCGCCGCACCGGGCAGCCCCGTGCGCGGCGGCGGCGAGCTCGAGGACGCGCGCTGGTTCACGCGCGCGCAGCTCACCTCCGGCGAGGCGCTCGCGCCGCCCTCACAGTCGATCTCCTGGCGCCTCATCGACACCTGGCTGAAGGGCGCCTCCTAGAGCATGTGCCTACTGGTGCTCGCGTGGCAGACGCATCCGCGCTACCGCCTGGTGGTGGCGGCGAACCGCGACGAGTTCCACGAGCGGCCGGCCGCGCCGCTCGCGAGATGGCCCGCGCCGGAGGAAATCCTCGCCGGGCGCGACCTGCGTGCCGGGGGTACCTGGCTCGGGCTCGATCGTGAACGGCGCTTCGGGGTGGTCACCAACTTCCGTGAGCTGCAGCGCCCGCAGCCGGATGCACTCTCCCGGGGGGCGCTCATCCCGCTCTACCTGGGCGCGCGGCAGTCACCGGCCGAGTTCTTCGCGGCACTCGAGCCGCAGGCGCAGGCCTACTCGGGATTCAACCTCCTGCTCGCCGACCGCGACTCGCTCTGGTACGGCTGCAACCGCGGGACCCCGTTCGCCCGCGCGTTGCCCCCGGGAGTGTACGGGCTGTCGAACGAGTTCCTGGACACGCCGTGGCCGAAGCTGACGCGCGTGCGGCGCGCCTTCGAGGCGTGGCTGGCCGCGCCGGCGGCGGAGGCGGCGGCGCTCTTTGCGCTCCTGGATGACCGGCAGCGCACGGCCGTCGACGCCGAGCTGCCCGACACCGGCCTCAGCCGCGAATGGGAGCGGATCCTCTCGTCGCCGTTCGTGCAGAACCCCGACTACGGCACGCGCTGCTCGAGCCTCGTGCTGCTCAGTGACGGCGGTCAACTCGAGATCGCCGAGCGGCGTTTCAACTCCCAGGGCGAGGAGACGGGCGAGACTGAATTCGCACTGAACGCCGGCGTCTGGCCGTAGGGTGACGGGCGCGGAACCGGCGCGCCTGACGGTGACTCTCAATGCAGGGCAACGAGCGGCACCGGCCGCAAGGCTCTAGAATCCCGGGACTTTCTCCAGGCACACGGTGGGATGGCGCAACGCAATCTTTGGCCGCGGGTTCGTCGATGGTTCTGGCGGACCCCGGTGGTGGCGCTGTGCCTCGCCGCCGCGCTCGCGCACGCCGCCGACAAGGTGGACGTCCAGGTCCGCGGGGTCGATGACGAAGTCAAGGAGAACGTGCTCGCGTACCTGAGCTTCGAGCGCTACAAGAAAGGCGGCGTGAATCTCAACGACGACACGGTCGACCGGCTGCACAACCGCGTGGAGCGCGAGGTCGACGCGGCGCTGCGTCCCTACGGTTACTACGAACCGAAGGTACAGTCTAACGTGGAGCGCGACAGCAACGGCGTCTGGAAGGTGACCATCGACATCGATCCGGGGCCGCCGATCATCGTCCAACACGTCGACGTGCACGTCTCTGGGCCAGGCCAGACCGACTCTCAGTTCCGCCGCATCCTGCGGCGGCTGCCGCTGCGGCCCGGCGACCGGCTCAACCACAAGGCCTACGAGGACATCAAGAGCGACCTGCAGCGCACCGCGGCCACCTACGGTTACTTCGACGCCAAGATGATCCGCAACGAGCTGGTCGTCGACCCGCCCAACCATACGGCCAACGTCGCGCTCGAGATCGAGACCGGCGAGCGCTACCGCTTCGGTACGACCAGTATCGATCAGCACGTCATCAAGGAGTCGCTGTTCCGGCGCTACCTGCGCTACCAGGACGGTGACCTGTTCGATCTCAACCAGCTGCTGCGCACCCAGTTTGCGCTGGATGACACGCAGTACTTCTCCGGGCTCGAGGTGGCGGCGCAGCCCCCCGATCGCACGAACCATACCGTGGCGGTGAACATCAAGGCCCGGCCGGGACGCCGCCACCACTACTCCCTCGCCGGAGGCTATGCCACCGACACCGGTATCCGCGGCACGTTGGGCTTCGACGACCGGCGCATCAACTCCTCCGGTCACAGCTTCGCCATCGAGGTACAGGCGTCCAAGGTCGAGCAGTACAGCCTGCAGGCCCGCTACACGATCCCCTTCGGCGACCCGGCGCTGGAGAACTTCAGCCTGCGCGCCTCGATCCAGCAGGAACAGCTGGCGGACGTCGACACGCACACATTCGCAGCAGGGCCGGCGATCACCGCCATCACCGGCGACTACCAGCACGTGTGGCTGGTCAATGCCATGTACACCAAGGACGATGACCTCAACGGCACCACCACACACACTCTGCTGGTGCCGGAGCTCGACATCGCGCGCGTGCCGAGAGGCTACCTCGGCGAGCCGCTCTTCGAGCGGCCGCTGTTCATAACCCTCAAGGGCTCGACCAGCGCACTCGGCTCGGATTCCAACTGGGCGCAGGCGCACATCCAGGCGCAGCGCGTCTTTCGCCTCGGGCGCCGCTGGCACCTCTTGCTGCGTGGCGAGGCGGGCTTCACGCTCGCCTCCCACTTCGACGAGGTGCCCACCGTGCAGCGCTTCTTCGCCGGCGGCGACAACAGCGTGCGCGGCTTCGCCTGGAACGACCTGTCGCCATTCGAACAGGTATGCAACCCCGCGACGGGCGTCCTCCCTGCCGTGGACCCGGCTACCAAGAAATGCAACTACGGAATCGAGACCTACATCCAGACCGGCGGCAAGGACGTCCTCACCGGAACCGTCGAGATCGTGCGCGAGCTGCCTAAAAATCTGGGTGTCGCGCTCTTCGTCGACACCGGCAACGCCTTCAATACCTGGCCGCCGACGCTGCAGTACTCGGTCGGCGTCGGCTTCCGGGCACTGCTGCCGGTGCTGACCCTCGGCGTCGATCTCGCCGTGCCACTCTCCAAGGAGTGCTCACCCCCCAATTCCATGCAACAGACGATCTGCACCGGCACGGGGCCGCGGCTGTCGATCAGCTTCTCACCGAAGCTCTGAGGGCGTACGAGTGAGCCTGCGCCGCATCCTGCTCCTCCTGGGAATCCTGGTGGTGATGACCGCCATCGTGGGTCCGCTCGCGCTCATCTGGTCGGCGCTCTATACCGAGGCCGGCATCCGGTTCGTCGTGCGCCACATTCCACGGCACGTCGGCCCCGTGACGCTCGAGATCAGCGGCGTCAGCGGCACGGTGGCCCGCGGGCTGCACGTCGAGCGCGTCGAGGTGACCCACGAGCTCGTGTACCTGAGGTTCGAGAATATCTCCGGCCAGATGACGCTCTCGCCGCTCGTGCTGCAGACCATCCGCATCCGCTCCGGATCCGTCGGCAGCGCGCTCGTCGAGGTGCGGCGGCGCGTGCACCCCTCGACCCCCGGACCGCCGTCGCCGTTTCTGCCGAGCTGGCTGCTGATCAGCGCCGAGCAGGCGCACGTCGAACACGCGACGCTCACGGTCTTCAACGGCTTTCGCATGGAGGTGAGCAACATCAACGGCAGCGCGGTCGTCCACCACCGCGACATCCGCCTCTTTCAGGCCGAGGCCGAACTCTTCGGCGCGCACGTGAACGGCGACGGCGACGTGCTCGCCGCCGACCCGCTCGGCATGCACTTCGAGGGCCACGTCGACTGGCAGCCCGAGGGGCAGCCGCGCTGGACCATCGACGGCAACGCGGACGGCGACCTCAACACCCTGAGCATCGTCTCGCGGGTGGTCGCGCCGTTTCGCGCCGACGTCAGCGGCCAGCTGCAGGATCTGACCGGCGGCTGGCACTGGGTCGGCGATGCTACGGTGCAGGACTTCGATCTCAGGGCCTGGGGCATCTCCGGCCCGCTCGGCAGCATCACCGGGCACCTGGCGATGGCGGGCAACGGCGAGGGCTTCGGCGGTCACGGGCCGCTGAACCCGACCGGGCTGAAGGCCGGCGACTTCGAGGTGCAGTTCCAGGGCGGCTGGGCGGAGCACACGCTCACCGCGAAGCACATGGAGGCGCGGCACCTGAGCTCCGGGGCTCACGCCGTGGGCGCGGGCACGATCGAGGTCGTCGAGCACGGCCCGCGGCTCGACCTGCGCGGCCGGTGGGATGGCTTCCGCTGGCCGCTCGTCGGCCGCGAGGTCGCCGTGCGCAGCGCCGCCGGCACCTTCGCGCTGCAGGGAATCCTGCCCTACAAGGTGCACGTCTCCGGCCGCATGCGCGCGGCGGAGCTGCCGGAGATGCCGGTCGAGGTCGTCGGCACCCTCGACAAGGACAGCTTCGCCTTCGCGCCCGGCGAGGTCGACCTGTACGGCGGGCATGCGACGGTGACCGGCAGGGTCACGTGGTCGCCCGAGGATACCTGGGCGGCGAGCGGGCACGTGAGCGAGCTCAACCCGGGGGAGCTGCGTCCCGACCTCCCCGGCAGTGTCTCCTTCAACTTCGCCGCCTCCGGGCGGGGCTTCGACACCAAGGGCGACCTGACCGCCTCCTTCAGCGACCTCGCCGGGCGGCTGCGCCGCGAGAGCGTGACGGGCTCCGGCACGATCACCCACCTGGGCACGACCTGGGGATTCAACACCGTGCGCGTCGGCCTCGGCACGGCGCGGCTCGCGCTCGACGGGCGCCTGAGCGAGCGCATGGACCTGCGCTTCGCGCTCAGCACCCAGGACCTGAGCGTGCTCGCCGCCGGCAGCAAGGGACAGATCAAGGCCTCCGGGAGCCTGGCCGGCACCTTCGGCGATCCGGTGATCGCACTCAGCGCGCACGGCAGCAACGTCGACTTCCAGGGCGTCACGGTCAAGAGCTTCGACGCGGACGTCGACTTCGACCCCGCGGCGCTCGACAAGGAGTCGAAGATCGACGCGCGCGTGCACGCGCTCGCCTTCCAGGGCCGCACGCTGGACGCGGCAACCTTCACGCTCAGCGGACCGCCGAGCGCCTACGTCGCGCAACTCACCGCGAGCGCGCCGGGGATCGCGGCGCAGGTGCAGGCCCGCGGCGCCTATGCGCACATGAGCTTCAAGGGGCAGCTGACCGCGCTCACGCTGAGCGGCAACGACTCGCTGCATCTCACCCTCGACCGGCCCGTGGAACTGGCGCTCTCGCCCGAGCACGCGCGTATCGAGTGGCTGTGCCTGAACGGCACTCCCGGCGCGGTGTGCGCCGACGGGGACTGGGCGCCGGATGCCTGGTCGACCACCGTCATGACCAACGAGCTGCCGCTCGCGACGCTCACCGCGGGCCGCACGCCCGCCGTGCAGTACCTCGGCATGATCAGCGCGCTCGTGCGCCTCTCGGGAGGCGTCACCACGCCGCTGCAGGGGACGGTGCGCGTGCAGCTCACGGACGCCGAGATCGCCCATCGACTGGCGAGCAAGAAGATCGAGCGCACGCTGATCGGCTCCGGGACGGTGAGCGTCGCGGCAACGCCGACGCTCATCAATGCGCAGGCCATGCTCGGCGGCGGGCAGGTGGGGACCCTTAAGGCGCAGCTCGACATCCAACGCAGCACGCCGCGCTGGCAGGACTTCCCCCTGAGCGGCGAGCTGCACGCGCACGGCGCCGACATCGAGCTCGTCTCACTCTACGTGCCGCAGATCGACCGCGCCTCCGGCGAGATCAACGTCGACGCGCAGCTCGCCGGTACCGTCGGCATGCCGCAGCTGGCGGGGCTGTTCAAGGTGAGCGACGGGGAGATCGACGTCTACCAGATCAACCTCGCGCTCAAGCAGGTGAATGCCGAGGCGCGGCTGACCCAGGCGGGCATCGACTTCAAGGGCAGCGCCGCGGCGGGCGCCGGCTCCCTCAGCGCGAGCGGGCACCTCGAGTGGCACAACCTGCAGCCCTACGGCGAGTTCAAGCTCGCCGGCAGCAACCTCAGGGTCGCCGACATACCCGAGGTGCAGATCGACGCCTCGCCGGACCTGGATTTCACGGTCACGGGCCGCAAGATCGAGATCAAGGGCAAGGTCCTGGTGCCCTACGCCAAGATCGCCCCCACCGACATCACCAACCAGGTGCGCACCTCGGACGACGAGATCATCATCGGCGCCGAGCAGGACGATCCGAGCAAGCGCCTGGAGGTCCTGAGCGACATCACGCTCACGCTCGGAGACAAGGTGAGCGTCGACACGCTCGGCCTCACCGCCCGCCTCACGGGCAGCATCAACCTCAAGAGCGGCTACGACGCCGTCACGCGCGGGAGCGGGGAGCTGTCGGTCGCCGACGGCAAGTACATGGCCTACGGGCGCAAGCTCGACATCCGCACGGGCCGGCTGATCTTCAGCGGCGGACCGGTCGACAACCCGGGCATCGACGTGGTCGCCGTCAAGGTCTTCGAGGACGTCACCGCGGGGATAAACGTGCGCGGCACGCTGCTGCAGCCGCGCATGTCATTCTGGTCCGACCCGCCGCTGCCGCAGTCGCAGGTCGTGCAGCTGATCCTCGCCGGCGGCTCGTTCGAGACCGCGCAGAACCGCAGCGCCGGCAGCGCCGCCCTCGCCCAGGGGGTCGCAATGTTCGGCCAGCAGTACGGCAGCATGGTGGGCATCGAGGACGTGAGCCTCGAGTCGGACATCAACAACGAGACCTCGCTCGTGCTCGGACGCTACCTGTCGCCGCGCCTGTACGTGAGCTACGGGGTGAGCCTCACCGAGCAGCTCAACACGCTCAAGATGCGCTACACGCTCGGCGATCACTGGACGATCAAGATCGAGGCCGGCCAGGCGCAGGGCGCGGACCTCGTGTACTCGATCACCAAGTAGGCCGCCTGGCGGTTCACCCGCCGCAGCCGCGCGCCCGCGAGCGCCGCGGCTCGCTTGACCCCATGCGCATTAAAATGCAGAATGCGTGCATGTTTATGCACAAGCCCGGCCGCCACCGATGCTGAGCGACGCGCAGCAGCTCGAGCGCCGCACGGCCATCGTACGCATCCTGCGTGACGGTCTCGTGCGCCGGCAGACCGATCTCGTGCGCCTGCTGAAGAGGCAGGGCCACGAGGTAACGCAGTCCTCGGTGAGCCGCGACCTGCGCGATCTCGGCGTGCTTAAGGCGAGCGGCCGTTACGTGCTGCCGCCGGACGAGGTCACGCGCGCCAACGGCGACTTCGGCATGCTGGCGCAGTTCGTACGTGAGCTGCGCAGCGCCGGGCCCTCGATCACGGTGCTGCGCACCACGATCGGCGCGGCCCAGAGCGTGGCCGTCGCGATCGACAAGGCCCAGTGGCCCGAGGTCGCCGGCACGATCTCCGGCGACGACACCATCTTCATCGCCACCGACAGTCTGCGCGCCCAGCAGGGGCTCATCGGCCGCCTGCGCGCGCTCTTCCCGGTCTGACCATGTCTGCAAGCTCTTCGCGCCCGGGCGCCGCGCCCATCGTCCTCGCCTATTCCGGCGGCCTCGACACGTCGTTCCTCGTGCCGTGGCTCACCGAGCACCAGCGGCGCCCGGTGATCACCGTCACCGTGGACACCGGCGGCATCGACGTGGCCGCCGCGGCTCAGCTCGCCGCGCGCGCCCGCGCGCTCGGCGCGATCGAACACCACCAGATCGACGCGCGCGCGGACTACTTCGAGCAGGTGCTGCGCTTTCTCATCATGGGGAACGTGCGCCGCGGCCAGCTGTACCCGCTGTGCGTCGGCGCCGAGCGCGTCATGCAGGCCCAGACCATCGCGCGCATGGCGCGCCGCCTGGGGAGCGACGTCGTCGCGCACGGCTGCACCGCGGCCGGCAACGACCAGGTGCGCTTCGAGGTGGCCCTGCGCACGCTCGCCCCGGACCTCAAGGTGCTCGCGCCGGTGCGCGATGAGGCCTTTCGCCGCGCCGACGAGCTCGCGTACCTCGAGTCGCGCGGCCTCCCGGTGCCGCCCTCGGGTGCCCGCTACTCGGTCAACCGGGGCCTGTGGGGCGCGACCATCGGCGGCACGGAGACCCTCACCTCCGCGGGCAGCATTCCGGAGGACGCCTGGATCCTCACGCGCGGCGCGTTCGCCCAGCCGCGCGCGCCCGAGCGGCACGTGCTCGAGTTCCGCGCCGGGCGCCCGGTGCGGCTCGACGGACACGAGGCAAGCCCGATCGCGATCATCGAGGCGCTGGAGACGCTCGCCGCGCCCTTCGGCATCGGCCGCGGCATCCACCTGGGCGACACCATCATCGGCACCAAGGGACGCGTGGCCTTCGAGGCGCCGGCGGCCGAAGTGCTCATCACCGCGCACCGCGAGCTCGAGAAGCTCGTGCTCACGGCGCGCCAGCAGCGACTCAAGGAGCTCGTCGCGCAACCGTACGGGGACCTGGTGCACGAGGGGCAGCTGCTCGATCCGGTGTGCCGCGACATCGAGGCGTTCCTGCTGTCCGCGCAGCAGCGCGTGAGCGGCGTGGTGCACCTGCTGCTGCAGACCGGGACGCCGTTCGTCGAGGGCGTCGAGTCGCCCTACTCCCTCATGGCCGCCTCCCGGGGCGTATACGGCGAGGCCGCCGGCGAGTGGTCGGCGGCGGACGCGCTCGGCTTCTCGCGCATCGCGGCGCTGCCCGGTGTGTTCTACACGCGCGCCGGCGAGCGTGCGGCCGCGGCGCCCGACGCGGAAGCCTGACCGTGGACATGCGCAGCGTCGTCGTCGACAAGCTCGCCTCGGTGACCCAGGCCTGCGGCCTCAGCCACGAGGTGCGCGTCGCCACCGAGATCCCCGCCGAGGAAGGCGTCGTGGTCGTGGTCGAGGTGCTCAACAACAAGTCCACCTACAACACGCTCGAGCTCACCAGCGGCCGCATGGCCAAGGTCGGCAAGGGCGACGTGGTGGCGGGCGCCCTGGGGCATCGCCAGGCTCTCTTCGGCTACTCCGGCCACGTGCCCGCGTCCGTCAAGCCCGGGGACGTGATCCAGATGCTCAACATCGGCGGCGTGCTCGGGGTGTGCGACTCGATCAACCCGGAGAAGGGCAAACCCTTCGACTGCCGCGTGCTGGGCGTCGCCCTCAACTTCCCCTATCTCGGCGAGCGCATCGGCGTGCCGGCGCGCGTGGGCGCGAAGCCGCTCGACCTCAACGCGCGGCTCGATACCGCCGGCATCCCCGTGGTCGCGCTCGCCGGCACCTGCATGGAGGCCGGCAAGACCGCGGCCGCCTGCGCGGTGATCGCGCGCATGCGCCATCGCGGGCTCACGGTGGACGCGTTCAAGGCGACCGGCGTCTCGCTGCGCCGCGACATCCTCGCGATGGAGGACGCCGGGGCGCGCCGCTGCGCGATCTTCACCGACCTCGGCGTCGTGACGACCACGCGCGCGAGCGGCCCCGCGCTCACCCGCGCCATGCTGACCGACCTCGCCGGCGCACGCCCCGACGTCATCGTCTTCGAGCTCGGCGACGGCATCCTCGGCACCTACGGGGTCGACGCGATCCTCGAGTGCCCCGACATCCGCGCGGCGCTGAGCGGCCTCATCCTGTCGGCGAACGACCCGGTGGCGGCCTGGGGCGGCGTGAAGCTGCTGCGCGAGCGCTTCGGCGTCGAGCCGTGCGTGGTGACCGGACCGGCGACCGACAACCAGGTGGGCGTCGACATCATCGCGCGCCACATGGGCGTGCCGGCGTTCAACGCCCTCTCCAGCGGTCCCGCCCTGGGTGACCGCGTGATCGAGGCGCTCGGGCTCAAGGCGGCCCAGCCGCGATGAGCGCGCCGATCCCGGCGGTGGTGCTCGGCGGCACCGGCTACGTCGCCGGCGAGCTGCTGCGCCTGCTGACCGCGCATCCATACCTGCGGCTCGCCGCGATCATGTCCGACGGCTCCCCGGGCGAGTCGGTGGCCGCGGCCTTCCCGCACCTCGCGAGCGCCTACCCGGCGGAGCGCTTCCGCTCCCAGGCGCAGGTGCAGGAGGTCCTCTGCGCGGCGCCGCAGTCGGCGCTCTTCTGCGCCGCGCCCCACGGGGTGTCGGCCGCGCTCATCGACGCGCTGCTGTCGGGGGCCGAGCGGGCCGGCGCCGCGCCGCGCGTCGTGGACATCTCTGCGGACTTCCGCTACCGCACGGCGCCCGAGTACGAGGCGGTCTACCGGCACGCGCACGGCGCCGCGGCGCGCCTGCCTCAGTTCACCTGCGCGGTGCCGGAGCATCTGACGCAGCTGCCCACGCGACACGTCGCCCACCCGGGCTGCTTCGCGACCGCGATCCTGCTCGCCGCCGTGCCACTGCTCGCCCGGGGCCTGGTCGCGCCGGCGCTATACGTGAGCGGCGTGACCGGCAGCACCGGCGCGGGGCGCAAGCCGATCCCCGGCACCCACCACCCGCTGCGCCACGGCGACCTCTACAGCTACAGCGCGCTCGCGCACCGTCACGTGCCCGAGGTGAGCGCGTGCGCGCTCGCCGCCACCGGCGTCGCCGCGCGCTTCGCGTTCGTGCCGCACTCGGGGCCCTACGCGCGCGGCATCCACGTGACGCTGCAGGCGAGCCTCGCGCGCGCCATCGACACCGCCGGGCTCCTCGAGGTGCTGCGCGGCTACTACGCGGGCTCCCCGTTCGTGCGCGTCAGCGGCGAGGCGCCGCGCGTCAAGGACGTCGCCGCCAGCAACTATGCGCACCTCTCGGCCGCCGTCGCCGGCGAGACCGTGGCGGTGATGTGCGCGATCGACAATCTCACCAAGGGCGCCGCCGGCGGCGCCGTGCAGTGGATGAACCGCCTGTTCGACCTGCCCGAGAGTGCGGGACTCACCGCGCCGGCGCCGGGCTGGACCTGAGCATGGACAAGCTCTCCGCGGTCGGCGGCCCGCACGACTACCTGGCGCCGGTTTTCGCGCGCTACCCGCTCGAGGTGATCTCCGCCGAGGGGGTCTGGCTGCGCAACAGCCGCGGTGAGCGGGTGCTCGACCTCTACGGCGGACACGCGGTCGCCGCGCTCGGCTACGCGCACCCGGGATTCACGCAGGCGCTCGTGCGCCAGGCCAAGGAGCTCAGCTTCCAGTCGAACGCGGTGGCGGTGCCCGTGCGCGCGCGCGCCGCGCAGCAGCTGGTGCGCTTCTCGCGCCTGCCGTTCGCGAGCGTGTTCTTCCTGAACAGCGGGGCGGAGGCCAACGAGAACGCGCTGCGGGTGGCCCTGCGCGTCACGGGTCGGGGTGAGGTGGTCGCCGTTGAAGGGGCCTTTCACGGCCGCACCGCCGCCGCCGGCGCGGTCACCTGGGGCGCGCGCGAGAAGTGGTACGGATTTCCGCGCACCCCCTTCGACGTCGGCTTCATCCCGCGGGGCGATCTCGCCGCCATCACCGCGCAGGTGGGCGAGCGCACGGCCGCGGTCATCGTCGAGCCCGTGCAGGGACTCGCCGGGGCGGTCGACCTCGGGCACGAGTTCCTCGCGGCGCTGCGCCGGCGCTGCGACGCGGTCGGTGCGCTCCTCATATTCGACGAAGTGCAGTGCGGCGTCGGCCGCACCGGACATCCCTTCGCCGCCAACCTCTACGGCGTGACGCCCGACATGCTCACGGCGGCCAAGGCGCTCGGCAACGGCTTCCCGTGCGCGGCGCTGCTGTTCTCCGCGCCGCTCACGGCGACCCTGACGCCCGAGTCCCTCGGCACCACCTTCGGTGGCGGACCGATGGCCTGCGCCGCCGCGGAAGCCGTGCTCACGGCCATCGAGAGCGAGGCGCTCCTCGAGCGGGCGCGGCAGATGGGCTCCCTCATCCGCGAGCGCTGCATCGTCGGACCCGTGCGCTCTCACCAGGGGGCGGGGCTGCTCATCGGTCTGCGCACCACGCGTCCGGCGCGCGAGGTGCAGGCGGAGCTGCTCGAGGGCGGGATCCTTGCCGGCACGTCTGCCGATGCGCACGTGCTGCGCCTGCTGCCTCCCTACATCCTCGAGGAAGAGCACGTGGACATGCTCGCCGGCGCGCTCCAGGACCTGCCGCCGTGAAGCGCTTCCTCGATCTCGCGCAGTTCACGCGCGAGCAGGTGCAGGAGCTCCTGCGGCTCGCGCGCCGCCTCGACGAGCACCCGGAGCCGCGCGCGCTCGCCGGGAAGATGCTCGGCCTGCTGTTCTTCAACCCCTCGCTGCGCACGCTCGCCTCCTTCCAGAGCGCCATGGCGCGTCTCGGCGGCAGCTCCTTCGTGATCAATCCGGGGCAGGGCAGCTGGCAGCTCGAGACGCGTCGCGGCGTGGTGATGGACGGGACCGCCGCCGAGCACGTGCGCGAGGCGATCCCGGTGCTCGCCTCCTACTGCGACGCGCTCGGAATCCGGGCGTTCGCGGAAGGCAGGGACCTGGCCGCGGACCTCGCCGACGGTGCGTTCGCCGCGATGGCGGCCCTCACCGACAAGCCGCTCATCAATCTGGAGTCGGCGATCAACCACCCCTGCCAGGCTCTCGCGGACTGGAAGACCCTCGATGAGCTCGACGTGCCGCGCGCGGCGCGCTTCGTGCTCTCCTGGGCCTACCACCCCAAGCCCCTGCCGCTCGCGGTGCCGGCCGCCGCCCTGCACATGGCCGCCCTGCGCGGCATGGAAGTCGTGGTGCTGCGCCCGCAGGGGTTCGCGTTGCCGGAAACCCTCATGGCGCGCGCGCGCGACGCGGCGGCGGCCTCCGGCGGCTCGGTGCGCGAGAGCGCCGACCGCGGCGAGGCGCTCGCGGGCGCGAGCGTCCTCTACGTCAAGGAGTGGGGCGCGACCGAGTGCTACGGAGACGCCGCCGGGGATGCCCGGCTGCGCCGCGCACTCACCGACTGGTGCGTGCGTGAGGACTGGTTCGCGCGCGCACCGGGCTGCCGCGTCATGCACTGCCTGCCGGTGCGGCGCAACACCGCGATCGCCGACGAGGTGCTCGACGGCACGCGCAGCGTCGTGCAGCGCGAGGCCTACAACCGCCTGCCCGTGCAGATGGCGGTGCTCCACCAGATGCTCAGGGCCTGAGAGACTCCACGGAGACCGAAGCCGATGATCATGCACCGCAGCGACCAGGCCCTCGCGATCCGCGCCCTGAAGAGCGCGGCGCCCTACATCCGCATGTACAAGGGCAAGACCTTCGTGGTGAAGGCCGGCGGCGGCGTGTTCTCCGACGCGGCCACCACGCGCGCGCTGGTGGAGCAGATGGCGATCCTGCACTACTTCGGCGTGCGCGTCGTGCTGGTGCACGGCGGTGGCCCACAGCTGACCGAGCTGTCCGCCGCGCTCGGGGTATCGACGCGCATGGTCGAAGGAAGGCGCATCACGGACCAGAAGTCGATCGACGTGACCGCGATGGTCCTCAACGGTCTCATCAACACGCGCATCCTCGCCCTGTGCCGCGACCTGAGGCTCGACGCCGTCGGCATCAGCGGCGTGGACGCGGGCCTGGTGCGCGCGCACAAGCGCGCGCCGCTCAGGGTGGGGAGCGCGGGCGAGCTGGTCGACTTCGGCTTCGTCGGTGACATCGACGGGGTGGACACCGCGGTGCTGCGCAAGCTCCTCGACAACGGCCTGATGCCGGTCGTGAGCCCGCTGTCGGCGGATGAGTCCGGGACGCTGCTCAACATCAACGCCGACACCGTGGCGGCGGCGCTGGGTGGGGCGCTCGGCGCCGAGAAGCTGATCCTGTGCACCGGCGCCCCCGGGATCCTCGGGGACCTCGCCGACCCGGGCTCGCTCATCTCCTACACCGACGTGCGCGGCCTCAAGCGCCTGGGGGAAGAGGGCCGCATCGCCGACGGCATGCTGCCGAAGGCGAAGGCGATCGAGGACGCGATCCGTGGCGGCGTGCGTCGCGTGCACGTCGTGTCGTACCTGGCACCCGAGGGCATCCTCGGGGAGGTATTCACCAACGAGGGTACCGGCACGCTGATCGTCGCCGACGTCAACGCACTCACCCCCGCCGAGCAGCGGGGCGCCTCGTGAGGCGCCTGTGGGACAAGGGCGCACCGCTCGATGAGCGCGTGCTGCGCTATACGGCCGGCGAGGACTTCATCCTCGATGAGCGCCTCGTGCCCTACGACGTGCGCGCCTCGCTGGCGCACGCGCAGATGCTCAACGCGCAGCGGCTGCTCAGCGACGCCGATCTCGCGCAGCTGACGGCGGCGCTTACGGCGCTCGCCGAGGAGCACGCGCGCGGCGCCTGGCACGTCGAGCTCACCGACGAGGACGGCCACACCGCGCTCGAGCGGCGCCTCACCGAGCGCGTCGGCGAGGCCGGCGGGCGCATCCACCTCGGGCGCTCGCGCAACGACCAAGTGCTCGCGGCCGTGCGCCTGTACCTGCGCGACGTGGTCGGCTCGCTCGCGGCCGCCGCCCTGGAGGCCGCCGCGGCCCTCGATGGACTCGCCGAGCGCGAGGCGCGCACGGCGCTGCCCGGCTACACGCACCTACAGCAGGCGATGCCCAGCTCGGTGCCGCTGTGGGCGTCAGGCTTCGCGGCCGAGATCCGCGACGACGCCGTGGGGCTCGCCCAGGTTCTGCGGCGCATCGACAAGAACCCGCTCGGCTCGGCGGCCGGCTACGGCACCCCGGGCCTCGCCCTGGACCGCGAGGCAACGCGCGCGAAGCTCGGCTTCACGGTGGTGCAGGAGCCGGTGACCGCCGTGCAGCTCTCGCGCGGCAAGGCCGAGGCGCAGCTGCTCTTCGAGATCGCGCTGCTCATGCAGGACCTGGGACGCTTCGCGGCAGACGTGGTGTTGTTCGCGAGCACGGAGTTCTCGTTCATCGAGCTCGCGGGTGCCTTCACGACCGGCTCCTCGATCATGCCGCAGAAGAGGAATCCCGACGTGTTCGAGCTCGTCCGCGGCCGCAGCGCGAGCGCGCAGGCCTGCCTGCTCGAGGCGCTCGCCATCTGCGCCAAGCTCACCTCCGGCTACCACCGCGACCTGCAGTTGCTGAAGTTCCCGCTGTTCCGCGCCGTCGACCTCGCGCACGAGACACTCGCCATCCTGCCGTCAGGGATCGCGGCGCTGCGCTTCCGCCCCGAGGCGATCCGCCTCGACCCTGCGATCCACGCCGCCGAGGAGGCCAACCGTCTCGCGGTCACGGAAGGCATTCCTTTCCGCGAGGCCTACCGACGCATCGCCGCGCAGCTCAAGCGCTAGCGCGGGTTGCGCTCGCCGCTGCCGCGCGGCAGTCTGCGGAGCAGGGAGAGCGGATGATCAAGGTCCTCGGCATATCAGGCAGTCTCAGGCGCGGGTCGTACAACACCGCGCTGCTGCGCGCCGCCACGCGCCTCATGCCCGGGGACTCGACGCTCGAGGTTACGAGCATCCGCGGCATCCCGCTCTACGATGGCGACGTCGAGGCCCAGGGGATCCCGGCCTCGGTGTCGCAGCTGAAGGAGGCGGTCGTCGCCGCCGACGGGGTGCTGCTCGTCACCCCGGAATACAACAACAGCATCCCGGGGGTGTTCAAGAACACCATCGACTGGCTGTCACGCCCGGCGGCGGATGCGCGCCGCGTATTCGGCGGCCGACGCTTCGCCATCATCGGCGCCTCCCCGGGCAGCTACGGCACCATTCTCAGCCAGAACGCCTGGCTCTCGGTGCTGCGCACGCTCGGCACGCAAATGTGGTTCGGCGGCCGCCTGCAGGTGGCGCGCGCCAACAATGTCTTCGACGAGAGCGGCACGCTCAAGGATGCGAGCGTCGAGGAGCAGCTGAAGCAGTTTCTCGCCGGCTACGTCGCCTTCCTGCGCACCCCGAGCGCGCGCTAGGGGCTCGGGCGCGCCTCCGGCTGCGCCTCGGGCGCCGCGTGCGCGAACGCCGGCAGCGACTCGAGGTGCGCACAGATGGCGCGCAGGCGCGGATACGGGGTGACGTCGCACTTGAAGCGACGCGCGTTGTACATCTGCGGCACGATGAACACGTCCGCGAGCGTCACCGCGCCGCCAAACATGTGGCGCCCGTCACCGCCGAGGCCCGCGACCTCCGCCTCGAGGGCCTCGAAGCCGCGCGCCACCCAGTGCGCGTACCAGGCACTGACCGCCGCCTCGTCGTGCGCGAGCGGATCGCGCAGGTAGTTGAGTACGCGCAGGTTGTTGAGCGGGTGGATGTCGCAGGCGATCGCGAGCGTCAGCGAGCGCACCCGGGCGCGCTCGCCCGGGGCCGCCGGCAGGAGCGGCGGCTCGGGATGAGTCTCCTCGAGATACTCGATGATCGCCAGCGACTGCGTGACGGTCGTGCGCCCGTCGACCAGCACCGGGACCAGTCCCCCGGGGTTGAGCTCGAGGAACTCCGGGCGGCGCTGCGCGCTCACCGGCGCGCGCAGGTCGACCGGGACGGGCTCGTAGGCGATGCCCTTGAGGTTCAGGGCAATGCGCGCACGGTAACTGGCCGAGCTGCGGAAGAAACCGTACAGCTTCATATCAGTCCTTCGCGGGTGGCGCGACGGTGTTGCGCAGTACTTCGAGCCCCTCGACGCCGCCCTCGATCCGGTCGCCGGGACGCACGGCGCCCACCCCGGAGGGCGTGCCGGTGAAGATCAGGTCCCCGGCGCGCAGCTCGTAGAGCCGCGAGAGCGCGGCGACGAGGTGTGGAACGTCCCAGATCATGTGGCTCAGGTCCGACTCCTGCCGCAGCGTGCCGTTGACGGACAGCCAGATGCGCCCCTTGTTGAGATGTCCCTCGGACGCCGGACGGATGGCGGCCACGGGAGCGGAGGCGTCGAATCCCTTGGCCGTGTCCCAGGGCTCGCCGCGTGACTTGGCGTTGCTCTGCAGGTCGCGGCGCGTGAGGTCGTTGCCCGCGGCGTAGCCGAACACGTGCGCGAGCGCGCGCGCGGCGTCGATGTCGCGCCCCGGGCTGCCGATCGCCACCACGAGCTCGATCTCGTAGTGGAAGTTGGCGGTCTGCGGCGGATAGGGAACCGCGGCGCCGTTGGCGACCACCGCGTCGGCGGGCTTGCTGAAGAAGATCGGCGGACTCTTCGCGGCATCCCCGCCCATCTCGCGCACGTGGTCGGCGTAGTTGAGTCCGATGCAATAGATGCGGTGAACCGGGAAGCGCCCGCCGCCGGCGACGGCCACGCTCGGCACCGGGCCGGGCGGAAAGACGAACTCGCTCATGCTGCACTCCTCCTGTTGGGTGCAGATTGCCACTGCGCAAACGGCTAGACTAGCCGCCATCATGGCCATCTGGCGCGTCAGCAGCACGCCCGAGTTCCTCACCGAGCGTGCCAGCAAGAGCCTGCCCGGATATCTCGGCATCATCGTGACCGAGATCGGAGCGGACTATCTGCGCGCGACCATGCCCGTGCTGCCGCGCGTCCACCAGCCCTTCGGCGTGCTGCACGGCGGCGCCTCGGTGGCGCTCGCGGAGACCGTCGGGAGCCTGGCGGCGATGCTGTGTGTCGAGCCGCGCTACATGTGCCTCGGCCAGGAGATCAACGCCAACCACCTGCGCGCCGTGTCGAGCGGCACCGTGACCGCGACCGCACGCCCCTACCACCTCGGCGCCCGCAGCCACGTGTGGGGCATCGAGATCCGCGACGAGAGCGATCGTCTCGTGTGCGTGTCGCGCCTGACCGTGGCGGTCGTCGAACGCCGCGAGAACTGACAACGAGGTGAGCCATGTCTGATCCCGCACCCGTCCAGCCGATGAGCGCCGAGCGGCCGAAGGTCGACGAGTCACTCGTCACCTACACGCACGTCATCTACGCACTGCACGCGCTCGCCGTGCTCATCGGCCTGTCGACCTTCCATACCGTGGTCGGCAGCTTCGTCGGGGGCCTGCCGTCGATCGTCGCCGTGATCATGAACTACGCGCGTCGCTCGGCCACCGTCGGCACCTACCTCGAGTCGCACTTCCGCTGGCAGATCCGCACCTTCTGGTACGCGCTGCTGTGGGCGGTGGTGTGCTGGGTGCTGATCGTCAGCATCATCGGCATCTTCATCGGGCTCCTGGGGCTTGCGGCGCTCGCGCTCTGGATCATCTATCGCGTCGCGCGCGGCTGGCTCGCGCTCAAGGACGGACGGCCGATGTACGTATGAGGTGCGCGGCCGCACTCGGGATCGTCCTCACCGTCATGCTGTACGGCTGCGGACAGAAGGGTCCGCTCTACCTGCCCGACAAGAAGCCCGCGGCGGTCACGCCGCCACCCGCGGCCGCGCCGGCGACGCAGCCCGCGCCGGCCCAGCCGACGCAGGCCCCGGCGAAGAAGGGCGACGACAAGGACGACGACACGCCGCCGCCGCACTAGCGGCGCCGCGCCGCGCGCGCCTGTCTCAGGTGCGCATCAGTCCGCGCAGCGGGCGCGCCGCGGCGCTCTCGGGAAAGACGCTCTCCTCGAGCGCGCGCTGCGGCACGCCGAGGTGCTCGCCGAGGACTCCCTTGAGCACGGCGCGCAAGTCGAGCGTGGGCGAGAGGTCACGCCCCTGGTAGAGGGCGCGCGCGGAGAGTCCCGGCCAGTCGGCGATGACCTTCCCGCCCGCGACCGCACCGCCGAGGAGGAAGGCGGCGGTCGCCGTACCGTGATCGGTGCCGCGCGTGCCGTTGACGGAGGCGGTGCGCCCGAACTCCGTGACGAGGAGCACCGCCGTGTCGCCCCAGGTCGGGCCGAGTTCCGCCTTGAGCGTCGCGAGCGCGCGGTCGAGCGCCGCGAGGCGCCCGGCGAGCTGGCCCTGCGCCCCGCCCTCGTTCGCGTGCGTGTCCCAGCCGCTCGTATCGAAGACCGCGACGCGCGGGCCCTGCTCCTGGCGCAGGAATCCGGCCGTTGCGCGCACCACCTCCGCGTAGCGGCCGTTGTAGGCCTGCACGGGCGGCGCCGGCGGCTGGCCCTGCATCGCGTTATCCGCCACGCCCCGGTCGGCGCCGCCGCCGCCGGCGATCACGTCGGCGGCCAGGCCGTCCGCGAGGCGCACCGAGAGCAGCTTGTCGTTGGCGTAGAGGTCCGTGATGCGCGCCAGGGTGTCCTCGTCGAGCGCGTTCAGGCGCGAGGGTGACCAGGAGGTCACCTCGGCGGGCCCGCGCATGACGAGCGGCACGTTCTGCCCGAGCGCCACCCCCGCCTCGCGCGGCGCGCCGCCGGGCAGCCGCAGGAGCGCGCGGTTCAGCCACCCCGTCGGCAGCGCGTGCGGCTGCGGCGTGCCGTTCTCGAGCGCGTCCTGGCCGTCGAAGTGCGAGCGCTCGCGGTAGGGACTCGCGAGCGCGTGCAGCACCGTGAGCTCGCGCGCCGCGTAGCACTGCCCGAGGAACTCCAGTGAGGGGTGCAAGCCGAAGAAGCCGTCGAGTGGCAGCGCGCCGTTCTCACTTCCCGGCGCGCGCAGCGCGACCTCGCGGCGCAGGCCGGCGTAATCCGGGTCGGCATACGGGGGCGCCGCCGCGAGTCCGTCGAGCGCGCCGCGCATGATGACGAGCACGAAGCGCGGACGCTGCGTGCTCGTGTGCGCGAACGCGAGGCGCGCGCCGAGCACGGTGCCGCCGGCGGCGAGGGCGGTGAGTTGCAGGAAGTCGCGTCGCGCTAGGCGTGTCATGGGGATTCCTCGTATCAGCGGCGCATGAACTCGGGCGCGGCGAGCAGCAGCGTGAGCGCCTGCGCGGCACTTGCCGCGTGTGCGACCGCGGCGCGTGTGGGTACGCTGAGGTCCGCGCCGAGCAGCTGCGGGGCGAGGTCCTGTGCGTCGCGGCGGCTGCCGAGGCGCGCCGCCACCGCCTCGGCCCACTCGAGACGCTTCATGAGCGCGGACGCGCCGTCCCAGTCGGCGCTCTTGTCGGGCCAGCCCGCCGGCGAGCCGGGCTGCCAGGTGCGCTGGCCGAGCAGCTCGAAGGGCGCGAGCGCGCCGCGCCTGGCGTCCGGCGGCAGCGCGACCCCGCGCAGGGCGGAGGTGACGTAGTCGTTCGGGGTCTTGTACTTCGTGAGCGGCTGCGCCCAGGCCTCGCGCGTCTCGATGAGCGCGGCATAGACGCTCGGGAGGTGGCCCTCGCCCGCGGTGAAGGCGGCGGCGATGCGGCCGACGGCCGTCGGGGGCGGTTCGTCGGCGATGAAGTGACGCGCAAGCTTCGTCGCGATGTGCTGCGCGGTCGCGCTCTGGCGCGCGAGATCGTGCAGCACCGCGACCCCCTGCTCGAAGCCCCCCTCGGGATAGCGCGTGTTGAGGACGATCTTCGCGCCGGGCTCGTGCAGCTCGGGGCGGAACACGAAGTGCCCCGGAGCGCCCGCGGCGAAGCGGCCGGCGCCCTCGCCGCCGATCGACCAGCCGGAGATCACCTCGGCGAACGTGGTCACGTCGCCCTGCGTGTAGCCGGCGCCGACGCCGAGCGTGTGCAGCTCGAGGATCTCGCGCGCGAGGTTCTCGTTGATGCCGACGCGCCGCGGCGCGCCGCGCCGCTCGGCACGCGCGGCCGCCTGCGAATGGGGTCCGACGGACTGCTCGTTGTCCAGGTACAGGATCATCGCCGGGTGCGTCTCGACCGCGAGCAGCAGGTCCCGGAAGTTGCCGAGCACGTTGGGCCTGATCGCCTCGCGCTCGAAGCCGCCGGCGAGTCCGGCGAGCAGCGCCTTGTCCACCGAGACCGCGAAGTGGTTGCTCCAGAACTGCGTCAGGCGCTCGAGGAAGGGGCGCTCGGTGCCCACCGCGAACGCGATGCGCTCGCCGGCCTCGCTCACGTACACCGGGCGCAGCAGCTGCCCGACCTTCTGCAGCTGGGCTTCCGCGGCCACGCCCGCCTCGGCGCCTGCGCGCGCGCTCTTGCGCTCCGCCTGGATCTCGCGGCGCAGTGACAGCGCCTGCGCGAGTGTATCGGCGGAGGGTTGCAGCTCAGTGGCGGCGAGCGCGGGCGGCGCGCCCCTGAGTTGCTCGCGCAGCCAGGCCCTCGGATCGCCGCCGATCGCACTGAGCTCCCCCGGGCGGGCACCCAGACCGAAGCGGTTGGCGGCGATGGCAGCGGTCGGCGACTCCTGCATGCGATACGGTCCTTGCGGGCATCTCAACCCTATAGCGCGCCAGCTGCCGCGCGGGTTGACCGTGGGCCGCGCCGTGAGGGCGGGCGGCGTCCGTTATACTCGCGGCCCGCTCAAGCCCGCACTTCCATGACGCGATCTCCCGACCTGGTTCTCGTCGACGGCTCTTCTTATGTCTACCGGGCGTTTCACGCAGCGCCGGCGGTCGCCAAGCTCACGACCGCGCGCGGTGAGCCGACCGGGGCGATGCTGGTCGTCCTCAACATGCTCAACAAACTGGTGAAGGACTTCCAGCCCGCGCGCATCGCCATCGTGTTTGACGCGCCCGGCCGGACCTTCCGCGACGAGCTGTTCGCCGAGTACAAGGCGCAGCGCCCGGGCATGCCGGATGAGCTGCGCGCGCAGGTCGGCCCGCTGCTCGCCATGATCCAGGCACAGGGACTGCCGCTGCTGCGCGAGCCGGGCGTGGAGGCCGACGACGTGATCGGCACGCTCGCCTGCCGTGCGGCGCGCGCCGGGCAGCAGGTGCTGATCTCCACGGGCGACAAGGACATGGCGCAGCTCGTCAACGAGTCCATCACGCTTATCAACACCATGACCGACAGCCGTCTCGACCGCGAAGGCGTCAAGGCGAAGTTCGACGTGTACCCGGAGCAGATGATCGACTACCTCGCGCTCATCGGCGACAGCTCCGACAACATCCCGGGAATCGACAAGGTCGGGCCGAAGACGGGCGCGAAGCTGCTGCAGCAGTTCGGCAGCCTCGACCAGCTCGTCGCCCAGGTCGAGAGCATTCCCGGCAGGATCGGCGAGAACCTGCGTCAGGGTCTGTCGACGCTCGAGCTCTCGCGCCGCCTCGCCACCATCCGCACCGACCTCGACCTCGCGCTGTCGCTCGAGGAGCTGACACCAAAGCCGCCGGACGTCGCGACCCTGCGCGAGCTGTACGCACGCTACGAGCTGCGGGCGCTGCAGCGGGCGCTCGAAGGCGAAGGCGCCAGTACAGCGGGCGCGGCGGCTGCGCCGCCGCCGAGCGCCCTGCCGGCGCCGCCGGTCGCCCCGCCCGACGAGCGCCGCTACGAGACCATCACGCGCTGGGAGGACTTCGAGCGCTGGCTCGTGCTGCTCGAGGCCGCCGAGCTCTTCGCCTTCGACACCGAGACGACGACGCTCGACTACATGCGCGCCGAGATCGTCGGGGTCTCCTTCAGCGTCGAGCCGGGGGTCGCGGCCTACGTGCCGCTCGCGCACGTCTACCCCGGCGCCCCCGAGCAGCTCGCGCGCGCGCGCGTGCTCGGCGCGCTCAAGCCGCTGCTCGAGGACGGCTCGCGCGGCAAGATCGGCCACGACCTCAAGTACGACGCGCACGTGCTGGCGCACGCGGGGATCACGCTCGCCGGCATGCGTTTCGACACCATGCTCGAGTCCTACGTGTGCAACTCGGTGGCGACCAACCACGACCTGGACGCGGACGCGCAGCGCTACCTGGGTGTCGCCACGACCCGCTACGCGGACGTCGCCGGCAAGGGCGCCAAGCAGATCTCGTTCGACCAGGTCAGCGTCGAACGCGCCACTGAGTACGCGGCCGAGAACGCCGACATGGCGGTGCGCCTGCACCGGGCGCTGTGGCCGCAGCTCGAGGCCGTCCCGGGGCTGGCGCGCCTCTACGAGGAGTGCGAGCGGCCGCTCCTGCCGGTGCTGGTGCGCATGGAGCAGCACGGTGTGCTGATCGATCGCGAGCAGCTGCGCGCCCAGAGCCGCGAGTTCGCGCGCGACCTGCAGGAGATTCTGCTCGCGGCGCACCGCGAGGCGGGCCACGAGTTCAACATCGAGTCCCCGCGCCAGCTGCAGCAGATTCTCTTCGAGCGGCTGCAGCTGCCAGTGCGCCGTCGCACGCCGACGGGGCAGCCCTCGACCGCCGAGGATGTGCTCGAGGAGCTCGCCGCGAGCTACGCCCTGCCGCGCCTGGTGCTCGAGTACCGTGCGCTCGCGAAGCTCAAGTCGACCTACACCGACAAGCTCCCGGAGCTGGTCAACGAGCGCACCGGGCGCATCCACACGTCCTACGCGCAGGCCGTGGCCGCGACCGGGCGGCTCTCCTCGGTGGACCCGAACCTGCAGAACATCCCAGTGCGCCGCGTGGAAGGACGACGCATCCGCCAGGCGTTCGTGGCGCCGCCGGGCCACGTGCTGCTCGCGGCCGACTACTCGCAGATCGAGCTGCGCATCATGGCGCACCTCTCCGGGGACGAGACGCTGCGCGCCGCGTTCGCCGACAACCGCGACGTGCACCAGGCAACCGCCGCGGAGGTGTTCGGCTGCGAGCTCGAGGCGGTCAGCGACGACCAGCGCCGGACCGCCAAGGTCATCAACTTCGGCCTGATCTACGGCATGTCCGCGTTCGGGCTCGCGCGCAACCTCGGCATCGAGCGCTCCGCGGCTCAGCGCTACGTCGAGCGCTACTTCCAGCGCTACCCGGGCGTGCGCCGATTCATGGATAACACGCGCACCCAGGCGCGCGAGATGGGCTACGTCGAGACGGTCTTTGGCCGACGGCTGTACCTGCCCGACATCCGCTCCGGTAACCCGCAGCTGCGCCAGTACGCCGAGCGCAGCGCCATCAACGCCCCCATGCAGGGCACGGCGGCCGACATCATCAAGCGCGCGATGATCGAAGTGGATGCCTGGCTGACGCGCGAGCGGCTGCCGGCGCGGCTGATCATGCAGGTGCACGACGAGCTGGTCCTCGAGGCGGCGCACGAAGTCGTCGCGACGGTCTCGGCGGCGGTGCACGATTGCATGGCGAACGCCGCGCAGCTGTCCGTGCCGCTGCGCGTCGACGTCGGCACCGGCGCGAACTGGGACGAGGCCCACTGAGTCAACCGCGGGCGGGGCCGGGCGTTTCTGTGGGGCCGGGCTTTGGGTCTTCGACACGCACAGGAGGTGCACACATGCGCACGACAGCGCTCGGACTTCTCGTGGCCACGGGCCTGGCTCTCGCCC
>DATBBQ010000156.1:0-12306 GCA_036270915.1 Steroidobacteraceae bacterium
CGTGAAGCCGGCTTCCGCGCGGTGCCCGGCGCGGTGGTCCGCCGCTCGGCGTTCATCGCGCGCAGCGTCGTGCTGATGCCGTCGTTCGTCAATCTCGGCGCATATGTCGACGAAGGCACCATGGTCGACACCTGGGCGACCGTGGGTTCGTGCGCGCAGATCGGCGCGGGCGTGCACCTTTCCGGCGGCGTCGGTATCGGCGGCGTGCTCGAGCCGCTGCAGGCCAACCCCACCATCATCGAGGACGACTGCTTCATCGGCGCGCGCTCGGAGATCGTCGAGGGTGTCGTGGTCGAACAGGGCGCGGTTATCTCCATGGGCGTGTTCATCGGCCAGAGCACGCGCATTTATGACCGCGCAAGCGGCACCGTCCTGCGTGGCAGGGTGCCGGCGGGCTCGGTGGTCGTCCCGGGGAACCTGCCCGGCGAGGGTGGCCGCTATAGCCTCTACTGCGCCGTCATCGTCAAGCGCGTCGACGCGCAGACGCGCGCCAAGACCTCGATCAACGAGTTACTGCGCAGCGCGGATTCCTAACCGCCCTGTTACCGGCGCGCGACTGATTTCCTAACCGCATATTCCCTAGCATCCGGCGCCTGGCGCGTCCTCGCACGCGCGTGAGACGCGGAACAAAGCAACGTGAGACCCCGCACCGCCTCGCGGCCAGTTGGACTGCTGTTTTGCCCACCCCCGGCTCTGGAGCCCGCACCGGGCACGGCGACGACTCCCTCCCGGCGCGAGCACCAGCACGAGTCGCAGCCTTGCCAGACTTTCCACGGGCCGCGACCGTTGCGGCCTGATGGACTGACTGCGATTCTGCTCGGATCCTTCTTGGCCATAGCCCCTGTCTTCGCTCAGCAAAAAACCGGTCCCGGGGTACCGAGCGATGAGCGCCTGACCTGGCAGGGCATCACTCTCTATGGCGTCATCGATCTGGGCATCCAATACGATACTCACAGTGCGCCGTTCACCCCGTACCGCCCCGCAGCCAGCGGCAACATCATCCGGTCGAACGCGCACCAGTCGGTCGTTGGGGTGACTCCGAGCAACATGGGCCAGACGCGCGTCGGGCTGCAGGGCATCGAACCCCTGGGGGAGAAATGGTCGGCGACCTTCCAGGTCGAGACCTTCTTCAACCCGCAGTCCGGTGAGATCGCCGACTCGCTCCGGTCGTTGACGGCGAACAACGGCAAGCCAGTCACCGAGCAGAGCGTGGGCGTCGACGGAAGTTCGGCGGGCCAGGCCTTCCAGACCGCATATGTCGGCCTCCGGTCCGAGCGCTTCGGCAGCCTGACCTTCGGACGCCAGGTGACGCTCATCTCGGAGGGCACCATCAAGTATGACCCCAATTACAACTCGACCGCATTTGGCCTGCTCGGGGCATCGAATACCTATTCCGGCGGGGGCAGCAGCGAAGACAATCGAGTCGACTCGTCGGTGAAATACAGCGTAGGCCTGAACGATCGGCTCCACGTCGCCTGGCTCTACAAGCTCAACGGGTCAAATGGCTCCGCTCGCACCGGTGTGCAGGCGAACGTCGGCGGCAATTTCGCGGGCGCGTCCCTGGACGGGTACTACTCCAAGTTCAACAGTTCCATTTCCGCAAGTTCCCTGAGTGCCGCACAGGTGTCCGCACTACCGCAGGGCTACGACCTGTCTCACTCCGTCGTGGGGACGGTATCGGACAACACGGCATACGCGCTGATGGGCCTGTACAAGCTCGATGCGCTCAAGCTCTTCGGCGGCTACGAGTACATCAAGTACGCCAACCCCAAGACCCCGTTGAACGTCGGATTTATCGACATCGGCGGTTACGTACTGGCGTTCGTCAACAACACGGCCTATACCAACCCCAAGATCTCCCAGGTCTATTGGGCCGGGGTGCGTTACGAGATGGCTCCGCGCCTTGAGTTGGCCGCGGCCTACTACAGGGTTCACCAGAGCGCGTATGGCATCGGGTCGCAAACGGGATGCACGAGTAGCGCCCACAGCGTGTGCAGTGGAAGCCTCGAAGCATTTTCCGTAGACGCGGACTACCGCTTCAATGTTCACTTCGATGCCTACATCGGCGCCATGTACAGCGGCGTTCACGGTGGGCTGGCGAGCGGGTACCTCTACACGACCAACCTCAATCCGACCCTGGGAGTGCGCTTCAAGTTCTAGCGCACGGTGCGCGTTGCCAACGCCCTTGGGGCTGCATCGTAGCGAACTTCAGCGCTCGCTCAGGCGCCGCACGGGAGCCGCGCGCGGCTCGCGCCTTTCGCGCGTCTTCGCTGCCAGGTCGCGGAAACAGCGCGCTGCGCGTGCCTGCACGTCCTTGTCGAAGGCGCGGTAGCGCCTGACGAGCTGCACGCCGAACGGGGTGAGCGAAGCCCCGCCCCCGCCGCGCCCGCCCTTGCTGGTGAGCGCGACCCGCTCGCTGAAGGAGCCGTTCAGACTCTCGAGCAGCTGCCAGGCGCGGCGATAGCTCATCTTGAGCTCGCGCGCGGCCTGTGAGAGCGAGCCGCTGGCGGCGATGTGCTCAAGCAGCGCGATCTTGCCCGGCCCGACGGCCTCGTGGCGCCCAAAATCAACGCGAAACCGCACCGCAGGTGTTGGCATCGGGTGTACTCCGTGGCCGAAGCTTAGCGCACCAGGTTGCACCGCTGCCCGCGCTTCTGCGACGATATGTCCCGGCGAATATAACGATCAGGAGCCTCGCGATGCCTACCGCCCGTCGTCTGTCTGCTGCCGCGGCGCTCACCGTCGCCGCGACCGCCCTCGTGCCGGCCGCATACGCCGACGATGCCGCCACGACGACCAGCACGGGCGGAGGTGACTTCTTCGACAAGTGGTTCGCGATTTCCGATGCCGCCAAGGAATCCCAGCCGCACTGGATGACGCCGGTCGTGACCGTGACGCCGCGGCTCGAGCAGGAATTCCGCTACGACCAGAGCTGGCAGGATCGGCCGAACGGCGTGACGCTCGAGAACTACGGCGGCGGCAAGGGGCTCGAGGTGATCCCGATGGCGAACACGGAGATCATCATCGGTGTTCCGGCCTACGAGGTGCGCGACACCCCCAAGGGGCAAACCACGGGCTGGGGCGACGAGACCTTCCTGCTCAAATACCGACTGGTGTCGGCGAACGAGGAGCAGGGCAACTACATCATGACGGGCTTCGTCGGCGTGAGCATCCCGACCGGAAACGAAGCCTTCACCAATCACGAGACCATCGTGACGCCGACCATCGCCGGCGGCAAGGGCTGGGGCACGCGCGAGTCGGGCTTCGACATCCAGTCGACCCTCGGCATCGCGATCCCGCTCGCTAACCTGAGCGGCCTCGGCAGCCCGATCACCTGGAACACGGCCTTCCAGGCCCACACCGGCAAACTGTGGCCGGAGTTAGAAGTGAACTACACCTACTTCAAGAACGGGCCGAACGACGGTAAGTCGCAGACCGCGCTCACGGCCGGCATCGTCTTCGGGCGGTTCGAGCTGAACAACCGTTTGCGGTTCATCATCGGCGGCGGCTACCAGTGGGTCGTGAGCTCCTTCAAGACCTTCAACGACACCTGGATTCTCACCGCGCGGCTCGCGTTCTAGAAGTTACTGTCGGCGCAGGGACGCGCCGGCGGCCTTCAGGGCGAGACCCCCTCCTCGCGCTGCGGGTCCGGGGTGTGCAGCACGCGCTCGAAGGCGGCGATCACCGCCGGCTGCGGCCGGTGGATCGGCGGCAGCTCCTGGTAGTCCTGCCAGCCGCCGCCGAGACTGCGGTAGAGAGCGATGAAGTCCTCCGCCGCCGCCACCTGCGCCGCCGCGTACTGCTCCTCGATGTCGTATTCCTGGCGCTGAGCATCGATGACGTTGAGGAAGTCGGTGAGACCGCGCTGGTAGCGCTCGTTGGCGAGCGTCACCGCGCGCTGGCTGGCGATCAGCGCCCCGTCCAGCTTGCCGAGACTCACCTGCTCGGCCGCAAACTGGCCAAGGTCCGTATCGACCTCGCGCACCGCTCCCTGGATGGTCTTCTTGTAGTTCACCAGCAGGGCGCGCGCCTGCAGGTCCGCGGCCTCCACCTGCGCGTCGAGAGCGCCGAAGTCGAGCAGCGGCCACGCGACCGCGGCGCCCACCGACCAGATGTGCGAACTGAGCGGCGGGTTCCCGAGTCCCTGGCGCTGCACGCCGACCGCCCCGTTCACGGCGAGCGACGGGAACAGATCCGCCGTCGCCACCCCGATGCGCGCCGTAGCCGCGGCGAGCTGCCGTTCGGCTTCCTGAATGTCGGGCCGCCGCCGCAGCAGGTCGAGCGGCAGGCCGGGATCGACCGCTAGTGGCACCGACGGCACCATCGCGGTGCTGTTGAGCTCGGCAACCAGCTCCTCGGGATAGGCGCCGAGGAGTGTCGCGAGCGAGTACTGCGCGGCGCGGATCTGCGCCGCGAGCGGCGCCTCCTGCGCCTCGAGCACGCCGAGCTCGCGCGTGGCGAGCGTCACGTCGAGCTCGTTGGTGATGCCGCGCTGATAGCGGATGCTGGCGATCCGCAGTGACTCGCGCAGGGTGCCGGTCGCCGCCTTGAGGACCTGTGCGCGCACCTGCAGGCCGCGCAGGTCCACGTAGCCACTCGCCACGTCGGCGACGATGGCGATCAGCACCGCGTTGCGCGCGGCGGCCAGCGCCTCGGTGTCCGCGCGTGTGGCCTCGATCTCGCGCCGGTACTTGCCGAATACGTCCAGCTGCCAGAGCGCATCGAATCCGGCGATGCCGTTGATGTGCGTGAAGCCCGAACCGTTGTCGGCGGACACCAGCGCCTGCGGCGCGCGGTCGCGGGCGAGGTCGCTGCCGGTGCCCTTGCCGCCGCCGGCGGCGGCGCCGGCCTCCGGCAGCACCGCGCCGATGCTCGCGGCCTCAAAGGCGCGCGCGGCCTGCAGGTGATCGAGCGCGATCCTCAGGTCCGGGTTGCCTGCGATCGCACGTGCGATCAGCGAGTCGAGCTCCGGGTCCTTCAGGGCGCGCCACCAGCGCGTGACGTCAACCTCGCTGGCGGGTGCGGCCGCGGGCTCTCCGGCGCCGTCGTAGCGCGCCGGCATCGGCAGCTGCGGGGTGTGGTAGCGCGGACCTGCGGCACAGGCGGCGAGCAGCGCGGCGCAGAGCGGAACGAGGATCCGGGAGGCGGACACGCGCGTCACCGCTGGCGGTGCGCGGTCGCGAGCGCCGCCGGTCCGCTCGAGTCGAGCGGGTGCGCGCTCACGCGCTCGCCCTCGCTGATCTGGCTGCTGACGTTGAGCGCGAGCTGCTCCCCGGGTGCCACCCCGGAGGCGAGCTCGACGACGCTGCCATCGTCACGGGCGATCGTCACATTGCGGAACGTCAGCCGGCCGCCCGCGTCGACCAGCGCCACCTGCGGGCCGGCCGCCCGGAACAGCAATGCCGCCGCCGGCACCTGCACCAGCCCGCGCGGCGGCAGCGCAAAGGTGACCTTCACGTACAGGCCCGGCACGAACTGACCGCCGGGGTTGGCTATGTCGACCTCCGCGCGCAGCGTGCGCGCCTGCTGATTGATCGCCTGCGAGGTGCGGGTGACGGTACCGGTGGCCGCGCGCGCCACGCCGTCGTTGCTCTGCACGCTGACCTGAGTCTTGCCGTCCATGAGGTCGGCGGCGGCACTCTGCGGCACGTCGACGAAGATGCGGATCGGGTCGTTCTGCGTCATGACGAACAGCGGGGTGGTATTGACGCCGCTGCCGGCGGTGACCAGGTTGCCGATATCGATGTCGCGGTTGGTGATCACCCCGTCGTAGGGTGCGATGACGCGCTTGAACTGCGCGAGGGCGGCGTATTGGTTGACGCGCGCGCGATCGAGTGCCACTTCCGCCTGCGCGGCGTTCAGGCGCGCCGAGGCACTGTGGTAGTCGGCGCGCTTCTCCTCGCGCTCCTGCTCGGAGACCACGCCCTGGGGCGAGTCACGCCAGCGATCGTAGGTGGTGCTGCTGAGTTCGGTCTCCGCCCGGCGCACCTGGACCTGCGCCTGCGCCGCCTCGAGTTGTGCGCGCGCGGCGGCGAGCTGCGCGTCGAGCTCGGGTGTCTCGAGCAGGGCGAGCAGCTGCCCCGCCTTCACCTTGTCACCAATGTCCACGTACCAGGTCGCGACGTAACCGTTCACGCGCGCATAGATGGTCGTCGTGTGCCAGGCGGCGGTCTGCCCCGGAAGGAGCAGCGGCTGCACCGCCCCGACGGGGCGCGCCGCCACCACGTCGACCGCGGGGGGCGCCGCCGCGGCGGCGGCGGTCTCGCGCGCGATGCTGCGCGCCTTGAGGTAGCGATCGAGGCACACCACCAGGAACAGCACGCCGAGCACGATCAGCGCGATGCGCACCGGGCGCTTCAGGCGCGCCCCGGTGTGGGGATCGAAGTGTGTGCCGACGGCGTGCGAGTCGACCTGGGCGACGTCGGTGCCGTAGTCGCTTTCCTTGACGTCTTCAGGTTCCACGCGGTGCTCCTCGCACGCTCGCCGGGGCACGGCGCAGCAACCGGTACATGGTCGGTACGAACACCAGGGTCGCGAAGGTGGCGAACAGCAGCCCGCCAATCACGGCCCGGGCGAGCGGCGCGTTCTGCTCCCCGCCCTCGCCGATCCCGAGCGCCATCGGCACCATGCCGAGCATCATCGCGCCGGCCGTCATGAGCACGGGCCGCAGCCGCGTGTAACCGGCGGTCGCCGCCGCCACGAGCGGCGCATCACCGAGCTGGGTGCGCTGCTTGGCGAAGCTCACCACCAGGATGCTGTTCGCGGTGGTGAGGCCGATGCACATGAGCGTGCCCATGAGAGCCGGAACACTCAGGTGCGTCTGGGTGAGAAACAGCATCCACATGACGCCGCTCAGGGCGAACGGCACCGCCATCAGCACGACCAGCGGGTCGACCCAGCTCTGGAAGTTGATGACGAGGAACAGGTACACGAGCACCACCGCGAGGGCGATACCGGTGAACAGCCCGCGGTAGCTCTCGCGCATGGTCTCGACCTGGCCGCTGAGCACGACCTGCATGGCGCTCTGGGCCGTGGGCCGCTCATGGCTGAGGATACGGTCGATGGCGCTCGCGACCGAGTTCAGGTCCCGCCCCTGCACCCCGGCGTGCACGTCGAATACCGGGCGGATATTCAGCTGCGAGGTGACGAGCGGCGCCTTCTGTTGCGAAAAGGCGGCGGTGTTCATGAGCAGCTGCCCGGCGTGCTCGCCTGCGGCGCTGCCGACCGGCATGGTGGCCAGATCCTGCGCCGAGGCGATGGTGTAGGTCGGCTGCTGCACGACCAGCGGGTAGCTCACGCCGTTGCGCGGGTCGACCCAGAAGTTCGGCGCGCTCTGCGCGCTCGAGTTCGCATACACGAGGAGATTGTTGGCCGTCTCGCGTTGCGTGAGCCCCACCTGGGTGGCAAAGGCCCGGTCGACCTCCACGGCAAGCGCCGGCGCATCGGGCACCTGGAACACGTGCGCGTCGACCACGCCCGGCACCGCGGCGATGCGTCGCGTGAGTCGGCTCGCGAGCGCGTAGGCGGCGGCCGAGTCCGGCCCCGTGACCCGCACGTCGATCGGCGCAGGCTGGCCGAAATTCAGCACCTGATCGACGATGTCGGCGGGCTGGAAGAAGAATTCGAACCCCGGGAACAGCCGCGGCAGCTCGCGGCGCAGCCGCGTGGTGAGCTCGGCGGTCGGCGTGTGCTTCTTGGCGAGCGAGATGAGGATCTCCCCGTCCATGGGCCCGACGGTCGCCGAGTCACTGAGCGCGATGTTGATGCCGCTGTAGGGCAGACCGATGTTGTCGAGGATGACGCTGATCTGAGCGTCGCCGATCAGGCGGCGGATCTGGGCCTCGACCTGCGCGAACTCCTGCTGCGTCGTCTCGAGCCGCGTGCCCGGCGCGGCGCGCACGTGCAGGCGCATCTCGCCCGCGTCGATCTGCGGGAAGAAGTCCCGTCCGAGCAACGGAAAGAGCGCGAGCGAGCACACCATGATGACGGCAAAGACCAGAACCGTCGCGCGCGCCTGCGACAGCGCCCACGCGAGCACGTTGCGGTAGGCCTCGCGGAAGCGCCGGAAGCCGCCCTCGAAGGCAAGGTGCGTGCGCAGGAAGATGTTCGGCGGCGCGCGGCTCGTCGCGCCCGCTGGGGCGGCCGGCGCGCCGTGAGCACCCGTCCCCATGAGGTAGGCAAACAGCACCGGCACCATGGTGAAGGACAGGGCGAGGCTCGCCAGCAGCGCGACGATCACCGACACCGACAGTGGCGAGAACAGGTACTTCGCCGTGCCCTCGAGCAGGAACACGGGCACGAATACGATGCAGATGCACAGCGTCGAGAGGAATGTCGGCGTGCCCACCTCTGTCGCGCCGTGGATGATGGCGTCGTTCAGATGCTCGTGCAGGCCGGCATGGCGCTCGATGTTCTCGATCACCACCGTGCCGTTGTCGACCAGGATGCCGACGGCGAGCGCGAAGCCCCCGAGGGTCATGGTGTTGAGCGTTTCCCCCGCGGCGCCCATGAACAGCACCGCCGTCACGATCGACAACGGGATCGCGGCGAGGATGATGAGGGTGAGACGCCAGTTGCCGAGGAACAGAAGAATCATGAGCGCGGTCAGCGCCGCCGCCAGACAGCCGCCGATGAGCACGCTGTTGAGGGCGGCCTTGACGAATACCGACTGGTCGAAGATCGCCTTGATGCGCACGCCCTCGGGCAGCATGTGGCGGATCTCGGGCAGGGCCGCGCGGATGCCATCGATGACCGCGAGCGTCGAGACGCCGCCGGTGCTGCGGATGATCATGAGCGCGCCCGGCACGCCGTCGACCGAGACCGCATTGGTCTGCACCTGGAAGCCGTCGTGAACGTGCGCGACGTCGCGCATGAACACCGTACGGCCGTCGATCTGGCGGATCGGGAAGGAATTGAGCGCGTCGATCGCGTCCGGGCTGTTGTTCATGGCGAGCAGGTAGTCGCGCGCGCCGATCTTCACGTCGCCCGAGGGCAGGATGACGTTCTGGGTCTGCAGCGCGTTGCTCACGTCCGCCGGGGTGAGGCCGCGCGCCTGCAGCGCCTGCTGGTCGAGGTCGGCCATGATGACGCGCGGCTTGCCGCCGTAGGGATAGGGCACCTCCGCGCCGTGCACCACGGCGAGCGCCGGACGGATGATGTTCTGCCCGAGGTCATTGAGCTTGGTATCCGGCAGCGAGTTGCTCGAGAGGCTCAGCTGGATGATGGGCACGTCGGTCGCGCCGTAGCGGATGACGAGCGGCGGGGTGATGTTGGGCGGCATGTACTTCAGGACCACGAGCGCGCTGCTCGCGAGCTGCGCGATCGCCCGCGTCACGTCCGCCCCCTCGTGCAGGTACACCTTCTCGACCCCGACTCCCTCGTAGCTGGTCGCCTCGATGCGCGCGATGTCGTCCACCAGCGAGGCCATCTGCCGCTCGTGGAAGGTGAGGATGCGGTTCTGGATGTCCTGCGCGCTCATGCCGGCGTAGGTCCAAACGACGCTGCACACCGGGATGTCCATCTTCGGAAAGATGTCCACCGGCATGCGCAGCGCCTCCGCGATTCCCAGCAGCGCCACGAGCAGCAGCACCGCCACCACGGTGTACGGACGCTTCAGGACGTAGGGAACGACGGACACGGGCTGCCTAGTGCGGCGCGCGCGCCGGTGCGAGGGGCTGGCGGACGCGAAAGCGGCTGCCCTGCCCCGGAGTGCTGAACACCTGCAGCTGCGCGCCGTGCGCGTTGCAGATCGACTGCACGATGGCGAGCCCGAGGCCCGCGCCGCCCTGGTCACGCGAGCGCGCGCGGTCGACGCGGTAGAAGCGCTTGAAGACGTGCGGCAGGGCCTCGGTGGGGATGCCGATACCGTTGTCACTCACCTCGAGCACCGCCTCGCCGTTCTCAATCGCCACGCGCAGCGTGACCCGCCCGCCGGGCGGGGTGTACTTGATGGCGTTGTCGAGCAGGTTCACCACCACCTGGGTGAGACGCGCGCGGTCGCCCACCACCGGCACCTCGCCGGGGGACTCGCACACGACGCTCACGCTCTTATCCTCCGCGAGCAGGCCCATCTGCCCGGCGGTATTCGCGGCGAGCGCGGCGAGGTCGAGCCGCGTCCACTCTCCTGGCTTCTCGCCGACGTCCAGTCGCGAGAGCGCGAGCAGTCCTTCGACGATCTCGCGCAGCCGCTCCACCTCCTCGAGGACGCTGCCGAGCGCCTCGCGCGTCTCGCCCCGGAGCTGCAGGTCCTGGGCGAGCGCCTCGAGCTCGCCACGCATCACGGTGAGCGGCGTACGCAGCTCGTGCGAGGCGTCGGCGACGAACTGCTTGGAGAGCGCGAGCGCCCCCTCGAGGCGACTGATCATGTGATTCAGCGCGAGCGACAGCCGCTCGATCTCGTCGCCGCTGCGCACGACCGGTAGCCGCTCGGAGAGATTGTGCTGCGTGATCTCCTCGGCCTTGCCGGCGATGCGCGCGACGGGCCGCAGCGCGCGCCTCACCAGCACGAAGCCGCCCGCCACCGCCGCCGCGACCGCCAGCGGCAGTCCGACGGCGAGCATGGCGAGCACGTGGGCGAGCGTCGCCTCGCTCGTCGCCCCGGAAATGCCGACCTCGACGCGATAGCCGGAACCGTCGCGCGCGCTCGCGCCGCGGGTGGCGATGAAGAGCGAGCCGCCCGGCTGCAGCACCTTGCGCGCACCCTCCCCGGGGGACTGCCTCGGCAAAGGCGGCACGAGCGAGGGATCAAAGCGCGCGTCCTTCGGTGCCCCCGAGACGTACACCGGCGTGCCGTCGGCGCGCGTGATGCGGATGAAGCGGTCATTGGCCTCCGGCGAGTACAGGTCCTCCACCTTGGCCCCGAGCTCGGACTCCTCCGCGGCGCTCGCGTGGGCGATGAGCGTGTCGGCGATCTGCCGTGCACGCCGCGCCTGGGTGTCGAGCAGGTTCGCCTCCAGGTAGCTGCGCAGATAGAGAAAGGTGAGCCAGCCGAGCAGCACGAAGACGATCGTGAGCACGCCGGCGTACCAGGCGACGAGGCGGAAGCTGAGCGAGCGGGTGTTCACGTGTCCGCGCTCTCGCCCAAGCCATAGCCGACACCGCGAACGGTGCGGATTAGCTTCATGGGAAAGGGGTCATCGACCTTGGCACGCAGATGGCGCACGTACACGTCGACGATATTGGTGAGGCCCTCGAAGCTCTGGTCCCAGACGTGCTCGATGATCATGGTGCGCGAGAAGACCCGTCCGGGATTAGCGGCCAGGTACTCGAGCAGCGCGTACTCCTTGGGAGTGAGCTCGATGCGCTTGCCCGCGCGGCGCACCTGCTGGGTGAGACGGTCGACCTCCAGGTCCGCGACGCGCAGCACGCTCGAGCGGGCGACCGGACCGCGACGCAGCAACGCCTTCACACGCATCACGAGCTCTGCGAAGGCAAACGGCTTGGTGAGGTAATCGTCCGCGCCCGCCTCGAAGTTCTGCACTTTCTCCTCGGTGGCATCGCGCGCCGTCAGGATCAGGATCGGCACGTGCTGGTTCTTGCGGCGGATGCGCTTCAGGAGCTCGCTGCCGCTCAAGACCGGCAGCATCAGGTCGAGGATGATCAGGTCGTAGTCGAAGGCTTCCGCGAGCTCCCAGCCCTGCTGCCCGTCGTCAGCGACGTCGACCGCGAAGCGCTCGGCGCGCAGCGCACGCGCGACGAGGTCGGACACCTTCTTTTCGTCTTCTACGAGGAGCATGCGCATGGGTCACCGCGGCGCATAGAAAAGCATGGAGGCATTAACCGTCCACAAATGCCCGATTAAAAACCATTCAGAAAGGCCCCCGCTCCGGCTAACTCCTTGACGTACCACACTTTGCCGCGCGCGCCGCGCACAGGCCGACCCCGCGTGGCCCGGAGCGTCGCTCCGTAATACAACTGTCATATGTCCGCAGTCGGACTGTCACATAGCTGCAGCAGAGTGGCCACCGCCCCGGCAGGGCTGGTCCCGCAGGTCCCGGGGCGTGTGGCGGGGTTCGTTGGGACACCCGTAGCGACCCGCCGTGTTGGCTCTACATATTCAGGGGAACCGCAGATGAGATCTATTCGTGCCTGTCTCTTACTGTCTTCGCTGGCCGCCGCCGGGGTCGCACAGGCGCAGACCGCACCCGCCGCGGCTGGCGCGCCCGCCGCTCCGAAGTCCGACGGGAGCCTGACCTGGAATGGCATCACGTTCTACGGGATCATTGACCTGGGTATCCAGTACCAGACGCACGGCGTGCCGGTCTCGGATTACTTCCCCGCCGGCACCGAGGCGATCATCCAGAAGAA
>DATBBQ010000157.1:0-51886 GCA_036270915.1 Steroidobacteraceae bacterium
CGAGACTCACCGCGAGCTGCAGGTGATGATCAGGTGTATAGGAGATGACGTCGGTGAACGGTGGAACGCGTGGCACCGCCTCGGCAAAACTGATCTTGAAGGCGAAGGCGAACGGAATGAGGAAGAAGACGAACAGGAACAGCAGCGGCGGCAGAATGATCAGCCAGCGGCCCGGTCGCCAGGAGGGATTCATGATGCGCGCATCGAGTATTCTTGGCGACTATTGTGCGCGATAAACTGGGCGGCGGCGCGACTATCGCGCCCAACATGCACGCCGCGGAGCATTCGGTAACCAACGTGTCGGCGCAGACCACCTCCACGAACCACGCCCCTGCCTCGCGCATCCGCCAGCGTCAGCGCCGCCGCCTGATCGATGCGTGCATCTCCGCGCTGCACATCTACGGACCCTCGCGCACCACGGTGGAGAAGGTGGTGGCACTCGCGGACCTGTCGCCCGGCATCGTGCGCTTCTACTTTGATTCCAAGGCGGCGATGCTCGTGGCATCGCTGCAGTTCTTGTCCACCGAGTTCCAGGAGCGCGTCCTCGCGCCGGTGATCGCCCTCAAGGAGCGCCCGGTCGAGGCGCTGCGGCTGCTGGTCGATCTGTATCTCGACGCCGAGATCGCCAGCCCGCGCAAGGTGTCCGTGTGGTACGCCTTTTGGGGTGAGGCCAGCTCGCGCCAGGAATATCTCGACATTTGCGGCGGCCGGGACGAGGAGTTTTATGCGCTGGTGACCGAGCTCATGCAGCGCCTCATCAGCGCCAGGGGCGCCACGCATCTGGACGCCGACGGCGTCGCGCTCGGACTGATCGGGGTGCTCGAGGTGCTCTGGCAGGGATTTGCTTTTCAAAGTGAGGCCAACATCGATCGCACCGCTGCCGTGCGCCGCTCGCTCGCCTACCTGCGCTCGGTGTTTCCGGGTGAATTCGCTCCCGTGCCGGTTCGTGAGCCGCCGGCTCGGGGCGGCGATCCCCGGCACCTGCCGGCGCGCGCCTATGCGGACGCGGCATTGCTCTCCATGGAGCGTGAGCGGCTGCTGCGCCCTGCCTGGCAGGTACTGGGCCACGAGTCTGAGCTGCGCGTCCCCGGCGACTACTTGAGCGCGGAGCTCGCCGGCGAGCGCGTCATGCTGGTGTGCGCCGAGCGCGATCGCCTGCATGCGTTCCGCAATACCTGCCGGCGCAGCCCGCACGCCCTCGTCAGCGAACGCAAGGGACGTCTGCAGAGCGCGATCCGCTGCGTGACGCACGCCCTGACCTATACCTTCGACGGCCAGCTGGTCGAGGGCCAGACGCCAGGCGACCTGACGCCTCTTGAGCTCACGCGCCGTGGACGACTGCTGCTGGTGCGCGCTGCGCCCGGGGCTGCCGCACTGCCCGAAGGCAGCCTGCCCGCCGAGGCGTTCGACGGCCTCTTCATGCGCGCCGTGAGCGATCGCGAAGTGGCGGCCGACTGGAAGGTGATCATCGAGCAATGGCTCGAGAATCCCCAGCCGCACCAGCACTTCGTGGCACCCAATCAGCTGTTCATCGTACACCCGGGGTCCGCGACCATCCTCCAGGTGTTCCCGAGTGCGCCGGGCGCCAGCCGAGTGCGGCGCTTCGAGTTCGCGCGGGGCGGCCGGCGCTCGTCGCGCGCCGCGCGCGCCACGGACTCGTGGCTCGACGAGCAGCTGGCGCTCGCGCAGTCCACGCAGAGCGGTCGGGTGAACGCGCCTCACGAAGTCGAGGACGCCGGACCGGTCGCGCCGGCATTGGCCGAGTTTCGCGGGACCATCCTGGCGCTGCTGCGCGCGCTGCCGGTCAGTTGAATCGCGCGGGAGGCTCGGGCAGATTCACTTCCGGGATGCGCGCACGCAGGAGGTCGTGGAATTCGAGCATCCAGGTTTCGATCTGCGACAGCGGGCCGGGCCGGTAAGCGCTGTCGGCGATCCCGCGCTGCAGCCGTTCGCACAGCATGCGGTCCTCCCGGTTGACCTGCATGTTGATGCGGTTGCCGAGCCAGCGAATGAGACGCATCTCGCGCCGCTCATCCGGCCGGCCGAACGCGGCGCCGCGGATCAGCGCCTTGCCGGGTCCGCGCGGCAGCACCTGAAAGAAATCCATTTGCTCGGGCATGATGTCGATGCCCAGGTTCGGCAGACAGCTGTAGAAGCGCCAGCTGCGCTGGTTGGGCTCCGGCAGATAAGTAGCGCTGACTTCGGCGATGTGCTTCTGATAGATCCGCTCGCTCCAGCGCGCCGACGGTGCCTCCCGCATCCAACTGATGCCGCGCGCGATGCCGGGGACTGCACGCTGGTCCTCGTAGTCGGGCGTCATCATGCGGTTCAGCCCGGGGTGGCCGATTGGCACGTGGTAGGACTCCAGGTAATTGTCCATCGCGATCTTCCAGTCGACCTGCCACTCCTCGAAGTACATCGGTTGCGTGGGAATGAGTTCCTCGAGCCGGTAGGGCGCGAGCTCCTCGAGAAACGGCGCCCACACCTGTGAGGGCGGGGGCGGCGGGTCGGCGGCAAGGCACACCCACACGAATCCCATCGTGAGCTCCGCATGCACGGCGTCGAGCGAGTGCTCGCGCAAATTGAGACCAGGGAAACTGTCCCGCGCAGGGGTTGCGAGCAGGGAGCCGTCGTAGCGGTACGTCCAGCCGTGGTACGGGCAGGTGATGCGTCCGTGGCAGCGGCCGGCGCCTTCGAGCAGGCGCGTGCCGCGGTGGCGGCAGACGTTGCGCAGCGCGCGGATAGTGCCGCCCGGCTCCCGCAGCACGATCACGCTGTCGCGGCCCAGTTCGAAGGTTACGTAATCCCCGGCGCTGGGGATCTGGCTGACGTGGCAGGCGATCTGCCAGCTCGGCTTCAGGATCCGCTCGAACTCGAGCCGGGTCATCTCCGGATGGCTGTACACCCAGGCGGGGAGCGAGCGTGGCGTGCGGCCGGAGAGGGACTCGGCGGGGCGGGCGGCGGTGGAGTTCATGGGGGACGTCCGCTGGGGATATACGGTTATATAATTCTACGCCATAAAATTATATGATCATATAGACGGCGGTCGCGACGAATGGTAAGTTGCGGTACGCGCTCTGGATTTTCCCAGCGGGAGAGCTGCCATGGCCCGAACCCTGACCCAGAATCACGCCCACTTCCAGCGCGCCCTGAAGCGCCTGCCGCTCGGCGTCGCGTCCAACTTCCGCTTCTGGGGTGAGGAACGCACGATCTACGTGAAGGAAGGGCGCGGGGCCCGCGTCACCGACCTCGACGGCAACGTCTACGTCGATTACCGCATGGGGTACGGTCCGGCGATCCTCGGCTACGCCGACGCGCGCGTGGATCAGGCGGCACGCGAGGGCATGCAGGTCGGTGGCGTGTTCGCGCTGTCCACCGAGCGCGAATACCGCGTCGCCGAGCGCATCGCGCGCATGGTGCCGGCCGCCGAGCTGGTGCGCTTCTCCAACTCCGGGACCGAGGCGGTGATGGCCGCCCTGCGCCTCGCGCGCGCCTACACCAAGAAGGACAACTACGTCATCCTCGAGGGCAGCTACCACGGGCTGTTCGACGCGGCGATGTGGTACACGCCGATGGACAAGTGGAGCGAGGTCGGCGACCCGGTGGTCTACCCGTACAGCGAGGGCGTGCCGCTCGCGAGCCGCAACTTCGCGCACTTCGTGCAGGCGAACGACGCCAACCAGCTCGAGGACGTGCTCAAGCGTCATGGGCACTCGATCGCGTGCCTGCTGATCGAGCCGATCATGGGCAACTGCCTCGGCATCGCCGCCGAGCCGGCCTACGTGCGCGCGGCGCGCGAGCTGTGCGACCGCTACGGCGTGGTCATGATCATCGATGAGGTGAAGACCGGCTTTCGCGTCGCGCGCGGAGGCGTGCAGGAGCTGTACGGCGTGCGTGCCGACCTGTGCACGTTTGCCAAGGCGATCGCCAACGGTTACCCGATCTCCGTCCTCGCGGGGCGCGAGGACATCATGCGCAAGCTCGGCAAGGGCGTCGCTCACGGAGGCACCTATACCGCGCACCCGGTATCGCTAGCGGCGGCCGAGAAGACTCTCGAGATACTCGCCGAGACGGACGCGCTCGAGCGCCTCGCGACCTACGGCATGCGCCTGCGGGCCGGCAAGAGTGCGATCCTGCGCGCGCGCGGTATCGCGCACAGTTTCGTCGGTCATCCCTCCATGAGCGGCCTGTATTTCGCGCACGATCCGCCGCGCACCTACCGTGACTGGAAGCGCAGCGACTACAGCTTCTATGACGCCACGGCGCGCGTCCTGCACGATCAATGCATCCTGTGCGAGCCGGATTCGCGCGAGCCGTGGTTCATGTCGGCCGCCCACGATGACTCGTGCCTGAAGGACACGCTCGCGGGGTTCGAGATCGCAATCGACCACACCCTGCACGCACTCGGTAACAACCGGCGCGTGCCCGCCTAGGCGAGCATGGCGGCCGGCAGCATGCGCCCGAGCGCGAAGTCGTACGACGCCATCGTCGTCGGCGCGGGACACAACGGGCTGGTGAACGCCTGCTACCTGGCGCGCTCCGGGCTGCGGGTGCTGGTGCTCGAGCGCAACGACTACGTCGGCGGCGCGGCCGTGAGCCGCCGGCTGTACGACGGCTTTACCTATTCGAACTGCTCTTACGTGTGCAGCCTCCTGCGCACCGAGATCATCCGGGCGCTCGAGCTGCCGCTTTACGGGCTGCAGATCATCCCGTACGAGGGCGGCTGCACGCTGATGCGCAACGGCGGGCACCTGTCCCTCTACGACAACCACGACGCCCTGCGCCGCGAAATCGCGCGGCACTCGCGGCGCGATGCCGAAGCCTACGAGCGCTACGTGCGCGACATGCTGCGCCATTGCCGCTTCATCAAGCCGCTGCTGCTGCGCGCGCCGCCCGACCCGAGTTCTTTCCGGCCGCGCGACATCCGGGAGCTGATGTTTCTCGGCCGGCATTTCTCCCGCCTCGGCGAGGCGCGCATGTACGACACGCTGCGCTTCTGGACGATGAGCTGTGCCGACATGCTCGACGAGTACTTCGAGAGCGAGATCGTCAAGGCGCACCTCGCCGGCAGCGGAATCATCGGCACCGCGCTCGGTCCGCGCTCACCGGGTTCCGCGTACGTACTGCTGCATCACTACATGGGAAGCATCGACGGGACGGTAGGCGCCTGGGGATTTGCGCGCGGCGGCATGGGAGCGATCACCCAGGCGCTGGCGGCCTCGCTCACGGCGAGCGGCGGCACGGTGCGCACGGGCGCTGCGGTCGAGCAGATCCGGGTGCGTGGCGGCCGCGCGACCGGCGTGGTGCTCGAGGGGGGCGAGGAGATCTCCGCGCGCATCGTCGTCTCGAACCTCGACGTGCGCCGCACGTTCCTAAAGACGGTGGCTGCGGAGCACTTGCCGCCGGAATTTCTCGAGCAGGTGCGGCGCTTCAAGATCCGCGGTTCCTCGGGCAAGCTCAACATCGCGCTCGACGGGCTGCCGCATTTTCCGGCGATTCCGCAGGACTCACCGAGCACGCGCGGCGACATGCACGTGACCGACACGATCGAAATGCTCGAGCGCGCCTACGACGACTGGAAGGAAGGCCGCTGGTCGCGCGCCCCCTACGTGGACATGCTGATCCCGACGCAGATCGATCCGACCATGGCACCGCCGGGCAAGCACTACATGTCGGTGTTTGTGCAGTACTGCCCCTACCGGCTCGCCGACGGGGAGTGGACGCCCGAGAAGCGCCAGGCCTTTGGCGCGAGCGTCATTGATACCATCGCCCATCACAGTCCGAACTTCAAGAACCTGATTCTGCACGCCGAGATCCGCACGCCGCGCGATATCGAGAACGAGGTCGGCCTCACCGAGGGCAACATTTTTCAGGGCGAGCTCACCTTCGATCAGCTCTTGTTCAATCGCCCGATCCCGGGCTACGCGCAGTACCGCGCGCCGCTGCGCGGCCTGTACATGTGTGGCTCGAGCACCCACCCGGGCGGGGGCGTCATGGGTGCGCCGGGCGCGAATGCCGCGGGCGCCATCCTGCGCGATCTGGGCCGAGCGCAGTGATCATCCACGCCAAGCGTCGCTCCTATGACTGCGCCGTGATCGGCGCGGGCCACAACGGCCTCGTCTGTGCGGCCTATCTCGCCCGCAAGGGACGCTCGGTGCTCGTGCTCGAGGCGGCCGAGCAGGTGGGCGGTGCCGCCGTGACGCGCGAGTTCGCTCCGGGCTTCCGCGTGTCCTCCTGCGCGCACCTGTTGCACCTGATGCCCGCCGGCATCATGCGCGAGCTGCGGCTCGCCGATCAGGGCTTGAGATTCGCGGGGCAGACTCTGCCCACTCTCGCGCTGTCGGCCGACGAGCGCCCGCTCGTACTCGGCGCCGGACATGAGCGCGAGCTCGCCGAGCGCAGCCCCCTGGACGCCGCGGCCTACCGGGAATGGCAGCGCTTGCTAGCGCGCCTCGCGGCGGCCTTGCACCCAACGCTCGCGGGCATTCCACCGCGCCTCGGCACCGATGCCTGGCGCGAGCGTCTCGCGCTGCTTAACCTCGGCTGGCGTCTGCGCCGGCTCGGACGCCGCGACATGCGCGAGCTGCTGCGCATCGGCGGCATGTGCGTACACGACCTGCTCGAGGAGCGCTTCACGCTGCCGCTGCTGAAGGGCGCGCTGGCGCTGGACGCCGTGCTCGGCACCAATTACGGCCCGCGCTCGCCGGGGACCGTGTTCTCGCTGCTGTACCGCCACGCCGCCTCCGGCGGACCCGAGGCTCTCGCTCAGCCGCAGGGAGGACTCGGGGCGCTCACCGCGGCGCTCGCCCGGGCGGCGCACGGCGCCGGCGCCGAGATCCGCACGGGTGCCCCGGTGGCCAAGATTCTCGTGCGCGAAGACCGCGCCGCGGGTGTCGTGCTCACCTCGGGCGAGGAGATCGCCGCCGCAAGCGTCATCTCCAGCGCCGACCCCAAGACCACCTTCCTCAAGCTCCTCGGCAGCGAGCACCTCGACGCCGGTTTCGTGCGCCGGGTGACGCAGCTGCGTACCCGCGGTCTCGCCGGGAAGCTGCACCTGGCGCTCGCTCGCGCCCCGCAGATCGCGGGTCTCGCGCCCGAGGCGCTGCGCGGCCGGCTACTGGTCGCGCCGTCCCCCGACTACATCGAGCGCGCCTACAACCACGCGAAGTACCGGGAATGCTCGGCCGAGCCGATGCTCGAGATCACGCTGCCGACGCTCGCGGATCCGTCGCTGGCGCCCGAGGGCCAGCACGTCCTCTCGGTGATCGTGCAGTACGCCCCGTATGCGCCGGCGGCCGGCTGGGCGTGCGAGCGGGAGCGCTTCACGGACGTCGTGATCGATACCCTCGAGCGCTACCTTCCGGGACTGCGCGCATCGATGGTCGCGCGCGAACTGCTGACGCCTGAGGACATCGAGCGCGAGTTCCGCATCCAGGGCGGTCACTGGCACCACGCCGAACTCGCGCTCGATCAGTTCTTCATGATGCGACCGCTGCCCGGGACGGCGCAGTACCGCGCACCGCTTCCCGGACTGTTCATGTGCGGCGCGGGCTGTCACCCCGGCGGTGGTGTGACCGGCCTCGCCGGGCGCAGCGCCGCACGCGAGCTATTGAGCGAGGCCGCCTGAAGATGCTCACCGAGAGCGCGCCGCACTATCGTCAGCCGCTGCTGAAGACACCCTTCCACGAGCGCGCCCGCGCGCTCAGCCAGGTGGACGCGTTCATACCCTGGAGCGGCTACACGACCGTCGACGTCTTCACGAGCGTCGAACAGGAGTACTTTTCGATCCGCAACGCGAGCTCCCTGTACGACCTCACGCCGATGGTGAAGTACCGGGTGGCCGGTCGCGACGCGCTGCGTTACCTCAACCGTCTGATGACGCGCGACATCGCCAAGATGAAGCCGGGGCGGGTCGCCTACAGCGTCTGGTGCAACGACGAGGGACACCTGCTCGATGACGGCACCGTGTTCTGCCTGGGCGAGGGCGAGTACCGCGTCTGCACCGGCGAGCGCCAGCTGGACTGGTTTGCCGCCTCGGCGCTCGGATTCGACGTGGAGATCAGCGAGGTGACCGAGGAGGTAGCGGCACTGGCCGTGCAGGGTCCGACTTCGTGCGCACTGCTGAGAGCGGCGGGGTTCGCCGGGATCGAGCGCCTCAAGCCATTCGAGCACGGGCGCCTGACGATGTCCGGGGGCGTCGAGATGATGGTCTCACGCACCGGCTTCACGGGCGACCTGGGCTACGAGCTGTGGATGCGCCCGACGGACGCCGAGGCCGTGTGGGACGCGCTGATGGAGCTCGGGCGTACCCGCGCCGTGCGGCCGATCGGCTCGCGGGCACTGAATCTCGCGCGCATCGAGGCGGGCTTCCTCCTGCCGAACGTGGACTTCGTATCCCCCGCGCATACCCTGCACGTCGGCACCGAGCGCTCACCGCTGGAGCTCGGCCTCGCGTGGCTCGTCGATTTCGCCAAGGGACACTTCACCGGGCGTCGGGCGCTCATCGCCGAGCGTGCGCGTGGCCCGCGCCGACAGTTCGTCGGGCTCGACATCGAGGGCACCAAGCCGGCGCACAACGCGCTCTTGTACACGCAGCGCTCGGGCAAGTGCCAGGTTGGCAGTGTGAGCTCTGCGGCCTGGTCGCCCACCTGCAAGCGCAATCTCGCCCTGGCGATGGTGAACGCCTCGCATATTTCACCGGGGTCGACGCTCTGGGCGGAGATCTATCTGAACCGCGAACTCGTATGGGAGCGACGCATGGCGCGGGCCCGCGTAGTCGAGCGGCCCTTCTACGCGCCGGCGCGGCGGCGGGTTACACCGCCGGCGGACTTCTGAAGCATAATCAAGCATCGGCCGATGATCGCAACCCAGTCAAAACCGCTTGCCGACCGGCCGTGGCTTGATCCGAGCGCCAGCGCCCAGGTGCTGATCGAAGGCGTGAGCAAGACCTACGGCGCCGCGGTCGCCGTCGATAACGTCAGCCTGCAGATCTACCGCGGCGAGATGTTCGCACTCGTCGGCGCGTCGGGCTGCGGCAAGACGACACTCCTGCGCATGCTCGCGGGCTTCGCGCATCCCACCAGTGGGCGCATCGTCATCGATGGGGTGGAGATGGGCGACGTGCCGGCGCACGAGCGTCCGGTCAACATGATGTTCCAGTCGTACGCGCTCTTCCCGCACATGACCGTCGAGAGCAACGTCGGCTACGGCCTGCGGCGGCTGCCGCTCGATGCGGCCACCAAGCGTCGGCGCGTCCAGGAGGCGCTCGACATGGTACAGCTGGGGGCACTCGCACAGCGCAAGCCGCACCAGCTCTCCGGCGGCCAGCGCCAGCGCGTGGCGCTCGCGCGGGCACTCATCCGCCGGCCGAAGGTGCTGCTGCTCGATGAGCCGCTGTCGGCACTCGACAAGAAGCTGCGCGAACAGACGCAGTTCGAACTCATGGACCTGCAGAACAAGGTCGGCATCACCTTCATCGTCGTCACCCATGACCAGGACGAGGCGATGGCCCTCGCCACGCGCATCGCGGTCATGGACCGGGGGCAGGTGGTGCAGGTCGGGACCCCCGGCGAGATCTACGAATTCCCGCGCAGCCGTTTCGTGGCCGACTTCGTCGGCACCGCCAACCTGTTCGAGGGGACGGTGAGCTCCTGCGAGCCGGGCCTGATCCGCGTGCAGTGCGCCGAGACCGGCGGGGAGCTTCTGGTCGACGATGGCGGCTCGTTCGCCGTCGGACAGCGCGTGTGGGTGGCGCTGCGCCCGGAGAAGGTTCGTCTCGGCAAGGAGCCCGCGAGCAGCGCACGCGTTAACCAGCTGCGCGGCGTGGTCTGGGAGCTCGGCTACCTCGGTAACCGCTCGACCTACCGGATCAAGATCGCGAGCGGCAAGCTGGTGACGGTGTTCGCGCAGAACGAGCGGCGCACGTCCGAGGCCGCGATCGACTGGAGTGACGAAGTGTTCGTGAGCTGGAGTGCGGATGCGGCGGTCTTGCTGCAAACTTAGACTTTACTGAGGGCGATTTGGGGGATGTCCGCATGAAGAAATCAGGTCTGGCGCGCGCCCTGACGTGGTGTCTGCCATCGGCACTGTGTGCATTGGGCGCCGCTGCGGGGAGCACGCCGGCTCAGGCGCAGGAGCAGGAGCAGGGACCGGCCTCGCCGCTGCAGGAAGTCGTGGTCACCGCCACACGGCACGAGGAGCCGCTCAGCAAGGTGCCCATCAGCGTCACGGCCATGACGCAGGAACAGATGGACATCAACGGCATCAAGGACTTCCAGGACATGGTGCGCTTCACGCCCGGCGTGAGTATCGACACCACGGGCACCAACTCGATCTCCATCCGCGGCATCTCCTCATCCGCGGGAGCGGACACGACCGGCATCTATATCGACGACACGCCGATCCAGATGCGCTCCGTCGGCTTCAATCCCGACGACACCCTGCCGAAGACCTTCGACCTCGACCGCATCGAGGTGCTGCGCGGCCCGCAGGGCACGCTCTTCGGGGCCGGGTCCGAGGGTGGTACGGTCCGCTACATTCTCGCGCAGCCGAGTCTCACGAGCTCCAGCACCTACATGCGCGCGGAAGGCTCCTATACCGACGGCGGGCAGCCGAGCTACGAGGCGGGGATCGCGCACGGCGCGCCCATCATCGACGGCACGCTCGGCTATCGCCTGAGCGCCTGGTATCGCCAGGACGGCGGCTGGATCGATCGCGTCGATCCGACGACCGCAGCGGTGACCGAGTCGAACGCTAACCACCAGGGGACCCTGCAGCTGCGCCTGGCGGTGACCTGGGCGCCGATCGCGTCACTGCAAATCACGCCGAACGTGCTCTACCAGAACAGCAAGCGGCACGACGTTTCGACCTACTGGCCGGCGTATTCGGATTCCTCGGGTGGCCCGACGTTCTCTGGCGGCTCGAACGGCACGTTCAATAACGCGACGCCCGAGCTCATCCCGGTGAACGACGAGTGGTACCTGCCGTCACTGAAGATCACCTGGGACCTGGGCAAGAGCCAGATCATCTCCAACACCTCGTATTTCCATCGCAAGGAGATCACGGGCTATCAGGGCACCGTCTACGACCTCGGCTTCTTCCAGCTGCTGGGCTGGCCAAACAATCCGACCTTCGGGGGTCTTGGCTGCCTGGCCGATACGCCGCCGGACTGTCCGTGGTATCCGCTCATCGACGGCAACGGTATCCATCTGCCGGCGGGTTTTACGAACTTCCAGACGCCCAACACGATGACTAACGGCCAGCAGAACATCACGCAGGAGATCCGCTGGCAGTCGGCTGACCCATCCTCGCGCTGGAACTGGACCGTCGGCGTGTTCTTCCAGCAGATGAAGGAAAGCAGCATCGAGGAGCTGAAGGACCCGCTCAACGAGATCAATCCGTTCTTCCAGTACCTGTACGGCGACACGGCGACTGACCTGTTCGGGGCGTACTACTCGTGCCCGACGAACGCCGACTACACGCTCATCCCGGCGTGCGACATCTACTACAACAAGAACAACACCGTAGACAAGCAGATCGCGGGATTCGGCGAGGTCACCTACGCCTTCACGGATCAGTGGAAACTAACCGTCGGCGAGCGCATCGCACATACCACGTTCAGCATCACCAACTACGCCGACGGTCTGGAGAACTTCGGGCCCACGCCGCAGGCCGATGGCACGGTGGTGCCCGGCCTGGGACGCACGGCGTCCACGAGCAACAACCCGAGCACTCCGAAGGTGACCGTCTCGTTCCAGATGGACCAGAACAATCTGTTCTATGGCACGTATGCCAAGGGCTTCCGCGCCGGCGGCGGCAACCCCCTGATGCCTCCGTACTGCCAGCAGGACCTCATCACGACCGGGTTTCCGAGCGGACAGGTGCCGCAGACTTACAACCCCGACACGACCGAGAGCTACGAGGTTGGATCGAAGAACCTGTTCGGCGCCAACTTCCGCGTCGCGACCAGCCTCTACTACATCAAGTGGCACGACATCCAGCAGAGCATCTATGTCGCCGGCAGCTGCGGCCTGCAGTTCATCGATAACGTGGGCGAGGCGGTCGCCAAGGGATTCGACATCCAGGCCGAGGCAGTCGCGGGGCCGTTCTATTTTGATGTCGCGGCCGGCTATACCAGCGCGCGCTTCTCGTCGGACTCGCCCATCGTGGGCACCGGCGGCCCGCTCGTTGCCAGCGGCGATGCCATCGCCGGGCAGGCCTCCATCAATGGGGCACCGGGCACCAATCCGCCCTGGACGGTCTCCCTCGGTGCCGAGTATCGCTTCCGCCCGTTCGAGCACGATGCGTTCGTGCGCGTCGACTGGGAGTACCAGAGCAAGAACACCTGGCTCGCGGCCATCCAGGATCCACGTACGGCGCAGTACGTAGCCGGCCAGGTGCCCGAGCCCTACAGCTATCCCTCGAACACGCTCACCTCGCTGCGCGCCGGCATCAACGTGAACAACTGGCTGTTCACGGCGTTCGTCGACAACCTGACCAACTCGCACACCGTGCTCAACTATCAGATGTCCCAGGCCGATACCTATCTGCCCCAGGGCGTCACGGCCCCGACGGTGCAACAGAACCAGTTCACCTTCCGGCCGCGAACCTTCGGCCTGAATGCGACCTACAGAATCGGCCGCTAGCTGGTTCTGACATACGCGGGAGTGCTACCGTGTCGCCCGCATGGCGACGGGCGACACGGGTGCTCCGGCACAGGCTGAGCGCAGCGAGCGGCTGAACACCCGGGCGGCCGGGGTCGTCGGCCTCGCGGTCCTGTGCAGCCGCATTCTCGGGCTGGCGCGCGAGCAGATCTTCGCCGCGCTCTTCGGCGGCGGGCGCGTGATGGACGCATTCACGATCGCCTTCCGCATCCCCAACCTGCTGCGCGACCTGTTCGCCGAAGGGGCGCTCTCGACCGCCTTCGTCACGGTGTTCACCCGTACCGCCGCGACCGAGGGCAGCACGGCCGCCTGGCGGCTCGCGAACAAGGTGACCACGCTCGCCGCGGTGACGCTGAGCGCCATCACGGTGCTCGGCATCCTCTCGGCGACCTGGCTCGTGGCGCTGCTCGCCCCCGGCTTCGACGCCGAGAAGGCCGCCCTCACCGTGACCCTCACGCGGGTCATGTACCCGTTCATCCTGCTGGTGTCGCTCGCCGCGCTCGTCATGGGGATGCTGAACTCGCGCAACGTCTTCGGCGTCCCGGCCATGGCCTCGAGTTTCTTCAACCTGGGCTCGATCATCGCCGGGGTCGTGCTCGGCTACTGGCTCGATCCCCACTTCGGCCCGCGCGCCATCCTCGGGCTCGCCATCGGCACCCTGGTCGGGGGGGCGCTGCAGCTGCTGGTACAGCTGCCCTCGCTCGCCGGCCAGGGGTATCGCTTCCGCCCCGACTTCCACTGGCGCGATGCGCACGTGCGCTCGCTGCTGCGCCTGATGGGACCCTCGGTGATCGCCGCCAGCAGCACCCAGGTGAACGTGCTCGTCAACTCGGTGTTCGCATCCGAGCTGGGGGACGGCCCGACCTTCTGGCTGACCGTGGCCTTTCGTCTCATGCAGCTGCCGCTCGGCATCTTCGGAGTCGCGCTCGGCACGGTGGCGCTGCCGCTGCTCGCGCGCATGGCCGCGGCCGGCAACATGCCCAACTTCAGGAGCGAACTGGCGCGCGGCATGCGGCTCGCGTTCCTCATGACCATCCCGGCGAGCGTGGGGCTCATGGTACTCGCCGAGCCGATCATCTCGGTCCTCTACCAGCACGGTCGCTTCGGCGCCTACGAGACCGCCGAGTCGGCCGGCGCGCTGCGCTTCTACGCCATCGGCCTGTGCGGCTACGCGGCGCTCAAGGTGCTCGTCAATGCCTTCTACGCCATCGACCGGCGCAAGACGCCGATGGTGGTGAGTTTTCTCGCCGTGGCGCTCAACCTGCTGCTCAACTACGTATTCACGCGCCAGCTGCACTGGGGACACCGCGGACTCGCTCTCTCGACCGCCTGCGTGGCGAGCAGCAACTTCCTCATCCTGTATTTCCTGATGCGCTCGCATCTCGGGCGGCTGGAGTCGCGCGCGATGCTCACGCTCCTGGCGAAGGTGGCGCTCGCCTCGCTGGTGCTGCTGCTGCTCACCTGGGCGGGCGCCGAGGTGCTGCTCGAGAACTGGGCAACGGAGGCGTTCTGGCCAAAGTGCCTGAGCCTTGCCCTGGTGATCGCGCTCGGTGCCGCCGGCTTTTTCCTTACCGCCGCCGCGCTGCGCATCGCCGAGGTGCAGGACCTGACGGCGGCGCTCAGGCGCCGCCTGCGGCGTGCGCGCTGAAGCACCCTCAGGCCGTCGTCGCGAAGGTCCGGCAGGCCGCGAGAATGCGCTCGAGCGAGCCGCGCATGGGCGCGGCGAAGTCCGGGTCCCAGTCCACCGGCCAGTTCCACTCATCGACCGCGACCTCGGGCTCGCGCAGATAGCCGCGGCAGGCGAGTTCCATCTGTACGGCGTGCACGCCACGCCCGGGCTGCCCGTAGTGGCGCGTCGTATAGCCGCCCTTGAAACGGCCGTTCGTCACCCGCGTGAAACCACTCGCATCGCACACCGCCTCGAGTGCGCGGGTGAGCTCGGGCGCGCAGCTGGCACCCGAGAAGGTGCCGACGTTGTAGTGCGGCAGCGTGCCGGTAAAGAGGCGCGCGATCCGTGAGCGGATCGAGTGGCAGTCATAGAGCACCACCCTGGGGTGCTGCTCGCGCAGGCGCGCGAGTTCCGCATCGATGGCGCGGTGATAGGGCTCGAAGTAGGCGCGGCGGCGCGCCTCGATCTGCGCCGCCGCGGGCGCCGCCCCGGCGCGGTACAGCGACTCGCCGTCGAAGGTCGTGGTGGGACACAGCTCCGTGGTCGTCTGCCCGGGATAGAGCGACACGCCGCTCGGATCGCGGTTGGGATCGATCACCGAGCGGCTGATGCCGGTGCGCACCAAGGTCGCGTCCAGGCGTTCCGCGAAGGCGTACAGCTTCTCGACGTGCCAGTCGGTGTCCTTGACGGCGAGCCACGGCGAGACGAAGCCGGAGAGGAGTTCGGCGGGGATGTCGGTACCCGTGTGCGGCATGCTCAGAAGCAGCGGCGCGCCACCGCGTCGCACGGTCAGCCAGGGGGGAGGGGCACTCATCGCGTGAGCATCGTCAGGTTCGCGTAGCCCGGGCCATTCATCAATAATGTACACGCTATGCCGAACCTGTGGTTTGCCTCGGCGCTGTTGCCCGAGGGCTGGGCGGAGCGCGTGCGCATCGGCGTCGCCGACGGTCGCATCGTCACGCTGGCGGCGGGCGTCGATCCGGGCGTGGGGGACGAGCGGCACGGCATCGCGCTCCCCGGGCTCCCCAACCTGCACAGTCACGCCTTTCAGAGGGGGCTCGCCGGCCTCACCGAGCGGCGGGGGCCGGTCGCCGACAGCTTCTGGAGCTGGCGCGAGCTCATGTACCGCTTCGTCGAGCGCATCGGCCCAGAGGAGCTCGAGGCGGTGAGCGCCTTCGCATTCGCGGAGATGCTCGAGGCGGGCTTCACCCACGTCGGCGAGTTTCATTACCTGCACCACGACCGTGGTGGCGTGCCGTACGGGGATCCGGGCGAGCTCGCCGCGCGCATCGCCGCGGCGGCTCAGGCGAGCGGGATCGGGTTGACGCTGCTGCCGACCTTCTATGCCCATGGCGGCTTTGGCGGGGCGCCCCCCTCGGCGCGCCAGCGCCGCTTCGTGACCGACCCGGCGGCCTTCGCACGGCTGCTGGAAACGAGCCGGCGCGCCGTAAGCGCGCTCTCGGGCGCGCACGTCGGCGTCGCCGCGCACAGCCTGCGGGCGGTGACGCCCGAGGAGCTGCGCGAGCTCATCGCCCTCGGCGCAGGCGGGGTGATACACATCCACATCGCCGAGCAGCTCAAGGAGGTCGAGGACTGCCGTGCCTGGAGCGGCGGACGCCGGCCGATCGAGTGGCTGCTCGCCGAGCAGCGGGTCGATGAGCGCTGGTGCCTGGTGCACGCAACCCACGCGAACGCCGCCGAGCTCGCCGGTATCGCCGCAAGTGGTGCGGTCGTGGGCCTGTGCCCGAGCACGGAGGCGAGCCTCGGGGACGGAATCTTCCCGGCCGAAGCCTTCTTGGGCGCCGCGGGGCGCATCGGCGTCGGCAGCGATTCGAACGTGCGGCTCGACGCCGCCGAGGAGCTGCGCCTGCTCGAGTACTCGCAGCGCCTCATCCTGCGCGCGCGCAACGTGCTCGCGCGGCGCGAGGGCGCGTCCACCGGCGCCGGGGTGTTCGCCGCATCCCTTGCCGGCGGCGCGCAGGCGCTCGGCATCGCGGCGGGACTCCTGCCGGGCGCGTCGGCCGATATCGTCTCGCTCGCCGCAGACGATGCGGCGCTCGCCGAGCGGCGCGCGGACGAGGTGCTCGACACGTGGATCTTCACTGGCGGCCGCGCCCTCATCGACTGCGTGTGGCGTGCCGGGCGGCGCGTCGTCAGCAGCGGCCGTCATCACGAACGAGCGCGCCTGGCGGAGCGCTACGCGCAGGCGCTGCGTCGGCTGCGCGCCTGATTAAGAGAAGAGGGGTGGGCATGAAGAACCGGATCTTCGGCGCACTGCTCGCGATCGTCGGCGCGTTTGCGATCGGCGGCATCGCGCTGCAGCGTCAGGAGCCGATCAATGCACTGTGGATTCTCACGGCGGCGGTGTGCATTTATCTCCTCGGCTACCGTTTCTACGCGGCCTGGATCGCCGCGCGCGTTCTGTGCGTCGATGCGACGCGCGCCACGCCGGCGGAGCGGCTGAACAACGGCCGCGACTTCGTGCCGACACACCGCGCGATCGTCTTCGGGCATCACTTTGCGGCCATCGCCGGCCCCGGGCCGCTCGTGGGGCCGACGCTCGCCGCGCAGTTCGGGTACCTGCCCGGGACACTCTGGATCCTGATCGGGGCGGTGTTCGGCGGCTGCGTGCAGGACATGACGATCCTGCTGCTCTCGACCCGGCGCGACGGCCGCAGCCTCGGGCAGATGGCCCGCGACGAGCTCGGGCCCGTCGGCGGCTTCGCCGCGCTCATCGGCACGCTGCTCATCATGATCATCCTGAGCGCCGTTCTCGGGCTCGTGATCGTCAACGTCATGAAGCACAGTCCCTGGGCCACCTCGACGGTGCTCGCGACCATTCCCGCGGCCATCATCGTCGGGCTGTACCTGCGGCTGTGGCGCCCGGGGCGCGTGCTCGAAGCCTCGCTCCTCGGCCTGGTCCTGATCCTGCTGGCGCTCCTCGGCGGCGGCTGGATCGATCACCAGCCGAGCCTGCGCGTCTTATTTGACTATTCCGCGGTCGCGCTCGCCGGCTTCATCATCGTCTACGGCTTTTCCGCGGCGACGCTGCCGGTGTGGCTGCTGCTCGCGCCGCGCGACTACCTCTCGACCTTCCTCAAGCTCGGCACGGTGGTGCTGCTCGCGGTGGCGATCGTCATCACCCACCCGCAGATCAAGATGCCCCCGCTCACCGCCTTCGTCGACGGCAGCGGGCCACTGTTCGGCGGCAAGGTGTTCCCGTTCGTCTTCATCACCATCGCCTGCGGTGCGATCTCGGGCTTTCATGCGCTGATCGGCAGCGGCACGACCCCGAAGCTGATCACGAACGAGGCGGACGTGCGCCTGATCGGCTACGGCAGCATGGCGCTCGAGTCCTTCGTCGCCATCATGGCGATGATCGCGGCGACGCTCCTCGACCCCGGCGTCTACTTCGCCATCAATGCCGGTGCCGGCGTGGTGGGTGCGACCCCGGAGGCCGCCGTACACACCATCTCCGGCTGGGGCTTCCCGGTCACGGTCGAGCAGATGCGCGCGCTCGCCAGCTCCATGGGCGAGCAGACGCTCTTCGCGCGCACCGGCGGCGCACCCTCGCTCGCCGTCGGCATGGCGAGCATCTTCGGTTCCACCTTCGGCAAGGGGCTGCTCGCGATCTGGTATCACTTCGCGATCATGTTCGAGGCCGTGTTCCTGCTGTCGACCCTGGATGCCGGCACGCGCGTCGGACGCTTCATGTTGCAGGACCTGCTCGGGCACCTGTGGGCGCCGCTCGGGCGCACGTCCTGGTACCCCTCGGTGCTGTTCGCGAGCGCCGCCATGGTGGCTGCCTGGGGCTACTTCCTCTACATCGGCGTCATCGATCCGAACGGCGGCGTCAACATCCTCTGGCCGCTATTCGGCATCTCCAACCAGATGCTCGCGGCGATCGCGCTCTCGGTCGCGACCGGGATCCTCATCAAGGGCGGCCGCCTGCGCTACGCCCTCGTGACGCTCGTACCGCTCGCGTGGCTCGCGATCGTCACCACCACCGCGGCCTGGCAGAAGATCACGAGCGCGGATGCGCGCATCGGCCTGTTCGCCGCCGCCAACGACCTCGCCGGCAAGCTCGCCTCCGGGGCCCTGTCCGTCGAGCGCGCCGCCGTCGCCCCGCAGCTCATCTTCAACCAGCGGCTCGACGCGTACCTGACGATGCTGCTCACCGCGATCCTGTGGTTCGTCATACTCGACATGGCGCGCGTGTGCGTGCGCCGCATGCGCGGCCTGCCCGTGCCGCGCAGCTCCGAGGCCGCCTACCGCGCGACGCGCCTTGCGGGCGCGGAGGCAGTCCGGTGAGCGTCGTGCGTCGTCTCGGCACCGGCGCGCGCGCGTTGTGGCGGCTGCTGCGCGCGCTCTCCGGCGACGACGCTTACGAGCGCTACCGGGCGCACCAGCACGAACGCCATCCGCTCGAGACCCCTTTGAGCCGCCGCGCCTTCTACGAGCAGTCGCAGCGCCGCAAGTGGCACGGGGTCAGCCGCTGCTGCTGAAGTGCCTCAGGTGACGCGCAGGTTGCGCGTCACCGCCTGAGGCGGCCTGAGCGGGTCCTGCGCCACCACCGGCTCGGCGAGGATCGCCTCGGCGCGCGGGCGGGTGAGGGTGACGTAAGCGTCGGCACGAGGATCGCGCTCACCGGCGGCGCCGCCAGAGTGAACGGGCATCGCGACCGACCGAGCGCATGAAGGCTCCCCGCCGGCGGCGCACCCCGCGCGCCGCCTCCCGTGCGCCGGCCGCGCCGGTCGAAGGTGAGGGAAAATGCTAACATTACCCGCTTGCTCCCCGGGGGAGGCTCGCACGCTTCCGGCCGGACGGACGGGGCAGCGCGGAAGGACGCATATGCCACTCAAAATAATGATTCTCGGCGCCAACGGCTTCATCGGCAGCGGCCTCACAGAGGCGATCCTGCGCGAGCGAGACTGGGAGGTTTACGGCATCGACCTCGCCGACAACAAGCTCGGCGACCTGCCGAAGAACAACCGCTTCCACTTCGTGGAGGGCGACATCACGATCAACAAGGAGTGGGTCGAGTACCACGTCAAGAAGTGCGACGTGGTGGTGCCGCTGGTGGCGATCGCGAATCCGGCGCAGTACGTCACCCATCCGCTGCGGGTGTTCGAGCTGGACTTCGAGGCCAACATCGACGTGGTGCGCCACTGCGTCAAGTACAACAAGCGGCTCATCTTCCCCTCGACGTCCGAGATCTACGGCATGTCCCCCGACGCGGTGCTCGATGAGGAGACGAGCCCGCTCGTGTACGGACCGATCAACAAGCAGCGCTGGATCTACGCGGCCTCCAAGCAGCTGCTCGATCGCGTGATCTTCGCCTACGGGGTGCGCGATAACCTCGACTACACGCTGTTCCGGCCCTTCAACTTCATCGGCCCGAACCTCGACAACGTCGAGGAGCCGAAGGAGGGCAGCTCGCGCGTGTTCACGCAGTTCCTGTCCAACGTGCTCTATCGCCGACCGATCAAGCTGGTCGACGGCGGCAGCCAGAAGCGCTCGTTCACCTACATCGACGACGCGATCGCCTGCCTGCTGGTCATTCTCGAGAATCAGAACGGGCGCGCCAGCCGGCGCATCTTCAACATCGGCAACCCGAACAACTGCATCTCCATCCGCGACCTGGCGCAGCGCACCATCCGCATCGCGCAGGAGTTCCCGGTGCTGCGCGAGAACGCCCGGGCGACCGAGATCGTGGATATCTCCGCCGGCGAGTACTACGGCAAGTACTACCAGGACATCCAGGTGCGCGTGCCCAACGTCGAGGCCGCGCGGCGCGATCTGGGCTGGCAGCCGACGACCGATATGGACACCGCGATCCGCAAGACCATCGAGTTCTACGTGAAGCAGGAAGGCTTCGGCAGCCGCGCCGCCGCGATGGCGCCGGGCTGACCGCCGCCAGCCGCCCGCCATGAGCGCCGCCGCGGGGCCGGCCACGCGCGCCTCGGCCCTGCTGCCGTGGCTGATCCTCGCCGCCGCCTGGTTCGCCACCACGCCGCTGCGGCCCCTGCTCGATCCCGACGAGGGTCGTTATGCCGAGATTCCGCGCGAGATGCTCGCGAGCGGGGACTGGGTCACTCCGCGCCTGAACGACCTCAAGTACTTCGAGAAGCCGCCGCTGCAGTACTGGGCGACCGCGGCCGTCTACGGCGTCGCCGGCCTGCACCAGTGGAGCTCGCGCCTGTGGGCCGTCGGGCTCGCCTTCGCCTGCCTGCCGCTCGTCTTCGCCTGGGCGGGGCGCCTCTACGGCAGACGCTCCGCGCTCATCGCCCTGACCGCGCTCGCGACCAGCCCGTACTTCGTGATCGTCGGGCAGCTCAACCTCCTCGACCAGGCCTTTACCTTCTGGTTGAGCGTTGCAGTGCTCGCCTTCACGCTCGCGCAATGTGCGCCGCACCGCTCGCCCGCCGAGCGGCGCTGGATGCTGCTCGCCTGGGCGGGGGCCGCGCTCGCCGTGCTCTCCAAGGGCATCGTCGTCGGGGTTCTGTGCGGGGGAGCGCTCATTCTCTATACGCTCACGGAGCGTGACGCACGTCCGTGGCGGCGCCTGCATCTGCTCACCGGGCTGCCGCTCTTTCTCCTGATCGCCGTCCCCTGGTTCATCGCCGTCACGGTGCGCAACCCCAGCTTCCCCGCCTTCTTCTTCGTGCACGAGCACTTCGCGCGCTTCCTGACGACCGTGCACCAGCGGGTCGAGCCCTGGTGGTTCTTCCTGCCGCTGCTGCTCGGGGTGGTGCTGCCGTGGATTCCTGCCTTCGCGCGCGCTGTGCGCGCGGGCTGGCGCGCCGGTGCGCCGCCCGGGGGCGCGCCGTTCCGGCCGCTCAGGTTTCTGCTGCTGTATGCGCTGCTGACGCTCGTCTTCTTCTCAGCCTCCGGCTCGAAGCTCGTGCCGTACATACTGCCGCTCGTGCCGGCGATCGCCGCCGTGACCGGCGCGGTCGGGGAGGACGTCGGCGGCATCGGCCGCCTCGCCGCGCGCGTCGTCGCGGGCTTTCTCGCCTTCGTCGCGCTCGGCCTGGGTGTCTACAGCGCGGTGCACAACGGCTACATCCCGCACGCCTACATCGTCCTCAGCTGCGCGGCGCTCACCGCCGCCCTCGCCGGACTCATCGTGACGCTGCGCCGCACGGGCCTGCCGCAGGGCGGCGCGGCGTTCGCGCTCGCGGCCTGTGCGCTGCTGGCCTGGCAGTTCGAGCTGTGGGCCTTCACGCTCATCCCGCCCGCGCGCTCCTCGCGCGAGCTCGCCGCGGCGGTGCGGCCCGCGGTCACGGCGGCGACGCCGCTCTACAGTGTCGGCCAGTACCGCGAGACCCTCTCACCCTACCTGGCGCGCACCTTCCAGCTCGCCGGCTACGAGGGCGAGCTGCAGTTCGGTCTCGGCGAGGAGCCGGGGCGACGGATGAGCGAGGCGCAGTTCGTGCAGCGCTGGAGCGCCGGGGGCGAGGCCGTGGCATTCTTCGACCCGGAGCGCTGGGACGGGCTGCGGCGGCAGGGCCTTCCCGGGCGCGTGATCGCCTTCGATGACCATACCGTAGCCGTGAGCCGACAGTGAAACTCAGTGACTTCGCCATCCTTTTCTGCGGCGTGCTGCTGAATGCGCTCGCGCAGCTCGGACTGAAGGCCGCGACGCGCGTGACCGGTCCGCTCGTGAGCGTCGACGGCACGCTGTGGAAGAAGGGGCTCGACCTCATCGCCGTGCCCTCGCTATGGTATGCGCTCGCCGCCTACGGCCTGTCGGTCATCGTCTGGCTCGTGGGCCTGTCGCGCGTGCCCGTGAGCCAGGCCTATCCCTTGCTGTCTCTCGGCTACGTGATCAACATCGGGCTCGCCTGGTGGCTGCTCGGTGAGGTGCCGACCGTGCAGCGCGTCGCCGGAATCGGCGTCATCGTCGTCGGCGTCGTACTGGTGACCCGCTCATGAACGATACAGGTAAAGCCGTGCGTCCGTTCCTGCCCTTCACGCGTCCGCACATCGACGAGGAGACCATCGCCGCCGTCGGCGAGGTGCTGCGCTCGGGCTGGCTCGCGAGCGGTCCGAAGGTTGCCGAACTGGAGGCGCAGCTGTCGCGCTACTGCGGCGGCCGGCCGGTGCGCTCGCAGACCTCTGCGACCGCGGGCATGGAGATGGCGCTGCTCGCCTGCGGCATCGGCGAGGGCGATGAGGTCATCACCCCGGCGCTGTCCTTCGTCGCCACCGCGAACGTCATCCGCCGCGTGGGCGCGCGCCCGGTGTTCGTCGACGTGGGCCTCGACTCGCGCAACATCGACCTCGAGCAGGCGGAAGCCGCGATCACGTCGCGCACGCGCGCGCTCATGCCGGTGCACTTTGCGGGCCTTCCGGTCGACATGGAGCGCCTGTACGCCCTCGCACAGAAGCACGGGCTGCGGGTGATCGAGGACGCCGCGCACGCCATCGGCTCCTCGTTCCGCGGCCGCCGCATCGGCAGCTTCGGCGACCTCGTGTGCTTCAGCTTCCATCCCAACAAGAACATCACCACCATCGAGGGCGGGGCGATCTCCGGGGGTTCCGCGGAGGAGCTCAAGCGCATCGAGCTCGAGCGCTGGCACGGGCAGGTGCGCCTCGCCGCGGACGCGGTCGACACGCTGCTGCCCGGCGGTAAGAGCAACCTCTCGGACGTGGCCGCGGCGGTCGGGCTCGGGCAGCTCAGGCACCTCGAGGCGTTCAATGCGCGGCGTCGGCTGCTGGTCGCGCGCTACTTCGCGCACTGGGGGAAGGACTCCCCGGTGCGGCTGCCGGAGCGCGGCGACGAGGGGCACAGCTGGCACGTGTTCACCCCGCTCCTGCCCCTGCCGCAGCTGCGCCGCACGCGCCTGGAGTTCATCGAGGCGATGAAGGCGCGCGGCATCGGCGTCGGCGTGCACTACCAGGCGATTCACCTCTTCAGCACCTACCGCGCTCTCGGCTACACCGACGGGCAGTTCCCCAACGCCGAGCGCATCGGCCGCGAGACCGTGACGCTGCCGCTGTTCCCGGCGATGGAGCTCGGTGACGTCGACCGCGTGGTCGAGGAAGTTGAGTCGCTCGTGCGCGAGGCGCGCCGATGAACCCGGACATCTCGGTCGTCATCCCGGTGTACAACGAGGAGGACGGCCTGCCGCTGCTCTTCGAGCGGCTGTACCCGGCGCTCGATGCCCTGGGACGCTCCTACGAGGTGGTATTCGTCGACGACGGCAGCTCCGACCGCTCGGTGGCCGAGCTGCGCGAGCAGTTCCAGCGCCGCCCGGACGTGACGCGCGTCGTCGTGCTGGCACGCAACGCCGGCCAGCACATGGCGATCCTCGCCGCTTTCGCGCAGACGCGCGGCCGCTACGTGATCACGCTGGACGCCGACCTGCAGAACCCGCCCGAGGAGATCGCGCGCCTCGTGGCGGCGCTGGACGCGGGCGCCGACTACGTCGGCACGGTGCGCATCAGCCGCCAGGACCGGATGTGGCGCAAGGCGGCCTCGCGCCTCATGAACCGCATCCGCGAGGGGACGACCTCGATCCGCATCACCGACCAGGGCTGCATGCTGCGCGGCTACGACCGCAGCGTCATCGACGCGGTCAATCATTGCACCGAGGTGAGCACTTACGTCCCGGCGCTCGCCTACACCTTCGCGCGCCACCCGGTGGAGATCGAGGTGGCGCACGCCGAGCGCACGGTCGGGCAGTCCAAGTACTCGCTCTACAAGCTGATCCGCCTGAACTTCGACCTCATGACCGGCTTCTCGGTCGCGCCGCTGCAGTTCTTCTCCATGGCGGGGGCGGCGATCGCGCTGGTCTCGCTCATCCTCGTGGCGGTCCTGCTGGTGCGGCGCATCGTCGTGGGACCCGAGGCCGAGGGCCTGTTCACGCTGTTCGCGATCGCCTTCTTCCTGATCGGCGTGACGCTCTTCGGGCTGGGCGTGGTGGGTGAGTACGTCGGGCGCATCTACGAGCAGGTGCGCCAGCGGCCGCGCTACACGGTCGCCGCGGTGCTCGAGCAGGACGCGCCGGCGCAGCTCACGGCGCAGCGTACCGCGGCCCTGCCGCCGCCCCCCGTGACGCACCCAGAGACCGCCGGGGGGAGCGCCGAGTGAGCCGGGCGCGGGCCGTCGTCTTCGCCTACCACGACGTCGGAGTGCGCTGCCTGAAGACCCTGCTCTCCGGCGGGGTCGAGGTGCCGCTCGTCGTCACGGTCGCGGACGATCCGCACGAGAACCGCTGGTACGCGAGCGTCGCGGAAACCGCGCGCGACTACGGCCTGCCGGTCATCACCCCGCCCGAACCCAAGGGCGCGGCGCTCGAGCGGCAGCTCGCCGAGCTGGCGCCCGATTTCCTGTTTTCGTTCTACTACCGCGCCATGATTCCGGCGGCGCTGCTCGCGACGGCGCGCCGCGGCGCGCTCAACCTGCACGGCTCGCTCCTGCCGCACTACCGCGGGCGCGCGCCCGTCAACTGGGCGATCCTCAGGGGCGAGCGTGAGACCGGGGCGACGCTGCACTACATGGTCGAGCGCGCCGACGCCGGCGACATCGTCGACCAGCTCGCGGTGCCGATCCTCGAGGATGACGACGCGCGCGAGGTGTTCACCAAGGTGACCGTAGCCGCGGAGGTCATCCTCGCGCGCTCGCTCCCCGGGCTCATCGACGGCAGCGCGCCGCGCCGCCCGCAGCCGCTCCTGCCCGGCTCGTACTTCGGGCGGCGCCGTCCCGAGGACGGGCGCATCGACTGGAGTCGCCCGGCGGCGCAGATCCACGATCTCGTGCGGGCCGTGGCGCCGCCGTTTCCCGGCGCGTTTGCCGAGGTGAACCAGGAGCGCGTCGCGATCCACCGCACCCGGCGCACGCACGAGCGCCGCCCGCTGCCGCCGCGGCTCTTCGGGCAAGGCGGCCGCTGCTACCTGGTGTGCGGCGACGGCGGCGTGCTCGAGCTGCTCGCCGCCGCCGACGCGACGGGCGCGATCGACCTCGCGGCGCTCGCCGCTCGCGGCGAGCGCGCGCCGCTGACGCTGTCCTGAGCGCTTGCCCCTCGTCGCCCTCAAGATCGACGTCGACACCTACCGCGGCACGCGTGAGGGCGCGCAACGCCTCGCCGCGCTCCTCGAGCGGCTCGGGGTGCGCGCCACCTTTCTCTTCAGTCTCGGGCCCGATCACACCGGGCGCGCCATCCGCCGCGTGTTCCGCCGCGGCTTCATGGGCAAGGTGAAGCGCACCTCGGTGCTCGAGCACTACGGGCTGAAGACGCTGCTCTACGGCGTGCTGCTGCCCGGCCCGCGCATCGGCGCGCGCTGTCGCGCCGAGATGCGCGCCATCGCCGCCGCCGGCTTCGAGGTCGGCGTGCACACCTGGGACCACACGCGCTGGCAGGACTACGTCGCGGGCGAGGACGAGGCGTGGACGCGCCGCGAGCTCACCCGGGCGTGCGAGGAGTTCGCCGCGGTCTTCGGGCGCGCGCCGCGGGTGCACGGGGCGGCCGGCTGGCAGATGAATGCGTACGTGCCCGCGCTCGAGCGCGAGCTCGGATTCGCCTACGCCTCCGACACCCGCGGCACCGGACCCTTCCTGCCCACGGACGCGGCGGCGGTACCGCAGCTGCCGACGACACTGCCGACGCTCGACGAGCTCATCGGCCGGGAGGACCTTGGCGGCGCCGATCCGGTCGATTGCCTGCTGAAGGCGTCCGCGGCGGCCGCCGCGGACCAGGTGTTCACGCTTCACGCCGAGCTCGAGGGCGGCGCCTACCTCGGCGCCTTCGAGCGGCTGCTCACCGAGTGGCTGCGCCGCGGCGTGCAACTCACCGACCTCGCCGGCTACGCGGCGCGCCTCGACCTCAAGCACCTGCCGCACGGGCACATCCGCGCGGGCACCGTCGCGGGCCGCTCCGGGACGCTCGCCGTACAGGCTCCCTGACGCGTCCAGGCCCGCCCCGGGTGCGCCGGGGCGAATTTCCGCCCGCGCGCGGTCGGCCGACAATAAACGCACCGTGCCAAACGTCTTAACTGACTGAGATGAACGCCGCGCTCACGCAGCCCGCGGGGCAGGCCGCCGCACAGGACCGGCTGATCACGGCCACGGTCGAGCGCGAGCGCGGCCGGCTGCTCGCCTTCATCCGCCGCCGCATCGCGGACGCGGCGGAGGCCGAGGACGTGCTGCAGGACACGCTCTACGAGTTCGTGGCCGCGCAGCGCCTCATGCAGCCCATCGAGCAGGCGGGGGCGTGGCTCGCGCGCGTGGCGCGCAACCGGATCATCGACCGCCTGCGGCGGCGCGCCGTCGCGGGTGCGCCGCACGGGCACCCGGACGCGGAGCTCGCGGAGTCGCTCACCGACCTGCTGCCTGCAGCCGATGCGGGCCCGGAGGCACAGGTGATGCGCGCGGCGCTCCTGGAGGAGATCGAGGCGGCGCTCGCGCAGTTGCCGCCCGAGCAGCGCGAGGTGTTCGTCGCGCAGGAACTGAACGGCGTCACCTTCCGCGCGCTCGCGGAGCAAAGCGGCGTGAGCATCAACACGCTCATCGCACGCAAGCGCTACGCGCTCGAGCACCTGCGCGCGCGCCTGCAGGCGGTGTGGGACGAATGGCTCTTGGGATGAAGGAGATGTTATGAAGATGCGTAAGCTGGCGAAGGGTGGCGCGATCCTCGCCGCGGCGATCGCCTTTCTCGCCGTGGTCGGGCTCGTCGTGATGGGATTGTGGAACTGGCTCGTGCCTGCGCTGTTTGCCGGTCCGCAGATCGGCTACCTGCAGGCGCTCGGTCTGCTGGTGCTGGCGCGGCTGCTGTTCGGCGGCTGGCGCGGGCGTGGCTGGCACGGGCACTGGCGCCAGCGCATGTGGCGCGAGCGCTGGGAGTCGCTCACCCCCGAGGAGCGCGCGCGACTGCGCGAGCGCTACACGCAGGGGCGCTGCCACGGCTGGCGCGAACCGGCGGCGAACGTGCCCGAACAGCCGCGCGCTGCCACTTAGACTCACTCTTGCGCCTCGCGCGCCCGCGCCGTGCAAGCGGCGCCGGCCGTCTGGCCGGCGGGCTCGCAGAAAGTCGCCCTCACACCCATGATTTGCCGTAGGCTTGCCGCCCAGCCAAGCAGCGGCAACGGACAGCGCGCGCGCCAATGAGCGTCTCGCCCTACGGTCTCATCGAACTACCCGTCTGGGGTTACGTCCTCGTGACGTTCCTGACCATCCAGACGATGTTTCTCGGGGTGACGCTCTACCTGCACCGCGACCAGTCGCACGGCGGCCTGATCCTGCACCCGGCGCTGCGGCACGTATTCCGTTTCTGGCTGTGGTTCAGCTCCGCCGCCGTCACCAAGGAGTGGGTCGCGGTGCACAGAAAGCACCACGCGCACGCCGACCAGCCGGGCGATCCGCACAGCCCGAAGATCTTCGGACTCAAACGCGTGCTGTTCGAGGGCTACGAGCTCTATCACGCCGCCGCCGTCGAGCCCGCGACGCTGCGCAACTACGGGCGCGGCACGCCCGATGACTGGCTCGAGCGGCGCGTGTACTCCGCCCATTCCTACGCCGGCATCGTGATCTTCTCGGCGCTGCATCTGCTGCTCTTCGGGGTTCCCGGCATCATCATGATCGCCGTGCACCTCTCGGCGCAGCCGTTCTTCGCCGGCGGCGTCGTCAACGGACTTGCGCACGCGGTCGGCTACCGCAGCTTCGAGATGCCCTCGACGGCGACCAACCTCGTCCCGTGGGCGCTGCTGCTCGGGGGCGAGGAGCTGCACAACAACCACCACGCCTTTCCGCGCTCGGCGCGCTTCGCGGTGCAGCGCTGGGAGCTCGACATCGGCTGGCTGTGGATCCGGCTCTTCTCGGTCCTGGGGCTGGCGCGCGTGCGCTGGGTCGCGCCGCGGCTGCACTTCGCGCACCCACGGCGCGAGCTCGACGCCGAGGCGGTGAAGGGGCTGTTCATCAACCGCCTGCACGTGCTGCGTGCCTACAGCCGTCGCGTGGTCGTGCCGGTGTGCCGTGAGCTCGCGCGGCGCGAGCACGGGGCGCTGCCGCCGAGCGCGCCGAAGCTGCTCGTGCGCCACCCGGCGCTGCTCGCGGAAGAGGCGCGCCGCCGCCTGCGCGAACTCACGGACAAGTACGAGGTCCTGCGCCGCGTGCTGGAGTACCGCGAAGCCCTGCAGCAGCTGTGGAACGAGACCGCGGCCAACCAGGGTCGCGCGCTCACGCAGCTGCGCGAGTGGTGCACCCGCGCCGAGGCGAGCGGCATCGCCGCGCTGCGCGAGTTCGCGCAGGCACTGCCCGCCTACAGCCACTAGCTCCTACGGTCGCGCCGGAAGCGTCGTCGAGCGCGTCACGGTGCGCATCGCGAAGCTCGAGTGCACGCGCGCCACGCTCGGCAGGCGCGTCAGCTGCTGACTGTGGATACGCTCGAAGTCGGCCATGTCTGCGACCACGAGCCGCAGCAGATAGTCGTGCTCGCCGGTCATGAGATAACACTCCATCACCTCCGGCACCCGGCGCACCGCCGCCTCGAATGCCTCGAGCCCCGCCTGACTCTGCCGGTCCAGCGTGATGCTCACGAACACGTTGACGGGAAAGCCGGCACGCTGCTGGTCGATGAGCGCGGTGTAGCCCTGGATGAGTCCGCTGTCCTCGAGCGCGCGCACGCGGCGCAGGCACGCGGATTCCGAGAGGCTCACCTTCGCCGCGAGCAGTGTGTTGGTCATGCGCGCGTCCTGCTGCAGCAGCCTCAGAATGGCGCGATCATAGCGGTCGAGTTCCATGTACGCAGGAATCCTTCTGATATCCGTCAGTGGACGGCAGATTCTGCCACAAAGCCGCGCTTCAGATGCCAATACGCAAGCTCTTGCCCCGGCACGAAATCTAATCTTCCGCGCGAGCCTGCACCCACCGGAGAGCCCCCATGCGCATCGGCGTCCCCCGCGAGATCAAGGTTCACGAGTACCGCGTCGGCCTGATGCCGGCGGGCGTGCGCGAGCTCGCCGCCGCGGGCCACGAGATCCTCATCGAGACCGGCGCCGGTGCCGGCATCGGCGTCGATGACGCGCAGTTCCGGGCCGCGGGCGCCGCGATCGCCGCGCGCGCCGGCGAGGTGTTCGAGCGCGCCGACATGGTGGTGAAGGTGAAGGAGCCGCAGCCGGCCGAGTGCCAGATGCTGCGGCGGGAGCAGGTGCTCTTCACCTACCTGCACCTCGCCGCCGATCCCCAGCAGGCTCAGGCATTGATGAAATCCGGTGCGACCGCGATCGCCTACGAGACCGTCACCGCCCCGAACGGCTCGCTGCCGCTGCTCACGCCGATGAGCGAGGTCGCCGGACGCATGTCGATCCAGGTGGGCGCGGCCAGCCTACAGAAGGCGAACGGCGGCTTCGGCGTGCTGCTCGGAGGCGTTCCGGGGGTCGCACCGGCGAAGGTCGTGATCCTGGGTGGCGGCGTCTCCGGCACGCACGCGGCGGAGATGGCGGTCGGCATGCGCGCCGACGTGACCGTCGTCGACCGATCGGTGGCCCGGCTGCGTGAGCTCTCCGCGATCTTCGGCTCGGCGCTGCGCACCGCGTATTCCACCACCGAGACCATCGAGCAGCTCGTGCGCGAGGCGGACCTCGTGGTCGGGGCCGTGCTGGTCACCGGCGCCGCGGCGCCCAAGCTCGTGACGCGCGCGATGGTCAAGACCATGAAGCCGGGCGCGGTGCTGGTCGACATCTCCATAGACCAGGGAGGTTGCTTCGAGACCAGCCGGCCGACCACGCACGCCGAGCCGACCTTCGTGGTCGACGGCGTCATCCACTACTGTGTCGCCAACATGCCGGGCGCCGTTCCCCGCACGTCGACCCTCGCGCTCACCAACGCGACGCTCCCCTACGTGCGCTCGCTCGCGGACCTCGGCTGGCAGGCCGCCCTCAAGCGCGACCCCGGTCTTGCCGAGGGACTGAACGTGCACGCCGGGCAGATAACGCACCCGGTGGTGGCGCAGGCCCTCGGGCTCGCGGCGCGGCCCTACAAGGCGGCCTGAGCGTCTCCCGAAAGAGGAAGTGGCCGGCGCGGGCGCGCCCCGTTACCCTAGCGCACCCTGCCAACACCGAAAGGGAGATTCTCGTGATGAAGATTGCATTGCCGCTCGCGCTCGCGAGTCTCGCCGTGGGCACGGTTGTCGCCGCCCCGGTGACCTTTAACATCGACCCTTCGCACACCTATCCGAGCTTCGAGACGGATCACTTCGGCGGCATGTCGGTGTGGCGCGGCAAGTTCACCCGGTCATCCGGCACGGTCGTCTTCGACAAGGAAGCCGGCACCGGCACGGTCGACATCACGATCGACACGAGCTCGATCGATCTGGGGAACGCGAAGCTCGACGAGCACACCAAGACCGCCGAGATGCTCGACGTGGCGAAGTATCCGACCGCTACCTACAAGGGCAAGCTCGCCGGCTTCAAGAACGGTGTGCCCACCGAGATCCAGGGCGAGTTCACGCTCCACGGGGTCACCAAGCCCCTGACGCTCAAGATCGACTCCTTCAAGTGCATGACCTATCCGCAGGACAAGAAGGAGCACTGCGGAGCCGATGCCGTCGGCAGCTTCAACCGCGCCGACTACGGCATCAGCTACGGCGACAAGTACAACTTCAAGATGGACATGAAGCTCGCCATCCAGGTCGAGGCGGTGCGCGCGAGCTGACGCGTCCTTTCAGAGGATCCGGGACACGACCTCGCGGGCGAGCGCCAGCGAGGCCGTGAGTCCCGGCGACTCGATCCCGTACAGACCCAGGTACGCGGGGCAGCCGTGTACGCTCGCATCGTCGATGCGAAAGTCCGCCGCCGGCTCGCCGGGACCTGAGATCTTCGGGCGCACGCCCGCGAAGGCGGGCGTCAGCGAGCCCTCCGGCAGGCGTGGCCAGTAGCGGCGGATCGCGGCCGTGAAGTGCGGCGCGCGCCCCGGATCGACGCGGTAGTCGGGCGCGTCGCACCACTCGAGGTCCGGGCCGAAGCGCGCCGCGCCGGTGAGGTCGAGCGTCAGGTGGATGCCGAGCCAGGCGGCGCGCGGCAGCGGGTAGACGAGGTGCGTGAAGGGCGCACGACCGGCGAGGGCGAAGTAGCTGCCCTTGGCGAGGTAGCCGCGCGGCACGAGCTCGGGGCGCAGCCCTTGTGTATGCGCGGCGAGTGCCGGCGCGCCGAGCCCGGCACAGTTGACCAGCAGGCTCGCCCGCAGCGCCGGCTGCGCATCGCCGACCGCGATGACGGCCGCGTCACCCTCCAGCACGACCCGCGTCACCGGGCTGCGGCAGGCGAGCGTCGCCCCGTGTGCCTCGGCGTCCGCCAGCAAGGCGAGCATGAGGCCGTGCGCGTCCACGATCCCGGTGAGCGGCGAGTGCAGGGCGGCGAGGCAGGAGAGCTCGGGCTCGAGCGCGAGCGCCTCGGCCCGCGAGAGCGGCGTGAGGGCGACGTCGCTGGCGGCGGCCGTCGCCGCGAGCGTCTCGAGCACCGAGAGCTCCTCCGGCGCGGTGGCGACGATCAGCTTGCCGCAGCGCCGGTGCCCGACGGCGCGCTCGCGGCAGTAGGCGTACAGCAGCTCGCGACCGCTCACGCACAGGCGCGCCTTGAGGGAGCCGGGCGGATAGTAGAGACCGGCGTGGATCACTTCGCTGTTGCGCGAGCTGATGCCGCCGCCGGCGCGCTCCGCGGCCTCGAGGATCAGCACCTCGCGCCCCGCGAGGGCGAGCTCGCGCGCCACCGCGAGCCCGACGACTCCCGCCCCGCACACCACGACGTCGACGTCTTCCACGGGCGCCAAGTGTAGCGGGGACCTCGGCGGCGCGGGCTGCGTACAATGGCAAGGAAGAGGAGCAGAACCGTGTCCGTCAGCTATCGCCTCGTGGGCGACGTCGGGATCCTTACGGTCGAGAACCCGCCGGTGAACGCGCTCGGTCACGCCGTGCGTGCGGGGCTGCTCGGCGCGCTCGGCCGCGCGCGCGATGACGTCACCGTGCGCGCGCTGGTCCTGCACGGTGGCGCCGGGACCTTCTCCGCCGGCGCCGACCTGCACGAGGTGATCGCGGGCACCGCGCGCGAGGCCCCGAGCGCGGCCGAGCTCGAATCCCTCATCGAGGGTCTCGCGAAGCCCGTGGTGGCCGCCATCGAGGGCGCCTGTCTCGGCGGAGGGCTCGAGCTCGCGCTCGCCTGTCACGCCCGCATCGCCTCACCGGGTGCCACGCTCGGGCTCCCGGAGGTGAAGCTCGGCCTGATCCCGGGCTCAGGCGGGACGCTGCGCCTGACGCGGCTCGCGGGGCCCGAGGCGGCGCTCGAGGCGATCACCTCCGGCGCGCCCTTCACGGGGCAGCGGGCGCTCGAGCTCGGAGTCGTCGACGGCCTCGCCGCCGAGCCGCTCGCGGCGGCGCTCGAGGCCGCCGCGGCGCTCGCCCGCGCCGACGCTCCGCTGCGCGTGACGAGCGAGCTCACGGCGCGCACCGCCCGGGTGAGCCCGGAGCTCTTCGCCGCCTTCCGCGCGAAACTCGCCGCGCGCACCCGCGGACAGATCGCGCCGCTGCGAGCCGTGGACGCCATCGAGGCCGCGACGATGCGGCCCGCGCCTGAAGCGCTGCGCCTCGAGCGCGAGTACGCCGACGAATGCCGCGACTCGGCGCCGCGCCGCGCCCTCACGCACCTGTTCTTCGCCGAGCGGGCCGCGCGGCGCGTGCCCGACCTGCCCCCGGGCGTCACGCCGCGGCCCATCGAGCGTGCCGCCGTCATCGGCGCGGGCACCATGGGCGGAGGCATCGCCATGACCTTCGCCAACGCCGGCATCCCGGTCGCGCTGCTCGAGCTCTCGGGCGAGGCGCTCGCGCGGGGACTCGCGCTCGTGGACAAGAACTACCAGGCGTCCGTCGCGCGCGGGAGCCTGGATGCCGCGCGCGCCGCCGAGGCGCGTGCGCGTATCACCGGCGTCACCGACTATGCGGCACTCGGTCAGGCCGACCTCATCGTCGAGGCCGTGTACGAGGACCTCGAGGTGAAGCGTGAGGTGTTCGCGCGGCTCGATCGGGTGGCCGCCCCGCAGGCGATTCTCGCGACCAATACCTCGAGCCTCGACGTCGACGCGATCGCCGCCGCCACCGCCCGCCCAGCCCAGGTGGTCGGCACGCATTTCTTCAGTCCCGCGCACGTGATGCGCCTGATGGAGAACGTGCGCGGCCGGGCGAGCTCGCCCGAGACCCTCGCCACGGTGATGGCGCTCGCGCGCCGGCTGGGCAAGGTCGCGGTGCTCGCCGGCAACTGCGACGGCTTCATCGGCAACCGCATGCTCATGTACTACGGCGCCGAGGCGGAGTTTCTGCTCGAGGAGGGCGCGACGCCCGCGCAGATCGACCGAGTCATCGAGGAGTTCGGTTTTGCCATGGGGCCGCTCGCGGTGCGCGACCTCGCCGGTAACGACGTCGGCTTCGCGATCCGCAAGCGCCGCCGGCTCCCCGCGGACGAGCGCTGGTCGCCGATCCTCGAGCGCCTCGTCGGCGCCGGACGGCTCGGCCAGAAGAGCGGCCGCGGCTACTATCGCTACGAGGGCCGCAGGCGCCTCCCCGACCCGGAGGTGAGCGCGCTCATCGAGGCCGTCTCGCGCGAGCTCGGGATCACGCGCCGCGACATACCCGACGAGGAGATCCTCGCGCGCCTGCTGCATCCGCTCGTCAACGAAGGGGCGCGACTCATCGAGGAGGGCATCGCGCAGCGCAGCGGGGACGTGGATCTGGTGTACGTCTACGGCTACGGCTTTCCCGCCTGGCGCGGCGGCCCCATGTACTGGGGCCGGCGAGCGGGACTGCAGGCGGTCGTGGAGACGATGCGCGGTCTGTCGGCGACCCACGGCGCGCGCTGGCGGCCCGCGGCGCTCCTCGAGCGTGTAGCGGCGGGCGGTGGTGGCTGGGACAATGACGCGTCCGCCGCCGCAGGCGGCGCGACGGCCGACCACTAGCCGCCCCACGGCGGCACCGGAGAAGACATGCGGGCTCTCTTCACCGCCGCCGCGGCGCTGCTGCTCTTTGCCATGCTCGACGCGGCCTCTGCCGAGGAGGCGCACGCGCACACCGCGGCGCCCTTCCCCGCGAGCCTCGCCGACTGGGCGCGCGGGGCGCGCCGGTTCGAGGGTCTCGGCACCTTTCATCGCGCGGTCACGACGAGCTCGCCCGAGGCGCAGCAGTACTTCGACCAGGGCATGCGTTTCCTCTGGGCCTTCAATCACGACGAGGCGACCCGCTCGTTCGCGAGGGCCGCCGAGCTCGACCCGAAGTGCGCCGCCTGCTACTGGGGCGTGGCACTCACCGTCGGACCCAACTACAACCTGCCGGCGATGGTCGAGCCGCGCGCGCGCGTCGCCTTCGAGGCCCTGCACCGGGCGCAGGAGAACGCCGCGCACGCCTCCGCGGTCGAGCAGGCGCTCATCGCAGCGCTCGCCGCACGCTACCCGTCCGCGCAACCCCTGGAGCCGTCGAACCTGGCTCCGGTGATCACGGCCTACGCCGAGGCGATGCGCCAGGTGGCCGCGCGCTTTCCCGACGACTCCGACGTGCAGACGCTGTGCGCCGAGAGCGAGATGACCGTGAACGCCTGGAAGCTGTGGACGCCCGAGGGGCAGCCGACGGCCGGCACGCCCGAGATCGTGGCGCGCCTCGAGGCCGTCCTGCGGCGCGATCCGCACCACCCGGGAGCCAACCACTACTACATCCACGTCATGGAGGCCTCGCCGGATCCGGGCAGGGCGACCGCCTCGGCGGAGCGGCTGACGGGCGTGATGCCGGCGGCGGGACACCTCGAGCACATGCCCGCGCACATCATGCAGCGCATCGGCCGCTATGAGGAGGCCGCCGAAGCCAACCGCCGCGGAGTGAAGGCCGACCAGGCCTACTTCGCCGCGACCAACGCCCCCGACTACTACGCCATGTACCTCGCGCACAACTACGCCTTCCTCGCGTATTCGGCCTCGATGGAGGGACGCAAGGCCGAGTCTCTGGCGGCGGCTCAGGGCGCTGCGCAGACGGTGCCGCTCGACATGCTGCTGATGATGGGCGACTCGGGCTGGATGTTGTCCGTGCCATACGCGGCACTGGTGCGCTTCGGGCTCTGGGACGAGCTGATCGCGCTCGGCGCCCCGGATCCGCGCGCCCCGGGCCTCACGGCCGCGTGGCTCTACGGGCGCGGCGCGGCGCTCGCCGCGCGCGGGCGCCTGGCGCAGGCGCGCGACGCGCTCGCTGAGCTGCGCGCGCTGCAGGCGCAGACGCCGCCTCAGTCCGTGGCGGGCTACAACACGCTGCAGGGGGTGCTGGCGGTGGCGGTGCCGATCGTGGCCGCGCGCATCGCCGCCTCCGAGCATCACGACGACGAGGCGATCGCGCAGCTGCGCCTGGCGGTCGCGGCGGAGGACCGGCTCGCCTACAACGAGCCGTCGGACTGGTTCTTCCCGGCGCGCCACCTGCTCGGTGCGCAGCTGCTGATCGCCGGCCGCGCCGCCGAGGCGGAGGGCGTCTACCGCGAGGACCTGAAGCGCAACCCGCACAACGGCTGGGCGCTGTACGGGCTCGCCGTGGCGCTCGGGCGAGAGGGCAGGAGCACGCAGAGCGCGCGCACGCGGCGCGAGCTCGAGACCGCCTGGCGGCACGCCGACATCCGCCTGGCGTCGTCCGCCTTCTGGTTCGCCGGCCCCGACACCACGAGCTGCGAGTGCCAGCGCGAGGCGCTAGCCGACCGGTAGACGGGTCGTGAATTTCTTGGTGCGCAGCACGAAGCTCGTGTTCACCGAGCGCACCGCGGCGAGCTGCAGCAGCTGCGTCGAGAGGAAGTGCTCGTAGGCCTCCATACTCGCCGCGACGATGCGCAGCAGGTAGTCGTTGGTGCCGCTCATCGAGTGGCACTCGAGCACCTCCGAGCGCTCCTTCACCAGCTGATCGAACTGCCGCACCGACTCCGGGTGGTGGTTCTCGAGCGAGACCAGCGCGTAGGCGAGGATCGGCAGGCCGATCGCCGGGGCGCGCAGGATCGTGGCGTAGCCGGCGATGAAGCCGGACTGCTCCAGGCGGCGCAGCCGCCGCCAGCACGGCGCGGCCGATAGGCCCACGCGCTTGGCGAGCTCCTGGTTGGAGATGCGCGCGTCCGCCTGCAGCTCCTCGAGGATCTTGCGGTCCAGCCGGTCGAGCGTTCGGGCCATCCGGGGCTCCTGAAGTCAGGGTGCATTCTGCGCAAGAATATTGCCAAATAGTGAGGAAATCGAGCAACAGCAGCAAGATAATTGCAGAAGGGCAGGCATAAACTGCGCGCCACGACCGCGAACTTCCGGAGGACCGAGATGGCCGCGACGCTTGCCCCGATGCCGAGCGCTGATGCGGCCACCGAGCCGGTCGACTGGCGCCGCGTCGCCTCGCTCGTGCAGGCCTCCCGCGCCCTCGATGAGATCGAGGAAACGCGGCTGCTGCCCGAGCGCAAGGTGCTCTACCAGTTCTCCGCGCGCGGTCACGAGCTCGCGCAGATCCTGCTCGGGCTCGAGCTCACCGATGCGCACGACGGCGTCGGGGTCTACTACCGGTCGCGCCCCCTCATGCTCGCGCTCGGCGTGTCCCTGGAGGACGCCGCCGCTGGGCCTCTGGCGCGCAGCGGCTCCTTCAGCGGCGGGCGCGACATCGGCGTCGTCTTCAATCGCCCCGGCCGGGGCGGGACGACGGTGCTGCCGGCCTGCGGCGGCGTCGGCGCACAGTACACGCCCGCGGCCGGCTGGGCGCAGGCGGTGCGCTACCGCCACGAGACCCTCAGGGACCCCTCGTACGCGCGCAGCATCGCGGTGGCGCTGGGCGGGGACGCGTCCGCTGCGACCAACGGCTTCTGGTCGTCGCTCAACATCGCCACGACGCTCTCGCTGCCGATGCTCTTCTACATCGAGGACAATGGCTTCGGAATCTCGGTGCCCTCGCACCTGCAGACCCCGGGCGGCAACATCGCCGCGAACCTGGCCGCCTTCGCCGGCCTCACCCTCTACGACGGCGACGGCAGCGAGCCCGAGTCGGCCGCCGGGCTCATCCGCGCCGCGGTGCGGCACGTGCGCGAGGCGCGCGCCCCGGCGCTGCTGCGGCTCACCGTGCCGCGGCTCTGCGGGCACTCGGGCCAGGACACGCAGACCTACAAGTCCGCCGAGACGCTCAAGGAAGAGCGCGCCCGCGATCCGCTCGCGCGGCTCGAGCGCTTCCTCGTGCCGCAGCGGCTCGCGCCCGCAGCATGGTCGGGCATCGCCGCCGAGGCGCGCCAGGCGGTCGAGGACGCCGTCACGCGCGCCCTGGCGCGCCCGCAGCCGGAGGTGGCCGATCTCACGCGCCACGTGTTCTCCGAGCAGGGGAGCCTGCAGGAGCAGGGCGGGGTCGCGGCCGAAGGCTACCGCCATCCCCCTTCGAGCACCACGGCGCACCCCGAGGGCACGCGCATCAACATGCTGACGGCGATCCGGCGCACACTCGATGCCGAGCTCGCCCGCAACGAGCGCCTGGTGGTGTTCGGCGAGGACGTGGGCCCCAAGGGCGGCGTGCACGGCGCGACGCTCGGACTGCAGGACAAGTACGGCGCCGCGCGGGTGTTCGACACCAGTCTCTCCGAGGAGGGCATCGTCGGGGGGGCGGTCGGCATGGCGCTCGCCGGACTCCTGCCGGTCGCGGAGATCCAGTTCCGCAAGTACGCCGACCCGGCCGCCGAGCAGCTCAACGACTGCGGCACGCTGCGCTGGCGCACGGCTAACCGCTTCGCCGCGCCGCTCGTGGTGCGCATGCCCGGCGGATTCTTCAAGTGCGGCGATCCCTGGCACAGCCAGACCAACGAGGTCGCCTGGGTGCACGGCATCGGCTGGCGCGTCGCCGTGCCCTCGAACGCCGAGGACGCCGTGGGACTGCTGCGCGCCGCGCTGCGCGGCAACGACCCGGTGATCTTCTTCGAGCACCGCGCGATGCTCGACGGCGCCTGGGCGCGCCGCCCCTATCCGGGCGATGATTACGCACTACCGTTCGGCGAGGCGCGACGCGTGCGCGAGGGGAGCGAGGTCACGCTGGTGACCTGGGGGGCGATGGTCGAGCGCTGCGAGCAGGCGGCGGCCGCCGCGCACGTCGACGCCGAGGTGCTCGACCTGCGCACGCTCGCGCCCTACGACCGCGACGCGGTGCGCGCCTCGGTGGAGAAGACCCACCGCTGTCTCATCGTGCACGAGGACAATGTCACCGCCGGCTTCGGCGCCGAGATCGCGGCGCAACTGGCGCGCGAGTGCTTCTTCAGCCTCGACGCGCCGATCGAGCGCCTGGCGATGCCCGACATCCCCAGCCCGCACAGTCCGCTCTTGCTCGAGGCCGCGGTGCCCTCCGTGGCGCGCATCACGCGCGCCCTGCAAGAGCTCGCGAGCGTCTAGCATGGACGCCACCATCGAGGTCCGCGCGCCGGCGGAGGAGACCGAGGGGACCCGCCTGCAGCTGCTGCGCTGGCTCAAGCAGGTCGGAGATCCCGTCGAGGCCAACGAGCCCTTGATCGAGATCGAGACCGACAAGGTGACCGTGGAGGTCGCCGCGCCGCGTGCCGGCGTGCTGCGCGAGATCCTGAAGCGCGAGCAGGAGGAGATCGTGCCCGGGGAGCTGCTCGCGCGCCTGGAGCCCGCGGACTCGGCTGCCGCGGCGCCCGTCGCCGCCCCTGCCGCCCCGCGCGAGACTCTCGGCGTGGCGCCCGGCCCGACGGCGCGGGCCGCCACCCGTGCGCCCCCGGGCGCGCTCAGCCCCGCCGTGCGGCGGCTTCTGGCCGAGCACGGTCTTGCCGCCGCGGACGTCCCCGGCAGCGGCCAGGACGGCCGCATCACCGTGGAGGACGTGCTGCGCACGGCCGCCGGGAGCGCTCCGGCCCCCGCCGCGACCACGGCCCCCGCGCCCCCTGTTGCCGAAGCGACCGGAGTGCGCCGCGTCCGGCACACGCACGTCCGGCGGCGCATCGCGCAGCACATGCTCGAGAGCCTCGCCGCCGCGCCGCACGTGACCACGGTCTTCGAGGCGGACCTCGGCGCGGTGCTCGCCGACCGGGCGCTGCGGCGCGAGGAATTCGCGCGCGCCGGCGTGCCGCTCACCCTGACGGCTTACTTCGTGCAGGCGGCGGTGGCCGCGATCCGCGCCGTGCCCGAGGCGAACGCGCGCTGGAACCACGACGCGCTCGAGCTCTACGAGGCCATCCACGTCGGCGTCGCGACCGCGGTGGAGGGCACGGGGCTGCTGGTGCCGGTACTGCGCGACGCCGGGGGGCGCGACCTCCTCGAGACGGCCCGCGGGCTCGATGAGCTGGTGCGCCGCGCGCGCTCGGGGCAGCTCACGCCCGCCGACATGCGCGGGGGCACCTTCACGATCTCCAACCACGGCGTGAGCGGGAGCCTGCTCGCCGCGCCCATCATCATCAACCAGGGGCAGGCGGCGATCCTGGGCGTCGGCAAGCTCGAGCAGCGCGCCGTGGTGCTCGAGAGCGGCGCGGGCCAGGAGATCGTGGCGCGGCCGCGCTGCTACGTGACGCTGACCCTCGATCACCGCGTCATGGACGGCCACCAGGCCAACCGCTTCCTCGAGGTTTTCGTCGCGCGGCTGCGCGAGTGGCCGGCGCCGGTGCGATGATTGGCCGGTGGCGGGGCAGGGTGTCAGCGCACTGGAGCCGATCGAGCGCGCGAGCGAGGACGAGCTGCGTGCGCTGCAGCTGAAGCGCCTGAAGTGGGCGCTGCAGCACGCCTACGACAACGTCGCCCCGTACCGCGGCAAGTGTGCTCGCGAGGGCGTGCACCCGTCCGACCTCAGGGAGCTCTCCGACCTCGCGCGCTTCCCGTTCACGCTCAAGGATGACTTGAGGGCCCACTATCCCTTCGGTCTCTTCGCGGTCCCGCGCGAGCAGCTCGCGCGGCTGCATGCCTCGAGCGGTACCACCGGCAGGCCGACGGTCGTCGGCTACACGCGCGGCGACATCGAGAACTGGGCGCGCCTCGTGGCGCGCTCGCTGCGGGCCGCCGGGGCGCGGCCCGGGGACCTGCTCCACAACGCCTACGGCTACGGGCTCTTCACCGGCGGCCTCGGTGCCCACTACGGCGCGGAATACCTCGGCTGCACGGTCGTGCCGATGTCGGGCGGACAGACGCAGAAGCAGGTGCAGCTGATCTGCGACTTGCGGCCCGACATCATCATGGTGACCCCCTCGTACATGCTGGCGCTCGTCGAGGAGTTCGTGCGCCAGGGCCTGGATCCTGCCAACACCTCGCTGCGCATCGGGGTGTTCGGCGCCGAGCCGTGGAGCGAGGCGATGCGCGCCGAGATCGAAGCGCGCGCCGGCCTGGACGCGCTCGACATCTACGGCCTCTCGGAGGTCATGGGCCCCGGGGTGGCGAGCGAGTGCCTCGAGACCAAGGACGGCCCGGTGGTGTGGGAGGATCACTTCTATCCGGAGATCGTCGATCCGCAAAGCGGCGTGCCGCTGCCGGACGGGCAGTGCGGCGAGCTCGTGTTCACGACGCTCACCAAGGAGGCGCTGCCGCTCATCCGCTACCGCACGCGTGACCTGACGCGGCTGCTGCCGCCGACCGCGCGCGCCATGCGCCGCATGGAGCGCATCAGCGCCCGCTGCGATGACATGCTCATCATCCGCGGCGTGAATCTCTTCCCGAGTCAGGTCGAGGAGCTGCTCCTGAAGCTCGCGGGGCTCGCGCCGCACTACCAGCTCGAGATCACCCGCGACGGGCCGCTCGATCACCTGCGGGTGCGGGTCGAGTGTGTGCCGGCGCTCGCCGCCGACGGCGCGCGCCGCGCGCGCCTCGCCCACGACCTCGCCGGCGCCATCAAGGCGACGATCGGCGTCAGCGCGGAGGTCGCGGTCGGGGATCCCGGCACCCTCGAGCGCTCGGCCGGCAAGGCGCGGCACGTGCTCGACCGGCGAGGCTAGCCTCAGCGTCCCGCGAGGCCGCCGAAGCGCGCCCCTGCGCTCGCCTCGGCCGCGGGCAGGGGACCGCAGAGGGGGTGCGCGGTGCCGGCGAGGTAGCCTTCCGCGCGCGCATACACGCCCGCGTAGAGCGCACGGCACAGCTCGTACGCCGCCGTTCCCACCCAGTCCTCGGGCAGCAGCGCCGGGGGCAGGAGCGGATCTTTCAGGTGGATCCTGCGGTACTCGTGGATGAGGAGCGTGCGCACGAGGAACGCGGTCTCGGCGGACAGCCCGGCGCGCACGACGGGGGCGAGGGGTGCGAACTCATCCAGGAAGCGCCGGTACCGTCGCGTCAGCTCCTTGAGGTCCCAGCCCTGCGCGGCGAGACGCCGATCGCTCGCGCGGGCCTCGCCACGGCTCGAGAACAGCAGGGCCTCGGGCGCGTCCTCGAGCGTCGCGAGCCAGCCGCGCACCTCCTCACCCGGCAGGCTCGGATGTGCGTAGAGAGCGGCGGAGAGCTGCCCGAAGCCGCGCCAGCGCAGCTCCTCCCGGAGCGCCGCGCGGCGGGCGAGTGGGGCGACGAGGAGCAGCAGCGTCCACGTGCCCTCCCAGTGCTCGGGCGCGGGCGAGTAGATGCGGCGCGTCGCGGCGGCGAAGCGCTCGGCTCCCTGGGTGGTGAGCCGGTACTCGCTCTGGCGCCCGGCGCGCCGCGCGAGGAGCCAGCCGTCGTGGGCGAGGCGCGCCACCGAGGTGCGTACCAGGCGCTCGGTCACCCCGAAGGGGGCCGCCAGGCGGATGAGGCTGCCGAGGGTGACGGCGCCCCCGCGCGGGGCGAGCGCGTCGCCGAAGATCGTGACGAGGAGCGAGCCGGCGCGCAGCGGGCGGCGCGCGCGAAAGCGCCGCAGCAGGCGCTTTATCGGGGCGGGCAGGGGCGCGGGGCGGGCGCTCATGGGTGGCGAAAATTGTGACACAGAAATTCAGTAAGTTGTGATATTCTTGTGTCAAATCTGGCAGCCGTACGGGCAGGACTTCCCCATGTACACGCAGGCGCTCGATACCCACGGCAAGGAGCCGTTGCCCGAAGAGGCGAACCGTGAGGCGCACGCCGCGCGCTTCCAGGCGCGCGTCGACGCCGACGAGAAGATCGAGCCCAAGGACTGGATGCCGGACGCCTACCGGCAGACCCTCATCCGCCAGATCTCCCAGCACGCGCACTCGGAGATCGTCGGCATGCTGCCCGAGGGCAACTGGATCACGCGCGCGCCGAGCCTGCGCCGCAAGGCCGTGCTCATGGCGAAGGTGCAGGACGAGGGCGGCCACGGCATGTACCTCTACAGCGCCGCCGAGACGCTCGGGATCAGCCGCGCGCAGATGTTCGAGCAGCTGCTCAGCGGGGCCGCCAAGTACTCCTCGATCTTCAACTACCCGACGCTCACCTGGGCGGACGTCGGGGCGATCGGCTGGCTGGTCGACGGCGCGGCGATCATGAACCAGATTCCGATCTGCCGCTGTTCCTACGGGCCGTACGCGCGCGCCATGGTGCGCATCTGCAAGGAGGAGAGTTTTCACCAGCGCCAGGGCTTCGAGATCATGCTCACGCTCGCGCGCGGCAGCGAGGCGCAGCGCGCCATGGCCCAGGATGCGCTGAACCGCTGGTGGTGGCCGTCGATCATGATGTTCGGCCCCTCGGATGCCGACTCCAAGCACACCGCGCAGTCGATGCGCTGGAAGATCAAGCGCTTCAGCAACGACGAGCTGCGGCAGAAATTCATCGACATCACGGTGCCGCAGGCGAAGTTCCTCGGGCTGACGATTCCCGATGTGCAGCTCGCCTTCGACGAGGCGTCGCAGCACTACCACATAGGCCCGATCGACTGGAGCGAATTCAGCGCCGTGCTCAAGGGTCACGGTCCCTGCAACCGCGAGCGCCTGGAGGCGAGGCGCCGCGCGCACGAGGAGGGCCGCTGGGTGCGCGAGGCCGCCGCCGCGCACGCCGAGAAGGAGCGGCGCCGCAGCGCGGCCGCCTGAACTATGGAGACGCCCATGAACGTCGACTGGCCGCTGTTCGAGGTCTTCGTGCGCTCCCGCTCGGGGCTCGAGCACAAACACGTCGGCAGCCTGCACGCCGCGGATGCGCGCATGGCCATCGAGCACGCGCGCGACGTCTACACCCGCCGGCAGGAGGGCGTGAGCCTGTGGATCGTGCGCTCGTCCGACATCACGGCCTCGGACCCCGAGGAAGCCGACGCGCTCTTCGAGCCGGCGCGCGACAAGGTGTACCGTCACCCGACCTTCTACGCCATCCCCGACGAGGTGAAGAACCTGTGAGCGGCGCAGGCACGCCCGGCGCGGCCGAGGCGCACGTGCGTTACGTGCTGCGCCTCGCTGACACGAGCCTCATCCTCGGCCAGCGCCTCGGGGAGTGGATCGGGCACGCCCCGGCGCTCGAGGAGGACCTCGGGCTCGCCAATCTCGGGCTCGACCTCATCGGCCAGGCGCGCCTGTTCCTCACCTATGCCGGTGAGCTCGAGGGGCACGGACGCGACGAGGACCGCCTCGCGTTCCTGCGCGACGCACCCGAGTTCCTGAACCTCACCCTCGCCGAGCAGCCGAACGGGGACTTCGCCCAGACCATCGTGCGCCAGTGGCTCATCGACAGCTGGCAGCTGCAGATCTATGAGGCCCTGCGTGCCTCGAGCGACGCGCGGCTCGCGGCGATCGCCGAGAAGGCGCTGAAGGAGACGCGCTACCACCACCGCTTCAGCGCCGGCTGGCTGATGCGCCTCGGCGACGGTACGCAGGAGAGCGCGCAACGCGCACAGCGCGCGCTCGATGAGCTGTGGCGCTTCACCGCCGAGTTCTTCGCCGCCGACGAGGTCGACACGCGGATGCAGGCGGGCGGCATCGCGCCCGACCTCGCGGCGCTCGCGCCGCGCTGGTCCGCGCTCATCGACGAGGACCTCGCGGCCGCAAGACTCCGCCGCCCCGTGAGCGAGCCCTACGCCTGGCACGGCAAGCGCGGCATACACAGCGAGCACCTCGGCCACCTGCTCGCGGAGATGCAGCACCTGCCACGCACCTACCCGGGCGCGCGGTGGTGAGGAGCGTGTCGGTGCCCTCCGTCCCCCTCGAACGCCTCGCCCCGGAGCGCGAGCGCGCCGTCTGGGGGCTGCTGGCAGGCGTTCCCGACCCCGAGATTCCGGTACTGAGCATCGTCGAGCTCGGCGTCGTGCGCTACGTGCGCGCGGAGCAGGACGGGCGGCTGCACGTCGGCCTCACGCCGACCTACTCCGGGTGTCCCGCGACGGAGGCGATCCGCGTGGCGGTGCGCGAGCAGCTCGACCAGCACGGCCACGCGGACGCGCTGCTCGAGGAGGTCCTGTCCCCGCCCTGGACGAGCGACTGGCTGAGCGAGGCGGGGCGGCAGAAGCTGCGCGCCTTCGGCATCGCCCCCCCGCAGGAGCCGGTCGCCTCGGCGCGCCAGCTCAGGGGCGCGCCGCCGGTCACGTGCCCGCGCTGCGGCAGCCGCGCGAGTGAACGGCTGAGCGAATTCGGCTCGACGCCCTGCAAGGCGCACTATCGCTGCACCAGCTGCCGCGAGCCCTTCGACTACTTCAAGTGCATCTGAGATGCTGAAATTCCGCGCGCTCAAGGTGCTCAGCGTCAGCGCCGACTGCGAGGACGCGGTCACGATCGCCCTGGACGTGCCCGAGGCGCTGCGCGGTGAGTACCTGGGGCGCGCCGGCCAGCACGTGGTGCTGCGCGCACAGCTCGGCGGCGCCGAGGAGCGCCGCACCTACTCGCTCCTGAACGCTCCCGGGGAGTGGCCGCTGCGCATCGCCCCGCGCGTGCACGCGCACGGCAAGATGTCCGCGCACCTAGCGCACGAGCTGCGTACCGGGGACACCCTCGAGGTGCTGCCACCGAACGGCAGCTTCACGCCGCACGAGCCGCTCGACCCCGGGGCGACCTACGTCGCCTTCGCGGCCGGGTGCGGCATCACGCCCGTCCTCGCGATCGTGCGCACGCTGCTGCAGCGCTCGGACGCCCGCGTCATCCTCTTCTACGGCAATACCGCGAGCTCGCGCACCATGTGCCTCGAGGAGCTGCAGGCGCTCAAGGACCGGTACATGGCCCGCCTCGCGCTGCACTTCCTCATGAGCCGCGAGCCGCAGGAGGCCGAGCTCTTCAACGGCCGCATCGATGCCGCGCGCATCACGGCGCTCGCCGGAAAGCTGTTCGAGCCGGCCTCGGTGCGCGAGTACTTCGTGTGCGGACCCGGGGACATGATCGAGGCGGTCAGCGGCACGCTGCGCGAGCTCGGCGTGGAGCCGGGCCGCGTGCACGGCGAGCACTTCACGACGGCGGGCCTGAGCGCCGCCCCCGCACCCGCCGCGCCCGAGGCGCCGGCCGCGCCCGCTGCCGCGAGCGGGGAGGCGCACGTGAGCGTGCTCATGGACGGCCGGCGCCGCACGTTCAGCATGAAGATGGACGGGGAGACGGTGCTGGATGCCGCGGCACGCGCGGGGCTCGAGCTGCCGTTCTCCTGCCGTGCCGGCGTGTGTTCCACGTGCCGCACCAAGGTGCTCTCCGGCACCGTGGAGATGGCGCAGAACTACGCACTCGAGGACTGGGAGGTGGCGCAAGGGTACATACTGGCCTGCCAGTCACGGGTCACGAGCCGCGAACTCGAGCTCGACTACGACGAGAAGTGAGCGCGGCAGGAGGAAGCACGTGGGCTACGAGACCATTCTCTTCGAGGTGAACGAGGGAATCGCGCGCCTCACGCTGAACCGCCCCGAGCGGCTGAACAGCTTCAACACGCAGATGCACCAGGAGGTGCGCGCCGCGCTCGGCACGCTCAAGCCTCCCGCGGCGCGCGTGCTGGTCCTCACGGGCAGTGGCCGCGGCTTCTGCGCCGGTCAGGACCTCAACGACCGCGCCGTGGCGCCCGGCTCGGCGGCGCCGGATCTCGCCGACTCCATCGAGCGGCACTACAAGCCCCTCGTGCTCGCGCTGCGGGCGCTGCCGCTGCCGGTCATCGCCGCCGTCAACGGGGTCGCGGCCGGCGCCGGCGCCAACATTGCGCTCGCCTGCGACCTGGTGATCGCGGCGCGCTCGGCGAGCTTCGTGCAGGCCTTCGCCAAGCTCGCCCTGGTCCCGGACACCGGCGGCACCTGGTTCCTGCCGCGCCTCGTGGGTACGGCGCGCGCGCTGGGACTCGCGTTACTCGGCGAGAAGTTGTCGGCGGAGCAGGCCGCCGCCTGGGGCCTCATCTGGAGCTGCGTCGAGGACACCGAGCTCACCGCGACCGTGGAGGCCCTCGCGCTGCAGTTCGCCTCGGCTCCGACGCGTGCCCTGGCGCGCACCAAGCTGGCGATCTACGAGGGCCTCTCGCGCACCCTCGAGCAGCAGCTGAACGTCGAGCGCGACTACCAGGGCGAGCTCGGCCGCAGCGCCGACTATGCCGAAGGGGTGGCCGCCTTCCGCGAGAAGCGCACGCCGCGCTTCAGCGGCCGCTGAGCGCATGGAGCGCGCGAAGTCCCCGGACGGGGAGGCCGCCGACCCCGCCGCGCAGCACCTCGCCGAGCGCGCCGCGGGGGCACTCTACGCGCAGGACAAGGCCTCGCAGGCGCTCGGCATGCAACTCGTCGAGGTCGCACCGGGGCGTGCGCGCGTCAGCATGCGCGTGCGAGCCGACATGGTGAACGGCCACGACATCTGTCACGGGGGACTGGTGTTCGCGCTCGCCGACAGCGCCTTCGCGTTCGCCTGCAATTCCTACAACGACGCCACCGTCGCAGCGGGCGGCTCGATCGACTTCCTTGCCCCGGCACGCACCGGGGACGAGCTCACGGCCGAGGCGCATGAGCTGTGGCGCAGCCGCAGGAACGGCATCTACGAGATCACGGTGATCAATCAGCGCGGCGAGCGCGTGGCGCTCTTTCGCGGGCGCTCGTACCGCATCGACGGGCGCCTCGTCGACCCGGAGTGAGCGATATGCAGCTTGAGAGCTTTGTGGGCGGACGGTGGCAGAACGGCAGCGGCCAGGGGGTCGCGCTGCGGGATGCGACCACCGGCGAGGTGATCGCGCACGCCAGCGCCGACGGGCTCGACCACGCAGCGCTGCTCGCCTTCGCGCGCGAGGTCGGGGGCAGGAACCTCAGGCGTCTCACGTTCCACGAGCGCGCCGGGATGCTCAAGGCGCTCGCCAAGCACCTCGGTGAGCGCAAGGAGGAGTTCTACCAACTCTCCTACGCCACCGGGGCCACCAAGAGCGACTCGTGGATCGACATCGACGGCGGCATCGCGACGCTCTTCGTGTATGCGAGCAAGGGTACGCGCGAGCTGCCGAACGCGAAGGTGTACGTGGACGGCTCGCTGGAGGCGCTCTCCAAGGCCGGCAGCTTCGTCGGCCAGCACATCTGCGTGCCGCTCGAGGGGGCGGCGCTGCACATCAACGCCTTCAACTTTCCGGTCTGGGGGATGCTCGAGAAGCTCGCGCCGACGTTGCTCGCCGGCGTGCCGGCGATCGTCAAGCCCGCCACCCAGACCGCGTACCTCACCGAGCGGGTGTTCCGCGCCATCATCGCCTCGGGGATCCTGCCCGAGGGCGCCGTACAGCTCATCTGCGGCTCGGTCGGCGATCTGTTCGCGCACCTCACCTGCCAGGACGTCGTGTCCTTCACCGGCTCGGCGGCCACGGCGCTCAAACTGCGCCAGCATCCGACGGTGATGGGGAACTCGGTGCGCTTCACCGCCGAGACCGATTCGCTCAACTCCTCGATCCTGGGTCCCGACGCCGGACCCGGCACGCCGGAGCTTGACCTGTTCGTGCGCGAGGTCGTGCGCGAGATGACCGTGAAGGCCGGGCAGAAATGCACCGCCATCCGCAAGGCCATCGTGCCCGCCGCGCACGCCGCGGCGGTGCTCGCGGCGCTGCGCGAGGCGCTCGGCAAGATCGTGGTCGGCGATCCGCGGCTGGCCGAGGTGCGCATGGGACCGCTGGCTTCCCTGAGCCAGCGCCGCGAGGTGCTCGAGCAGCTGGCGCGCCTGCAGCGTGAGGCCGAGGTGGTCTTCGGCGGCCCCGACAAGCCGACACCGCTCGGCGCCGACGCCGACCGCGGCGCCTTCATCGCCCCGACGCTGCTCGACTGCCGCGACGTCGCCGGGGCGCGCGCCGTGCACGCGGTGGAGGCGTTCGGGCCGGTGTGCACGCTGATGCGCTACCAGGACCTCGACGGCGCCGTCGCGCTCGCGCGGCGTGGGGAGGGGAGTCTGGCGGCTTCCGTGTTCAGCGCCGACGATGCGAGCGCCGCGCGTCTCGTCCTCGGGCTCGCCCCGTATCACGGACGGATCGTCGTCGTGAACCGCGACTGCGCCAAGGAGTCCACCGGTCACGGCTCACCGCTCCCGCATCTGGTGCACGGCGGCCCCGGGCGTGCCGGCGGCGGGGAGGAGATGGGTGGCATCCGCGGGCTCATGCACTACATGCAGCGTACCGCCGTGCAGGGCACGCCCGACCTGATCACGGCGGTCACCGGGCGCTGGACCCGCGGCGCGCGCGAGCGCGACCCGGGCGAGCACCCGTTCCGCAAGCCCTTCGGTGAGCTCGCGATCGGCGATACGTTCCACTCCGGGGAGCGCGCCGTGACGGTCGCGGACATCGAGCGCTTCGCCGACCTGTCCGGGGACCACTTCTACGCGCACATGGACGAGGCGCAGGCGGCGCGCAACCCGCTCTTCGGCGGGCGCGTCGCCCACGGCTACTTCCTGATTTCCGCGGCGGCGGGGCTGTTCGTCGACCCGCCGATCGGACCGGTGCTCGCGAACTACGGCATCGACGCGCTGCGCTTCACCAAGCCGGTCAAGCCGGGCGAGCGCATCCGAGTGCGTCTCACCTGCAAGGAAAAATCCCTGCGCGCGGGAGCCGGCTACGGCGAGGTGCGCTGGGACACCGTCATCAGCAACCAGGACGGGGAGGCGGTGGCCAGCTACGACGTCCTCACGATGGTGAGCGAGCGGCTGCTGCCGGACGGCTGACCCCGCGCTAGAGGGGGGGCAGGCGGTAGGCGTGGCCGCGGGTCGAGGCGGCCTTGATGAGCGTCCACACGGCGTCCCCGGCGCGCAGGTTGAGCGCCCCGAGCGCGGCGTGCGTGATACGCGCGAGCAGCAGCGCCCCGCCGACGTCGACCGTCACGAGCACCATCCCGGTGTCATCCGGATGCACGGCGATCACGGTGCTCGCGAGCGCATTGCGCACGCTCACCCCCTGCACCGGCTGCGTCGCGAGGATGACGTCGCGCGCCAGCACGTGCAGGCGCACGCGCGCGCCCGGATGCGTGTCGCGCAGGGACAGCTGCAGCGTGCCGGAGCCGACGGCGAGCTGGGCGATGCCGTGTGGGGCGTCGAGGCGCGTGACGACGCCGTCGACGACCGCACCCACCTGGTCGGCGCCGATGATGGACTGCAGCTGCGGACGCAGGCTCACCTCGTGCACGGGCCCTTCGGCGAGCACCTTGCCGTCGGCGAGCAGCACCAGGTGCGTGGCGAGGCGCAGCACCTCGTCGAACTCGTGGCTCACGTACACCATCGGGATCGCGAGCTGGTCGCGCAGCGCCTCGAGGTACGGCAGCACTTCCTCACGGCGCGCGAGGTCGAGCGAGGCGAGCGGCTCATCGAGGAGCAGCAGGCGCGGCTGTGAGAGGAGCGCCCGTCCGAGGGCCACCCGCTGCCGCTCTCCCCCCGAGAGCTGCTGCGGCCGACGCGCGAGCAGGCCCGTCAGGCCGAGCAGCTCCACGACCTCGGCGAAGCCGATGGTATGCGGCACCTCGCGCGCGCGCTTCTGCCCGTAGCGCAGGTTCCCCTCGACGCTCAGATGAGGAAACAGCCGCGCGTCCTGGAAGACATAGCCGATGCGCCGCGCCTCGACCGGGACTGCGACCCCGGTGAGCGTATCGGTGAGCACCTCCCCGTCGAGGCGCACGTCGCCGCGCTCGGGCGCGAGCAGGCCCGAGATGATGTTGACGAGTGTCGTCTTGCCGCTGCCGGAGCGGCCGAAGAGGGCGATCACACCCGGAGTGGGTGCGCTGATCAGGGCCTCGAGGACGAAGTCCCCCAGGCGCTTTACGACCTGGACGTGCAGCAAGGCAGCCTAAGGCGCGCGCCGGGCGCGCGCCGCTCGGCTCTTGATGGTGCGGCGCGGCAAACCTAGCGGCGTGCCGGGCACGCCGAGCATCCTGCGGCGTTCTCGTCGGGTACGCGCAATAGACCTCCCTGAGAGCGCGTATACCGTGCGGGCGCGCGCGCCGTCAAGGCAACGGCGCCGTCGCCAACACGTGGCTGCCGGACCGTCTCAGCGGCCGAGGAGCCGGCGCACGCGCCGCGTGAGCAGTTCCGCGGCCAGGAGCCCGCCGAGCCCGAGGGCGAAGGACAGGATCGCGAGTCGCAGTGCCAGCGCATCTCCGCCCGGGGACTGCATGGCGGTATAGAGCGCGAGCGGCAGGGTACGGGTCACACCCGGCACATTGGACGCGAAGGTGATGACGGCGCCGAACTCCCCGAGCCCCGCGGCGAAGGCGGTGACCGCCCCGGCGAGGATGCCGGGGAGGATGAGGGGCAGGGTGATGGAGAAGAAGCGGTCGAGGGGCCGCGCGCCGAGCGTGCGCGCCGCCTGCTCCAGTCCGCGGTCGACGTTATCCAGCGAGAGTCGGATGGCGCGCACCATGAGCGGAAAGGTCATGACGGCGGTCGCGAGCGCGGCGCCGGCGGTGGTGAAGGCGAGCTCGATCCCCAGGTGCGCCTTGAGCCAGCCGCCGAGCACGCCGCGCGCGCCGAAGAGCAGCAGGAGCACGTAGCCGACCGCCACCGGCGGCAGCACGAGCGGCAGGTGCACGAAGGCGTCGAACAGCGTGCGGCCCGGAAAGCGCGCACGCGTCAGGAGCCAGGCGATGAGGACCGCGAGCGGCAGCGTGAAGACGACGCTGCGCAGGGCGACCTCCAGGCTCAGGCGCAGCGCCTGCAGCTCCGCGTCACCCAGCATCGCGCCGCGTCGCCGGTGGGATACTCACCGGAGCACTTTCTCACGGGACGGTCGCGCAGGACCAGCCCCGCCGCGCGCGCGGCAGCTCAGGCGACGAGCGCGGCGCGCAGGGCGAGATTCGGCGGCGGCGCGGACTCGCTGGCGTAGGCGGCGAGCCCCTTCTCCTCGAGCCAGGCGCGGTTGAAGAGGCGCGACTGGTACTTGGCGCCGCCGTCGCACAGTACGGTGACGACGGTGTGCCCCGGGCCGAGCTCGCGCGCGACCTGCACGGCGGCGGCCACGTTGATGCCGCTCGTGCTGCCCAGGAACAGGCCCTCTTCGCGCAGCAGCCGGTAGACGTAGCGCACCGTGTCGGCGTCCTCGACGTGCACGGCGTCATCCACCGGCGCGTCCTTGAGATTCGCGGTGATGCGGCCGATACCGATGCCCTCGGTGATTGAGCCGCCGCCGGTGGCGGCGAGCGTGCCGCCGCGCACCCAGGCGTACAGGCTGCTGCCCGGCGGGTCCGCGAGCACGCAGCGGATCGCCGCGCGGCGTGTCTTCAGGTACTGCGCGACCCCGGCGAACGTGCCACCGGTACCGCTCGCGGCGACGAAGGCATCG